>CAYORF010000037.1:0-23444 GCA_964406305.1 uncultured Anaerolineales bacterium | reverse complement strand
TAATTAGCTTCGAGAGGTTTTATTTATTTGTCCACCTTTTAGGGTGCACTCCATTATCAATCCGGGCTTTTATCCTCATTTTTTCCCCTGACTGGACCTTAATTCCCGTATTCTTCAGGTAATTGTGTCCTCAGGATCAAATCCTTGGCTGCCTTCACCTCATCAAATCTGCCGAAGGGTGCCTTTGTGGGTGCGTTGTGGAGGATATCCGGGTTATTTTTTGCTTCATCTGCGATTTGCAGAAGAGCATCAACAAAAGAATCTAGGGTTTCCACTGTCTCGGTTTCAGTTGGTTCGATCATCAATGCTTCGTTGACGATGAGCGGGAAATAGTTTGTGGGGGGGTGGAATCCAAAATCGATCAACCTCTTGGATATATCCAGAGCGCGGACTCCAGGAGCGTCTTCCCAGACAGCTTCAGTTACAAACTCATGCATGCACAACCGTTCGTAAGGGATATGATACACATCTTTTACGCGAGCTTGAATGTAGTTTGCATTGAGGACTGCATGGGTTGAAACTCCCAGTAAACCATTCTTCCCCAACCGGATCATATACGTGAAAGCTCGTACCACAACTCCAAAATGGCCGTGGAAAGATTTCACTCTGCCGATGGTTTTTTCGGGTACGAGCAGATCATAAAAAGCAGGATTCTGTTCATCACCTTCAGAAGTCATCACTACTAAAGGCGAAGGTAGGAATTCAGCCAACTCTTTACTGACTCCCACAGGACCGGATCCGGGTCCACCACCGCCATGAGGGGTTGAGAATGTTTTATGCAGATTAAAGTGCATCACATCAATGCCAGTTTCCGCTGGTCTATAAACTCCCAGCAAGGCATTCATATTTGCGCCGTCGCCATACACCAATCCACCGTGTTCGTGAACAAGCTGGCAGGCTTCTACGATATTCTCATCAAAAAGTCCCAGGGTGTTAGGGTTTGTGATCATGATCCCAGCAAGGGTATTATCCAGCTCAGTTTTCAGAGCTTCCAGATCGATATTTCCCCGTTCGTCTGAAGGCAATTGAACGATCTCCATGCCGCTCATGGCTGAGGAAGCTGGATTGGTTCCGTGGGCAGAATCAGGGACAAGCATCTTGATCCGCTTTGTATCACCCCGGGAATCATGATAGGCCCGGATGATCAACACACCGGTCAATTCACCGTGAGCTCCCGCTGCGGGCTGCAGAGAGACTGCATGAAATCCGCTGATCTCAGCTAACCATTGCTGGGTTTCGTGCATCAACCCCAGCGCCCCTTGGACGGTTTCTACTGGTTGAAGGGGATGGATCTGGGCGAAACCCGGAAGACGGGCTGTTTCTTCGTTGATCTTGGGATTGTATTTCATCGTGCAGGATCCCAGAGGATAAAAACCGTTATCCACAGAGTGGTTCAGCTGGGAGATGTTAGTAAAGTGCCTTACGACTTCGTTTTCCGAAACCTCTGGTAAGGGTAAGTTCTCCCGAAGGAAGTCCTTTGGCAGGTCAGTCAGAGGTACATCTGGGGCAGGGAATCGGATTCCTTTTCGTCCTGGCCTGGAGAGTTCAAAGATCGTTTTTTCAGTCATGATATTCCTCCTCCAGAATCTCAACCATATAATCGATTTCCGCACGTGTGTTCATTTCAGTCACAGCAACCAGCAATTCATATTTTTGGCTTGGATAAACCTGCGCAAGATCATAACCACCCAAAATTTCATTTGACAGCAGATGCTGGTTGATCTCTTCAGCGGGGGCAGGGCAATGGACCACAAATTCGTTAAAGAACGGTTGGACAGGATTGACAATAAAACCTGGTACAGTGCTGATCTTGTCAGCTGTGTAATGGGCTTTGTGATAGTTCAATTTTGCCAGTTCCTGTAGACCGCTTTTGCCTAGCAAACTGAGGTAAACGGTGGCGGCTAGGGCGATCAATCCCTGGTTAGTGCAGATATTTGAGGTTGCATGTTCACGGCGGATATGTTGCTCGCGGGTGTTCAGCGTCAGAACATATCCCCTGTTTCCGTGGGTATCGACAGTCTCTCCAGCCAGACGACCGGCCATCTTGCGAACGTACTGTTTTTTTGTAGCAAATAATCCCAGGTAAGGTCCGCCAAATGACATGGGAATTCCCAGGGGCTGACCTTCACCAGTGACAATATCGGCGTCGAATTCGCTGGGGGGTTTGATCAGACCCAGCGCAATCGGATTTATATGAACAGAAAAGAGTGCTTTCTGGGCATGGGCTGCTTCTGAAAGCTTTGTTAGATCAAATATCCTGCCGAAGAAATCTGGATATTGAACCAGCACGAGGGCAGTATTCTCATCAATGAGTTCTATAAGATCGTCAGGCCCTGCCTCGGGATCTAAATCTTCTCCCACGAATTCAAGGTCCATTCCCTTCATATAGGTTTGAATTGTTTCCCTGTATTGGGGATTTACAGCGTTGGATAGGACGATCCTGCGCCTCTTCCCACGGAAGTTGTGATAAGCCATATTTACTGCCTCTGCTACAGCAGTTGCACCGTCGTAATGAGAGGCATTGGCGACATCCATTCCTGTGAGAGCGGCGATCAGGCTTTGATATTCAAATATGGCTTGCAGTGTTCCTTGGGCGATTTCCGGTTGGTAAGGTGTATAGGCAGTATAAAATTCACTTCGCCTCAATATCGAGTCGACAGCTGCAGGAATGTAGTGATTGTAGGCACCCGCTCCAAGGAAAGATACCAGTTCCTGAGGGGTTTCGTTCACTGACGAGATAAATTGGAGCTCATCCAGGGCTTCCATCTCTGAGATACCGTCAGGGAGCTCCAGAGAGGGGAATTTTCCCTTATCGGGCAGGCATTGGAAAAGATCTTCCAGTTCATTTACCCCGATCACCTTTAGCATCGCATCTCGGTCAGCCTGGGTATGAGGTGTATACATAGTTAGGTCCTTTTCTACGATTAAATTTTCTATTTCAATGGGTAGAAGAGTTACCGGCAGGCCGGTTGTTAATGATCTCTTTCCAGTTTTTGATACGTATCCGCATCCATCAAACTTTCCAGCTGAGAAAGATCAGACATCTTGATCTTGATCAACCAGGCGTTACCAAATGGATCTTCGTTGACGAGTTCAGGGGAATCCATCAATGATTCGTTGATAGCGATGATCTCTCCACCAACGGGTAGATAAACATCCGCTGCTGCTTTAACAGATTCGATCACAGCGCAGGTTTCTCCCTTGTCAAGGGAATCTCCCTCTAAAGCTACGATTTCCACAAAAACGATATCAGAAAGCTGGTCCTGGGCATAGTCAGTGATGCCAATTACAGCTATGTCTCCTTCTACGCGAACCCATTCGTCGTTCTTGGTATATTTTAATTCGGCAGGTGTTTTCATTATTACTCCTTTCATAATTTTATTGATACTCAAATCCGTTTAACAAAAAAGCACACGCAAAGGGATACGGCGTGTGCCTCTGTCTGGGGACCTGAGAGATTTTTGCTCCTTCGGTGTCCGGGGACTCTCCAGAGGTTCGAAAATGCAAGGTCCGTTTACCTGAGAGTTTCTTCTGCTGTTTTGCCAGTATTTACAGCAGCTTTGCCCCTTCGGTGCCCTTAGGTGGGACTCTCCCTTGCAATAGTATTTTTAACTGGGTTCATTATACCAAAATATTTTCAAGATAATTAAAAATATAGACCCTGCTAATGTTGGCAGGGTCTGTGTCTGCATATCTGATGAATATAATGGGTTACTGGTTTTGGGGAAGAGCAAGCTCTTCTGTTTTATGTCTTCGAACCAGGTTCTTCACATGGGCCAACAGTGTAAAAGATGAGACTGGTTTAACCAGGTAATCATCAGCACCGAGGTTCAAGGTCTTGGTGATGATTTCAGAAGATTCAATTGCTGATATAATTAAAATTGGTGTTCTGGTCATCTCTCGGATGGTTTTACAGAGCTGCCATCCATCCATTTCTGGCATGAGAAGGTCAAGAATGATCAGATCAAGCATCACTCGTTCGACTATATCGAGGCTTTCTCTACTGGAATTTGTAGTTAAAACATTATAGTCCTTGGTTTCCAGCAGACGTTTAAATACTGCTGAGGTTGAAGGATCGTTATCGATCACTAAAATTGTAGGACTGACTTTTTGGTATTGGCTCTTCATAAGTGGTTCTATTACAACATAAATTGATTGATTCGTAAACAGAGATCACTTTACAGCCAGCTAACAATAGCATTTTGACGGTAAGTTCAGGATAACAGGTTAGTAAGCTCCCGTTTTAGATGGTATTTCTCTCAAAAAATGATTGAAAAACCCTCATTAGCGTTATAATAATTGGAGAAGTTTAAGTTCAGTACTGTGAGATGCGTTTAATTCATTCAATATCATATATCGCAGGTACATCCATAAACTATGGGAGATCGTACAGTATCAGGCAAAGCGTTTATTAAGACGCTATTTGAATTCAGTAATCTGATTTCTCATACAGAGGATGTGTCTGATGTGTTCCCTGACCTGGTAGATCTGGCCAGGAAACTGATCATTTTTGATAATTTTGTAATATATCTGGAAGAAAAAGGCGAATTGCGCCCTGCCTTTGCCAGATCGGTTGGAAGAGGGCGATCTAAGGAAGCAGATATTGCCTGGGGGGAATCATTCATTGAGAAGGTTTTTGAATCCAATGAGCTGGCTATCCATCAAGATGTTGTTCAGGGCCCCATTGATGATAGGTTGAAGATCCCTTATTATATTGGCGCTCCACTCCGACATGGGAAACCAATTGTAGGTGTATTGATCATGATCCGCTTTGGTGGACCTGAGTTCAACTCCCAGGACCAACAAACATTTACATTCATCGCAGACCATATGGCCCAGTTGTTGGAACGAGATGTTCTAGTCAGCACTATTGATAAGATCGAGGGATCCCAACGAATGTGGGCCATGCAAGAGAATTTTGTAGCTACGGTCTCTCACGATCTTAGGACACCCTTGGGTTTTATCAAAGGTTATACAACAACCCTCCTGAGAGAAGACACAAATTGGGATGTGCCCACTTACCGGGAATTCCTGGGCATCATTGATGACGAAGCTGACCGGCTGCAGGAATTGATTGATAACCTACTGGATTCTTCCCGGCTCCAATCTGGCACATTGCAGATGAACCTGCAATCAGTTCGCCTGGATGTGGTACTGCGGGATATGATCCAGCGCTCTCAATTGAGAGAGATCGATGTAAATCTTGAACTTGAAATCGAAAGCCAGGGCGTTATAGTTCAGGCAGATCCAATGCGTTTCGGTCAGGTCTTCGATAATTTGATCAATAACGCTACCAAATATGCCCCGGGATCGACAGTGATCATCCAGTTATTTGTTGATGGTGAAAATGCTGTGATCAAAGTGATCGACGACGGCCCCGGAATCGATAAAGAACATTTAGAAAGGATTTTCCAGAGATTCTATCGTGTGCCAGAAACTCGTATGGCTGTGCGGGGGAGTGGTTTAGGTTTATATATTTGCCGCCAGATTATTATTGCCCATAACGGAACGATTAAGGCGGAATCGGACACTGGGCAAGGAACGACATTTTATATCACTCTACCAATTGTAGAGGGTGATGAGACGGTTTAACTGAGGAGACCGAGATATGGAAAAGGGAACCATCTTAATTGTCGATGATGAACCCAGGTATATCCAATTGATCGCTGCCAACCTAGTTGTGGACGGATTTAATGTCCTTGAAGCCCTGGATGGAGAAAAAGCGGTTGAAATAGTGTCAGAGCAGGATATAGATCTCGTACTGCTCGATGTGATGATGCCTAAACTGGATGGCTTTGAAACCTGCCGTCGGATCAGGGGATTCTCCCAGGTACCGATCATAATGGTAACTGCCAAGGGCGATGAGAGTGATCGTGTCCAGGGATTAAACGTTGGAGCGGATGATTATATTGTCAAGCCGTTCTCTGCCTCAGAACTATTAGCCCGGGTCAGGGCTGTTCTTCGGCGGTCGATGTTTTCTCGTGACGTATCCCAACCTGTGATATTTAATCACGGGGATTTAAAGATCGATTTCGCCCGAGCAGAAGTATTCCTGAAAAAGGACAAGATACTGCTTTCAGCGACGGAATACCGCCTGCTGCTCCAGTTTTCCCATAATAAAGGAAGGATCCTGACCACAGAGGAATTATTATCATCGGTCTGGGGAGATGGATATAAAAACGACAAGGAAATTCTCTGGGTAACAATCTCCAGGTTGCGAAGCAAACTGGAAGTGGATCCCAGTAATCCTGTCCATATCGTCACCCGAACAGGTATGGGATACACCATGCCCAATTTAACCGAATAAATTGAGGAAATCTTGCTATGGATTACCAATTAGCAATCAGCATTTTGTCCAAAAAAATGGGAGTCCTACTGCGATCTGCCAGGACGCAGAGAGGAGAGTCCAAGAAAACCTGCGGAGAAGTCATTGGTGTGACTTCCCGGACGATTAATAAATACGAACTAGGTGAAAAATCTCCTTCACTGCCTGAATTGGAAGTTTTAGCCTTTTACCTGGATGTTCCTCTGGAAAATTTTTGGGAGGACATGGCCCCGGACACGCATGATAAGATGGAGAGCTTAAAGAACCTTTCACAGCGGCTTGAGCTCAGGAACTTGAAAATTGGCGCCTCATTGCGGAAGTTCCGCCAGGATGCGAATTTAAGCATGAAAGACGTCTCGGAAAGATTAGGACTGACCACTTACCGCTTGAAATCGTATGAAAAAGGAAGTTTTGCGGTTCCGGTTGCTGAGTTAAACGCGCTGCTGCGGTTATATGACCGAGAACTGAATGACCTGGTAGTTGACAGCGGACCAATCGCTAAATGGGCTCACGCAAAAAAAGCAGGACAGGCATTCACAGAAATGCCTTTAGAGCTGCAGGAATTTATCCTCAAACCTGTGAACCAGCCCTATCTGGAACTTGCCCAAAAACTCAGCCAGATGTCTGTAGATAAAATGCGGGATGTTGCAGAAGGATTATTGGATATCACTCTATAATTGAAGCATAATGACTGAAAATACAAATAAACCAACCTTGCTTGAAGAAGGCGCAAAAGATCTCTACCAGGCAGGTAAATTCCAGCAGGCGGCCGAAGGTTTTTCCCAGGCCGCCGCTTTTTATCTCGATAAGGGGGAGAAACTGCTCGCAGCAGAGATGAGAAATAACCAATCTGTAGCGCACCTTAAATCTAAAAAACCTCACCTCGCCCTCGAAGCTGTCCAGGGAACTGATCAAGTCTTTCAGCAGGCCGGTGATCTCTTAAAGCAGGGTATGGCTCTGGCTAATCAAGCCACTGCGTTACAGGAAATGGGAGAGAAACAGAAGGCTATTGATGACTTCAATCGGGCTGCGGAGATATTTAAGATTAGTGGGGAAAAGGAAATGTATTTGCAGACAAAGCAGTCTATCTCTGCTCTAAAGATGAAAACTCGCAATGTGATTGGTGCCTTATTCTCTATGCAAGAAGGGTTGGATGAGTTGGAAAAACCAAACCTTCGGCAAAAGTTACTTCGCAGTCTGTTGAGAATCCCCCAGAATCTGATTAATAAATGAACCGGTCTTTCTGAGTATTATTAGAATGGATAATTCTGGACCTTTATCATGTTAAACGCTTGGCAAGATCTCATAATCAGAAAAGCAGATCCCACTGATCAACCTGCTTTGATCCAGCTTCTTCAACGGAAATCATTTATCCACCGCCACTTGGGCTGGGAATCTCCCTTAGCCTGGTTGGATAATGACCCATTTTATGTCCTCGAGGCGAAACAAGGTATCGTGGCAGCTTTGGCATGCCCCCCAGACGAGGACCAAATCACATGGCTTCGTTTGTTCGCTGTCCGCCCCGGATTTCAGGTGGAAGAAGCTTGGCATAGTCTCTGGCCAGCCGCTATTTCATGGATGGAAGAAAATTATCCGGGAGTGTTGATCAATTCATTGGTGATGAATAGTAAGATGGAAAAGATCCTTGTAAGGTCAGGATTCAAGGAAGTATATCAAGTTGTAGTACTCGTTTGGGATATCGCTCGGGGAATATGGCCCAATAATACATCGAACTTTGAGGTTCGTGATATGCAACCAGAAGACTTTCAACGAGTTTACGAGATCGATCTTAAAGCTTTTAGCTTGATCTGGCGCAACAGTATGAGCCAACAGCAGGCAGCCTACCAGGAAGCGTTTTCTGCAACGGTGATCGAGAAAGAGGGAAAGGTGGTTGCCTATCAGATCAGCACTATCAATCCGCAGGGGGGACACCTGGCGAGGTTGGCAGTGGATACCGAGTACCAGAACCAGGGATTGGCCACCAGGTTAGTAGAGGACCTTTTAAACACCTTTCAAGAGCAGGGGATAGTCGAGGTTACTGTGAATACCCAATCAAATAATCGAGCATCCCTTGAACTATATAAGAAATTCGGTTTTAGCAGACTGGACGAAACTTATCCGGTTTTACAGTACAAAATATAACCTTGAGAAACAGTTCTGGGGGAATCGCTAGATCTGGATCTAGAATAATGACAGAAAAAATACGATCAACGGGCTGATCACCAGGCTGGGGAGGAAATTTCCTACTCTAATGGGTTTGATCTCCAGCAGGCTGCTGAAAGTCAATCCGATCAGCAAGAGACCCCCTGTAGCCGTTAACTCGGCCACCATAGCTGGTGTCATAACGTCTTGCAGCTGGACAGCCAGGACACTGAAAAAGCCCTGGTAGATAAATACCATCGGTCCGGAGAAAAGCACCCCGATTCCGAGAGTGGATGCCATGGCAAAAGCAGCAAAACCATCCATGACTGATTTGATTGCCAGCAGCTGGAAGTCGCCAATCAGGCCATCTTGAATGGCTCCAAGGATGGCCATTGGACCTGTGCAGAAGAGGATCGAGCTGGCCATAAAACCAACGATAAAATTCTTTCTGGTAGGTGATGAGCTGGAATTATTATTGAATTTCGCTTCCAGGATTTCACCAAGTTTGTTGATACGGTCCTCAATAGCCAGATATTCCCCCAGTAAACCGCCAATCAGTATCCCACCCAGCACGATCAGGGAATTATTCGTTTCCAGGAACATGCTGATAGATATACCGATTGTAAAAAGGCCCAGTCCGATGATAATGGTTTCCCGGGACTTTTCGGATAAGAGTTTACCGAATCGAAGCCCCAATAAGCCTCCCAGGATTATGGTGGCTGTATTGAGTATTGTCCCTGTCATGATGGGTTCTCTGTCCCGGCAGGTGGATTCTGGGTGAAGAATAATTCAAGGGCAAAACACAATGATGAAAGGCGATTCAGATAAGAAGGGGCGGTTTCTGAAAATAATATTCCCGCTTCGTTTAGTGCCACAAGATCTCTCTCTGCTCGCCGGACAATAGTGCGGGCCAGGCCAATCGCCCCTGCTGGTAGGTTTTCACCGGGAAGGATAAAACCCTTGGGTGATTCGGTTTGTGATCCATAGTGATCTATTTGCTCTTCTAACCAGACCACTCGATCAGCTTCGAGATCCGGGATTTTGTCGAGATTGGGTTTCTCCAGGGACACGATCGACATGATCCGGTATAGATCTGTCTGGACTGTTTTGATCAACTGATCGATTGCTGGATCAGAGATCTGAGCACGCGCAAAACCCAGGGCAGCAGAGGCCTCGTCCAGAGCTCCAACCGTCTGGATCCGGATATGTGATTTGGATAATCTGCCTGTCCCGAGGTGATCGGTTTCCCCTTTATCTCCCCTGGAAGTGTAAAATTTGTTCATGGCTGGATTATACCTGATAGAGGGATGGCTGCACCTGTCCCCAAGGTGTGTATGATAAAATGACAGCATATTTTTGATACCAAGTGATATTATGATATGTCAGTAATTTTGGCGTAATATGGTTAGAATCATCTCTTTATGAAAAAATGGTTAGTTCGTTTTTATCTGCTTTTTATTCTAGTCGAAAACGGGGTTACCTCCTGGAAACTCAGTGAACGTATAAAGCAGGGAAGTGATTTAAATCCAGTATTTCCCCTTGTAAATCAGGTTTTTCTGGTATTTCTAATCCTGTTGAGTATTGGGATCGTTATCTTATTGTTCTTGGAATTCAAAAAAAATAGTGTCTCGCATTCTATTCATAAGATCATTGAGGATAAATACTGGTTTTGGGGACTCCTTTCATTATTTATTTTAATTCCGATTGAAACTGGGCAGGATATTTTATTCTTAAGAGCAGATCTACCAGCGGATTATTATCCCAGATTTTTGGCTGAAGGCATCTTGATTCTCTATTGGGCAAGTTTGTTCAGTTTCCAGAGCTTTCTCCTACTTGTATTTGAAAAATTTCAAGAATCACCAGGTAAGATATTCAGGGTGAAAAAGCCAGAATGGCTTTGGCTGGCTATCCTAGCAGTTTTGTTTTTTATGTTAGTTTTGTTTACTGGATCAGGATATATACCCCACTCATCCAAAATTGCAAATATGGTAGGAAATTTTACCGAGCCAAATGCACCATTGACTATGATTCAGGTAATCATCGTCTGGCTGGTAATAACACTGATCTGGCTCGGTTTGAGATATATAAATATCCGGTGGCATCTATTTCAGGAGGGGTTTCCTTTTGATATATTTGCTTTGTTGTCCTTGTGGGGAATCGCATTCTTAATCTGGTCTAATGTTCCCCTGGAAAGTAATTACTTTGTGGAGGCTCCTAGAGCACCGAATTATCAATTTAACGTGCTATCTGATTCCATTTTTTATGATGTACAAGCCCAACGTTATCTTGCAGGTGAGGGATTTTCAGATGAAGTTCAACATCCCCTTTATGGATTTATCCTAAGTATTTTTCATATATTGGGGGGTGATCATTTCCAAGATATATATCTGCTTCAGGTTGCTCTTTTGGCTTTTACCCCCTATATATTATATAAATTGGCCAGTCTTCTCTATGATCGTTATGCAGGTTGGTTAATTGCCGGGTTTTATATTGTAAGGGAATTTAACGCCCTTGTTTTAGGGGATACCATCACTTTATCAACAGTTAATATTCTCATGACAGAGACCGTAACACTCATGGGAGTTATTTTGGTAATTTATACCCTGATCGCTTGGCTTCAAGCCCCTGATGAAAGAAAGGGTTTGCTAATATTAATTGGCTGTCAGATAGGTATTTTGGCTTTATTGAGAGTTGAGCTGTTATCTTTTGCCATCGTCACTATCCTGCTGGCCGTAATTATTTATTGGAAGAAATGGCAGGTTTCGATAAAAAAATCCCTGATACTGGTGAGTGCTATTTTATTAATTATTGTCCCATGGATGACAAGGAATTGGCAGAGAACGGGAAATTTCTACCTGGATAAAAGTCAATTTTTCCAAAGAACCGTTCAGGTTTATATGGCAAATATTTTCCAGACAGATGATCCAATTCCTGAACAAACTGATGTGCCAGACCTATATGGGGAAGAGCCCAATCTTAATGTGATTTCAAAAGTGTACTTGCATGCAAAAAATTCTCTTGTAGAATCCTTCCTCTATCTCCCTATCAATCATCAACCACTTGGAGGGCTGGACAACTTTTTCAAATTAATGCCAGAGAAAGGAAGTTTGTTAATTGAAGAAGGGGGTGTTTTCTCGGAGAGTTATTTAACAACCTATGTAAAAATCCTTCCTTACTGGTGGAGAGATTGGAATGGTTATATCGCGGAGAGATCAATCATACCTTCATTATTTGTATTAACGCTGTGCTTTACGGGTTTTTGGTTCGTCTGGAAAAAGAACCGCCTAATCGCTCTAACACCGTTTTTATTTTTGGTTGTTCACATATTTAGTTATGCGCTTTTTTCAAGATCTGGCGGCCGATTTATTCGAGTCGTGGATTGGATTACTTTATTGTATTTCGGCCTTGGAATTAGCGGGATCACGGTCTGGTCTGTTCAATATTTTTATCCATCAAACAAAAAAGTAAACGAAGCTATTCACCATGCAATGCCAGTATCCCCTAATCAGGAACCTTGTAACAGGTCTAGTCAACAGTGGGCTATAACAGCTGGTATATCTATTTGTATAATAGTTGGGATATCAATGCCCCTGATTGAATCCCTCATCCAGCCCAGATATACTGAAGAATTATTAAATCAGCAATTAACAAGTCTCTCTTCTGACGAAGCACCTGTTCAAAATTTTCTTGATTATGATGAGAATTCATTAACCATGATTTATGGAAAAGCGCTTTATCCAGGTTTTTATGAGGCCGGTGAAAAAGTACTTGATGACAGGAAAGGGAGAGTGCCTGACTCCGACCAACCTCGTTTAGTTTTCTATCTGGTAGGAATGGAAAATATTTGGGTTTCTATCCCACTGGATTTTGCACCATCCTATTTTCCCCATGGAGTGAACGTCATTCTATTGGGAAATTTAACCCGCAATTCTGTAACGGACTTGAGTGAAGGATACCAACCCTATTTTCTCGCCGAAAAGGTTGTCATTTTCGAAAAAGGTGAGTCTGGGGAAATTCACATGATTGAGGGAAAAACCAGTCAATTGCAATGAAGAATTCTTTTTAAAGATCGGGAAAAAATCCTAGAAATTTAGTATTTATATAATCTTGTTTTTCCCTTCGATTTTCTGATCCCACTTTATCTATTTATCTTGGCTGTAGTTATCCATGATAAAATGACAGACAGAATATTAGCCTTCTATTGAATTTTATGACTATCGAATCATGGATCTTTTCCAATATCAAACCCGCTTAAATAATCAATATTACACACTGATGTTATGTTAATTTATCTTTTCCAATTTACATCAGTAATAGTCGTTTTGATAAGCATCATAACTGCTGGTGATATTCACATACAACTGATCTCAAATCCCAATCTGATTTCCTATATTGAATTATTTCTTATCCTGATCATTCTTCTTTCTGCTATATCTTTTCAATATTTCTCCTTTCGATCAAATAAAATTCTCAATAAAATAGGAAGATTTATTAGAGAGAGAAGTTTCTTCAATTATCTTCTCATCTTTTTATTCTTTGTTTTTGTTGAAACCTTTCAAGATCTTTTATTTGTTCAAGCAGGTCTCAGAGAAATCCTTTACAAAGCGTACAGAATATTATTACTAGATAATTACAGTTTTATCCTTTTTCTTTGTGTGATAAGCATAATAGGGATGATCCTGATCACATATTTAAAGGACATCAAATCAAAACTGATCCAATTTACCAATCTCAATAAACTTGGGGTTTGGATAATAATCTTGTTCTTTGGTTTGATCATATTCTCATCGGCTTTTCTTGGTTTTGGATTCCAAAAAAATAATCTAGGACTTGGAGTGTTCCTACCCATAAATGCTCCCCTTCCGGGTATACACGTAATGATTGTGCTTATCCTTTCCCTCGGAATCTGGGGAGGAGTATCTTACTACAGAAGGAAAATAGCTCCCAAACAAGTAAATTCTAACCTGGATATCATTATCAGTATTCTCCTTTATTTAATGGCAGTATTAATTTGGAATAATATCAGGCTGGATCCAAATCCGTTAATTGGAGAACCAACTCCCCCAAATTATGAGATTTACCCAATCTCTGATTCTTTGTATTATTCAATTCAAGCTGATCGGTTGAATATTGGTAATGGCTTTGAATCTACTGTTGAACATCCGATGTATATCTTTGTGTTGGCAATTATTAAACTATTTGTTGGCAATGAGCTTCACAAGATCATCTTTGCTCAGGTTCTAATTTTGAGTTTTATTCCGGTTCTTTTGTATCAGTTGGTCAGAACTCTTCACTCCCGGTATGCAGGATTACTTGTTAGTCTTTTATTCATTTTACGAGAAAGAAACAGCATTCAGTTAAGTGAAGTGATCACTGTAACCAATGCAAAAATGATTATGACAGAATCAATTTCCCTTTTATTTTTATTGCTCATTCTTATCTTATTCATGAGATGGGTCAAAAAAACCAATCAACAGTGGAAGATATTAATCCCTGCTGGAGGATTGTTTGGGATACTGGTGATGATTCGCTTCGAGATAATTTCTATCTTGCCTTTTCTTTTCTTGAGCGTTTTACCTGCTTTTAAATCTCGTTATAAATATTGGTTCCAGGGAGTTCTCTCCTTTGGTTGTGCGTTTTTCCTCATTGTCACTCCTTGGATGATACGCAATTGGCAAAATACTGGGTTGTTATACATTGACAAGTATGAATCTTCATTGCAGATTGTTGAGAAAGTAAAAGATATAATTAACCCTGGGATAAAAGTTGATCCAGAAGTATTTGAGAATTTGGAGAGAAAAAGCGTTGAACAAATCCATGTCAGTTATTATAAAAATGCCCAACCGGCTATCCCGGTAAAGGTTGCTCCTCAAATTGATAAACCACCCGCGTATCAATTCTATAATCATTTTGTAAATGATCTTCAGCAGACCATTCTTTATTTACCCAGCAATCACCAACCCTTACTAACTATTGGCAGCATCATCAATATAAATAATACTGAAGCTGAGGAAGTATCGGTCCATAATGGTCTTTTTTCAGGTCCATATATGGAACGATATGTGCGAAGTCTTCCTTATTGGTGGACAAACTGGAACGGGCAGATTGCAATCAGATCTTACTTACCAGTATTTTCAACGATTTTATTAATTGCCATAGGATTATTGGCAACATTTAAAGAGAACAGATTTTATAGCTATCTTCTTATTACGACGTTTATAAGTTTTATTTTTGCATATTCCCTCTATGGAAGATCAGGCGGGCGAACTATCTATGTAGTCGATTGGGTCACCCTTGTTTTTTATAGCATAGGGATAGTTGAGTTGATCGGTAAGGTGCTCCTGAATATTTATCCAGCAACAAGTTTCTTCAGTGATAATTCAGCTCGTGAAAATTCTACTGACTTTACTCAAAAAAAATCCAAAACTTGGCCCATCGTGGTGTCTGGTTTATTAATATTCATCGTGGGGTTGGCAATGCCAATATATGAAGGCGTTAAGCCCCAGGTGTATACAATAAATGCTTTAAATAATAAGCTGATAGATTTAACCGCCGATCATAGAATTATCGATAAAAGTTATCAACCTTGTTCAGGTGATGAACAGCCAAATCAACTTTGCGCAATATCTGGAATAGTGTTATACCCAAGATTTTTCCAAGCAGGTGATCAACAGGTTGATCATCGTCAAGGTTCAATTCCGGATAGCTCATTTTCCAGGATGGAATTTTATCTTACCGGAACAGATAATATCTGGACTGCATTGCCTACCAGCGAATCGAATCTTGATCTCCCAAATGAAAGCAAAGTTATTTTGATCGGATCATACCAATTGGAAAAAATGAAAAACAAGGCCGATAAATTATATGGACGATATTTTAAGGTTTCCCAAGTTCTTGTTTTTGGTGAGGGAATTGAAGCTGAATTGTTAGAAACTTTCAGTTGTGATGGACCTCAATGTGAAATCTCTCAGTAAACGAATATTGATCTATTGAAAATTGAATTGGTTTATTAATGCAATAAAAACTTAGAGTTTGTGAGGTAGATATGCAAATCCGTTGTTATAACTGCAAAATGCCCATCTCCATTGGGCGAGCTAGTGTTGACCAAGCTTTGAATAGTATTCATGAAGAAGACCTCAGTCATTTTGATTTTCGCTGTCCCAAGTGTAAAAAAACCAATAAAGTTTCCAAAGAACAGCTGCTCCATGCCTCACCTTCTTGGGAGTATGAACCCCCAAAGGAAAAGAAAAAGGAAGCGAAATAGAAAGTGGAGAAGGAAAGTAAAAAATAGCCTATCTGCATGTACTACATAAACCGAATCAGAAGGGGATGACTGAAGACGGGGATTAATCACATTGATATTGATTTACCTCAATAAAAAATGAAACAGGTAGTCATAGGTCTGGTAGGAAGGCAGGATATTTTTTTATCCGAAGATTATAAGTTTCAAAAGCTGATTGCCTATTAACTTGTGCTGGATGATATGGATGAGATGATTTCTCTCGGCAGAAAATGCCGGTGATAGAGAAAAATTATTTGATATCCCATCTTGAGACAATTGATTGTTAAGAACAAGCGAGAAAAATCGGCCACAAGATATTTATCAAGCAGGTTGCATTCCGAAATGAGTTGACCGGAAAGAATTTTAGTTACGAAAATGTTTTCGGTCCTCTGCCCTCGGTTTTAGCCTGCGGTTATCTTTTCCTTCCATATAAATAATTCACTTCAGATAATTTCTTTTTCAGGTTGTCTGTAAGTGCGGTTTCCGAGAATCGCCAACACCAATTCCCCTGGGGATTACCAGGATAGTTCATGCGGGCCTGATTATCGAGACTGAGTAAATCTTGTAAAGGGGCGATTGCAAAGATGGCCTTGGAAGCCCAGGCGGTTTTGATTAGATCCCAGGCGATATCTTCACCAGAGGTTTTTAAATAGCGCTGGGCAAATGTCCGTTCACCTTCTTCGATCCTTTTAAACCATCCCACGGCAGTATCATTATCATGTGTGCCTGTGTAGACAATGCAGTTTTCTATATAGTGATGAGGAAGGAAAATATTACTCTCACCACTGTCAAAAGCAAATAATAATATTTTCATCCCTGGCAGATGGAATCGATCCCGCAATTTATTTACATCAGGTGTAATTTCTCCCAGATCCTCAGCAATGATCGGCAGTTTACCGAATTCCAACAGAACCCGATCGAGAAATGCCGCTCCAGGTCCAGGAACCCAGCGGCCCCTTTCAGCAGTTTTTGCATCGGCTGGGATTTCCCAATATCCCGCAAAACCCCTGAAGTGGTCCAGCCGGACAATATCTACCATGGAAAAGACCGACTGTAAACGTTTAATCCACCACTGGAAATCATCTTGGGCATGATGCTCCCAATTATAAAGAGGATTTCCCCAAAGCTGTCCTGTCTTGGAAAAATAATCCGGCGGGACACCGGCAACCACTGTTGGTTCTCCATTTTCATCAAGAAAAAAGAGCGCTCTGTTAGCCCAGGCATCGGCACTGTCATGGGCGATAAAGATGGGTATATCTCCAATGATTTGTATGCCTTGATCATTAGCATATTTCCTAAGATCATTCCATTGCTGATAGAACAAGTACTGAAAATATTTTTGTCGTTGAATAGCAAAGCTTTGTTCTTCCTGAAAATTATTCAGCGCATCAGGATCGTGATCGCGGTATTTTGGCGGCCAGGAGGTCCAGGATTTTCCTCCATGGTATTCTTTTAATGCCATAAAAAGGGCGTAATCATCCAGCCAATCCTGGTGTTGGGAATAAAATAACCCCGCATCCTTGTGGAGTTTCTTACCGGCATACCGAAAATGATTATAGGATCTATTTAATACATCCAATTTCCAGTAGATTACATCTCCATAAGCAACCGAATCCTCACGAAAATCAGGAATATTCACCAAATCGTTGGCGTGCAGCAGATCTTGCTGGAGAAGAATATCTGGACTGATCAGGTAGGGGTTACCGGCAAAAGTGGAGAAAGTTTGGTAGGGAGAGTCTCCATAGCCAGTAGGACCAAGAGGAAGCACTTGCCATAAGCCTGTCCCGGTCTTGGATAAAAAATCAATCCAGCGCTTCGCCGGGGGACCAAGGTCTCCGATACCATAAGGACCAGGGAGACTGGTGGGATGTAGGAGAATACCGGAAGAGCGAGTGAAAGTCATTTTTTTCCGTCTTTAAATTTACTGGGAAGAATTTTATTATCTTAGATTGATGGTTATTAGAACCTGTAATTATCGGTGATAGTGAATTGAGTACAGATTAAATTATCAATCCAAGCTAGAATTTTCGGAAATTGTGTTTTTATATAACTGTAAATATGCGTTTGCTGATCTTTCCCAGGAGAAGTTTAACTTCATTCCTCGCCTCTGGATTCCCTGCCAGCGACGTTGATCTTGATATACTTTCAGCGCCCGGCGAAGGGTTTTTGCCAATGCAGCTGAGGATGGTTTTGTAAAAAGAAAACCTGTACTGTTCCCTGCCTTAGCTTTTTGATAATCAATAATTGTATCTTTTAAACCTCCGGTTGCCCTGGCCAGGGGAACACAGCCATAGCGCATGCCGATCATCTGGGTTAAACCACAAGGTTCATAACGAGATGGAATCAGGATAAGATCGCTGCCAGCATAAATTTGACGTGCAAGTGACCCATCAAATTTAAGAATTGTACGTACTTGAGGATACTCCTCATCCAATTTTTGGGCTGATACTTCCAACTGCTGATCCCCGGTACCGAGAATTACTGCTTGCCAATCCAGGTCCTCGAGTAACCTCAGGGCATCTGGGACAAGGTCAACTCCCTTTTGATAGTCCATGCGGTTAATCATTGCCAAGAGAGGAACCTTTGGGTCTGGGATTAGTCCCAAATCTTCTAGTAGTTTCTTCTTATTATCTTCTCGCTTTTCCAGTGATTTAGCGGAAAAATTAGAAGAGAGATTGGGATCAGTTTCAGGATTCCAGGATTCCATATCCAGACCGTTCAGAATACCGCTGAGGTCATCTTTACGGCTATAAAGGAAATCTTCCAAGTTTGCACCAAACTCGGGGGTTAGCATTTCCTCAGCATACCCGGGTGAGACAGTATTAATCTTGTCTGCAGTTAATAAACCCAGCGGCAAGGGGATACCATCTGCCCAATCTGGAAGGGGTGACATATGCGCTCGGGGTAATCCGAAAGCCTGTAATGCTGTTTCGGTTCCATATCCAAGGAAAGGAAGGTTGTGAACTGTTAATAGAGATTTGGTGTTTTTATAAAAAGAGTCACTTTCTTTGATCAAATGAAGATGATAAACCGCAGGTGCAGTGTGCCAATCATGGGCATGGATAATGTCTGGCTGCCATCCAAGAATCCGCATAAGTTTCATGGCTGCCAGGGAGAAGAAACAAAATTTAGTGCCATTCTGAATATTATCACCACTGTAAATTGCGGGAGATCTCTTCACAGGAGATCCGTCAATGAAATAGGTAGTAATGCCATTAATCTCAGCCTCAAATATCTCGGTGAGCAGGGGATCTGGGTTATGCGAGAGAGAAAAGCTCCTAACCGGAGTAAGTTGTATATCAGTATCTTTTATTTGTGGATAAAGAGGGAGGGCAACCCGAACCTCAGGAGATTCAGGCAGGGCTTGTAGTGCAGCTGGCAAGGAGCCAGCAACATCTCCAAGACCACCAACTTTCACGAGGGGAGCAAATTCTGCACTTAGGAATAGAATTTTGAGGGGTGCCATTCTTACCTGTTTTCTCAGTATTTGTTTATTAAGTTAGAAGTATTATAATAGCTTCTCAAAAGATATGGTTTAGCTAGACTCTTAATAGAAAAATACCATATATTATTGGGCCAATGTTGTGGGGAGGCATTAGTTATGATAGACTTGGTCTGGGAAAAACCATGATCGTGGAAGGAAAAGGAATTCATCCAAAATGAAAATTAAGGTATTGTCCATTTTTGGAACGCGACCAGAAGCAATAAAAATGGCACCGGTTGTTAAAGAACTGGAAAAACATCCTGAGCATGTTGTCTCAAAAGTTTGTGTAACCGCTCAACATCGAGAAATGCTGGATCAGGTTCTTGATTTATTCCAAATCCAACCTGATTTTGATTTGGACCTAATGCAGCCCAATCAATCCCTCTCGGCCCTCACCGCTCGGGTTTTTACACATCTGGATCCTATTCTAATGGATGAGAAACCGGATTTAGTATTGGTGCAGGGAGATACAACAACAGTAATGGCAGCGAGCCTGGTCTCTTTTTACCACCGGATTAAGGTTGGTCATGTAGAAGCGGGATTGAGGACTTTTGATAAATGGTGTCCATTCCCGGAGGAAATTAACCGCAAAATAGCTAGCGTGATCGCTGATTATCATTTTGCGCCTACAAAGATATCCCATGATAATCTAATCAAGGAAGGAATTAGGGAAGACAGTATATTTATTACAGGCAATCCGGTTATTGATGCCTTAAAAATGACAGCGGAGATGAGTTATGATTTTACAAAAGGTCCCTTGGCTCATATCCCCTGGGATAAGAAGATAATTTTAGTAACAGCTCATCGCCGGGAAAATTTTGGGCAGCCAATCCGTGATATTTGTGAAGCGATCAAAAAAATTGCTGAGAAATATCAGGACCAAATCTATATTGTTTATCCGGTCCATCTTAACCCTAATATATTAAACCCGGTTCATGCCTTACTGGGAGATGTGAAAAATGTGTCCTTATTGGAACCTTTGGATTATCTGCCCCTGGTACAGTTGATGAAAAGATCCCATCTGGTTTTAACTGATTCTGGAGGTATCCAGGAAGAAGCACCGGGATTGGGTAAACCGGTTTTGGTGTTGCGTCAAAAAACGGAACGACCAGAGGCAGTAGAAGCCGGCACAGTACGATTAGTGGGTACAGATCAGGAAAAGATTATCAGCGAGTTTTCCATTTTAATGGAGGATGCTGAAGAGTATAAAAAACTATCCCGCGCGATAAACCCCTATGGTGATGGGAAAAGTGCCCAGAAGATAGTTGACATCATTCAGAATTCTCCATAAAACCACTCGATCATATTTATTATTTTTAATGGCACAATTTAGTATATTAGCCTATTATTATAGTCTTCTCGCTGGATAATCATTTATGATTATAAAAACTTTTCGGTAAATGATGATAAATAATAAGTTCATTCGCTATTTTGGGATAGCCATTTTTGGATATCTGTTTTTTCAGGTAGCTAGTTATACTCCAACACACTACCAAGTCCTAATTAACTTACTGGTAACTGGCTTGATATATTTTGTCAGTATAAGAATCTTTGGACTTGACCCCCAAAATCATTGGAAAATAATTTTGGGTATCCTGGTCTTCGGTGGCGCTTGCAGATTTCTCATAGCGATATACGTCCCGACAAAGCCTGTTTCGGATTTTGAATTTTATAACTCCTGGGCGATGGAATTTTCATCCGCAGGAATTCAGAATGTCTTGCCTAAAAATTATTTATATCCCTTTCTTCTTTCGCTCGGTTACCGGATCTATCCTGATCCCCTGATTGGGAGATTAATCAATGGTCTGGCAAGCACATTTACGATTGGGATCGTTTACCTGTTAGGTCGCGAGTTGCTGGATTCAAGGATGGCGTTAATGCCAGCCTTGATAATAGCATTCTTTCCCAGTGAGATTGGTGCGGTTAGTCTATTGGGAACAGAGAGCATCGCAACTTTGATATTAGTATTAATTGGATTCATTTTTGTCCTTGGAATCAAGGACAAAACGAAGAGACGGTATTTTTTAATTACCGGGGGGTTGATCTGTTTAGGTTTTCATTTCAGATCATCTATTATCTTTTATTTACCAATATTGGTCCTTTTCCTATTGTATAGCCGTTTGGAAAGAGCGCATAAGAAAAACGCCTTTATGGCTATTCTTGCCGGTGCAGTCATTGTTCAAGCACTTTTGATATCTGGTCATTCATTGATGACAGGAAAACTCACATTGGGAAGCATCTCAAGCCAGGATTCTTTTCCCATTCTATCAGGTACGAACTTTGAGCATAACGGCGCATGGAATAGCGATGATGTAGAGCTTTATTATTCTTGGCCTGAGGAGAACCGGGATAGCTTGGCTCAATTAGAGGCGTATCAGAGGATTAAAAACAACCCCCTTTTGTTTTTACGAACGATAATGATTAAATATTCAGTCCTTTTTAAGGATAATACTTATAGTACTCGTTTAATATTCGAAGATTTTGATTGGAGTCTTTGGTCGATGCCTTCATTCCTTTCAGGAAAAAATCTGACAATAATATGTGTATTATTATCTCAGGCAACTTATTTTGCTATTTGGGGATTTAGTTTTCTATCTTTTATGAATAAGAAAGTAGGGATTGCATCGGTTACTATACTCGCTGTGATAGTATTCACTCTGCTACCGCATGCCATCCTCGAAGTCCAACCAAGATATCATCACTATATCATGCCTTATCTGATCATCGCATCCAGTACCGGGTTGTCTAACATGGTGCGTCGAGAGATATCACTGGAGAAGAGCGAAAATTAAATAAAACAAAACCAGATCATACCGAAAATACCCATCGTATGTTTTCATTCAAGGATAAGTTCGTAATTACACGGCAATGAGTGTATAATGGGTTTTTAGAAAAAAAACTGATAATTGTCGTTCTTACGGATTTAGAAAATACGTTTTTATCTACAATTGACTTTCCATAAAAGGATAATCGAGGATATGACCCGATATCTAATCACCGGAGGAGCTGGTTTTATTGGCTCTCACCTTTCAGAAGAATTATTGGTAAAAGGTCATCAAGTTACCATTATTGATGATTTATCTACCGGTAAATTTGAGAATATTGAACATTTGGTTGAGAATCCTAACTTCCATTATGCAATAGAATCGGTCACGAATAATTTGGTCCTTGATCGCATCGCCAGTAAATGTGATGTCATTTACCATCTGGCAGCTGCTGTTGGCGTTCAATTAGTTGTTGAAAAACCAGTCTTAACGATAGAGACAAATTTTAAGGGAACCGAAGCAGTTCTAAAAACAGCCTTGCGTTACCGGTCAAAAGTGATCATCACATCAACATCAGAAGTATATGGAAAAGGGGATCGACTTCCCTTCAAAGAAGATGACGATGTTTTATTTGGACCCACTGTTAACAGCCGCTGGACCTATGCGGGATCAAAAATGATGGATGAGTTTTTAGCCCTTGCCTATTTCCAGGAGAAAGGGTTGCCAGTAGTGGTGTGCAGATTATTTAATACCATTGGACCGAGGCAAACAGGACGTTATGGTATGGTTGTACCCCGTTTTGTTAAACAAGCTTTAGCTGGAGAACCGATTACCGTTTATGGAGATGGAGAACAGCGGCGGTCATTTACCTGGGTTGGAGATGTTGTTCAGGGGTTGGTCCAGCTTGCAGAAACCCCGGAAGCCGTTGGTGAGGTATTTAACATAGGGAATTATCGGGATATATCGATCCTGGAACTTGCTCAGCTGGTAAAGAAAATGACTGGAAGTTCATCAGAAATAGTCATCATTCCATATGAAGAGGCGTATAAGGAAGGATTTGAAGATATGCGCCGCCGCTTACCGGATATCTCAAAAATTAAGGCACTGACTGGATATGAACCAACTTTAGTTTTAGAAGAAATATTAGAGAAAGTGATAGATTTTGAAAAGGGGCAGCTGAAAAATTCCTAGAGTGAAAACTGCTATTCAGTGGCTGGTTCAACATTAAAATATAAACGCCAGATTGCTCTGGCGTTTTTTGATATATTGTTCAGGTTTTATTATTGAAGATCAAAAGCTTTTACTAAAAATACAGCCATCTCAGCCCGAGTGACTTGGCTGCTAGGGCAGTATAAAGGCGGGTTGGCACTGCACCCGCCTGTGATGCCTTCTCCCGCCAGGGCCTCGATCCAGTCATCCGCCCAATCGTTGATATCGTCATCCGGA
>CAYORF010000036.1:0-23569 GCA_964406305.1 uncultured Anaerolineales bacterium | reverse complement strand
TATATTAAAAAATAAGGGACTGTGCCATTTACTTTTGGGACAGCCCCTTTTTTTACCAACTTCCAGGAAGCTGCTTGGTTTCTTCGTTGAGCTTTTTTCAATGTAGCAGGAGAATAGAAGGGTTCCCAGTTTCCAGGATGCGATCGAATGGCTTGCCCGCTTGACAATAATATTTAGTTAGGATAAACTAACTAAATATGGGTAATATATCTGCAGTGCTGGAAACAGTCGAAATGATCTCCCAATTAATGGGAGAATTGGAAAGCAAAGCCTTTGAACAGGAGGGTTACTCTGATATCACCATGAACCAGATGCATTACCTGGATACCATAGCCGACCTGGGTGAGCCTACATTTGGCGATCTTGCTGAAAATCTTGGTGTTACCAGGCCCTCAGTTTCCACTATTGTCAAAAAATTGATCAAAACAGGATATCTTACTAAATCTAAGTCTAAGATAGATGGCCGGGTCTATTTTCTGCTCCTGACTGAAAAGGGGATTCGCTTCAATGAGCTTCACAATGAAGTCCATCAGATCCTAGCCCGAAGGATAACAGAGAATCTCAACCAGGACGAGATTGAAAAGTTGGCGGCTTTATTGGTAAAAATTACTCATGAATGACATTGGGAATCAATCAGAGATCGATGAAGCTTAATTTTCCATCGTCGGATCTCCTGCAATTTGTTTCAGCCGAAGTATTCTGGTAAATAAGGATTATTAAGATGGATATAACTGTTAATCTCTGGACCATACTTTTAGCATCAGGATTAACCGCACTGGTAACTGGTTTGGGCGCACTGCCCTTTTTCTTTATTAAGAATTTCAATCGCTGGTGGTTGAGCATCTTCCAGGCATCAGCGGCAGGATTAATGCTCGGGGCCAGCCATAACCTGATCCAGGAAGGCGCCCATATCAATCCCTACAGGACATTCTTAGGAATGTTGCTTGGCCTCCTCCTAATTGTCTTGGCAAATCGCTTTATTAACAAACGAACAGATGTGGATCTGGGAGATCTGGAAGGTGGCGATGCCCGTAAAGCCTTGCTGGTCTTGGGAATCATGACCGCCCATTCCTTTGCTGAGGGCATTGGTGTGGGTGTTTCCTTCGGTGGTGGGCAAAAATTGGGTTTGTTCATCACAGCCGCAATCGCTATTCACAATATCCCGGAAGGATTGGCTGTGGCTTTGGTTATGGTGCCTAAAGGCACAAAACCTGGCAAGGCAGCCTTGTGGAGCATCTTTTCCAGTTTGCCCCAGCCGCTAATGGCGGTGCCGGCCTATCTGTTTGTGTATTTCTTTGCACCCTGGCTGCCGGTTGGCTTGGGACTGGCTGCCGGAGCAATGATCTGGATGGTCTTTGCCGAACTGATCCCGGATGCTTATGAAGGTGGCGCTTCAGGCGCGGCGATCGGAATCGCAGTCACCCTGGCCTTTGCTGCTCTGCTGGCCTTCCAGGAGTTTGTCCTGGTGTTCTGACCGGGAAAACTTAATTAGTTGTTTCCCAAATATTTCATAGACCGAGCGAGGTCTGCAGCACCCATTGATTAATTGCCCGATTCAAAGCACAACCCTGATCCTGCTACATCATCGGTTCCATCGTCAAAACGGGATGTCCTGCTGTTTCCAGGAAGAGCAAAATCTCACCCTCGTCTATTGAGTTCTGCTCTGTAGCGATCATATCTACAAAACCGGTAAGACCCGCTTCAGCAGCGAGGGCTTCCAACACTGGGCGTAATTCTTCTCGCAGGGAATGATTCATCCACACAATACGACGCCAACCCCCATCGGCCGAGATGAATTTAAGCGTTCCCATAGCCCTTTTACTGTGACCCAAGAAACCGGGCATCGGAGCACCCGCTCCAATCATTTCATATAACATAGTCCATTCCATCCCGCTGGGGGTCATTCCCTCGTAGGAGTGTTCGATCACCATGACGCCATTTGAGAGCGGGAGCATGGCGGTTATGCACTCGAAATCACCGCAGGCAGATCCAGGATCTTGCATGAGACTGTAAAGACTGTAGGCCGAGATTGCACCACCCGATTCTTGCCGTGCGATCTGGTTAATGCTTTCCCATTGGCCCAGTTGGGCATTGAGGAGGCCTTCTTTTTTGACTGCTTTGTTTGAGCCGACAGGTTGAATACTGACTGCGGCACGGGCATCCATCCAATCTACTGCACCACAAACGCCGGGATGTTCCGGGCTGATGATACACAAGTGCCCGGCAGCTATTGTCTGGCAAAGGTTGCAGGTGTAAAAGGTGTCCACGTCTTCATCTTTTAAGCTACCCAGTCGTTTATCACGATTTTCATAGACAGCTTGGGCTTTCTCCTGGATGGCCTGGATTTTAGCCGGTTCGGTGGTAATTGAAATCTGAACGCGGCTGAGGATATTGCCAAATTCATTGTGCAGACGGGCATGCAGTATCTCTCCTAAGTGGTGTAATCTCAGACCCTTGTCGATGGCTTTTTGGGCAATGCGCAGGGTAACCATTGAGCGTTGTCCTCGGTGTGTGATGCCGTCCGCATCATTTAATATCGTCTCGATTTGTCTTTCTAGGACTGGCTCGAAGTCGGGCTGCATCTCCCGGCCACTGACCTCAATTATCATGGCGTAGGGTTGGTTGTCCTTTGCGGCTATGTCTAAATCCGGCCCAATGAGGGTAACACGCCCATCTACGATGTTTTCTCCAGTAGCGACCAACTCGACGCCAGTGAGACAGGCCCCACACGAGTCATCCCTTACGACCTGGCCTGAAAAATCAGTGCTGTAGTTTAGGGGTAATTCTGGCAAGGGAACCTGAATTTTCAGACCCCGTTCTTCGATACCAATCTGTACAATATCGTGGGGTTTAACGCTCCCGACAACAGCACGATAGTCAGCTGGAATTTCCCAATCCTCAATGGATTGCGGCAAATGTGCATCGCTGATCAGAGGGCAGCCAAAGGAGAGGGCTGCTTCCGCTAATCCCAATCGTTCAGGTGTCGCTTCGTCGAGCAGTAGGGTGAAGCCTAATAATCGCTCCCTGGCGAATTTCATCACGTCATCAGGTTCCTCTACGTTCCCAAATGTCTGTGCCACACGGGCAATACAGCCCAAAGCGTTGGTCATTTGCAAAGCGATAATTCCTGAATCCCAGCCCAGCGATAAATCATTCTCTCGCAAAGAATTTTGCAGCACTTCTTCCACAACAAAGACAACAATTCGTCGTTGTGTTAATGATTCAAGAACCGGAAGGGTTTTTTTAGTATCACTACCCAGCAGGAGGGCATAGCCGGAAATTGAGCCGTCAATGAAAGCAAGTCCTTGTTTACGGGCTTTGGCAGAATCGGCCGAATCCGCCGCGGAAAAAATATCGCTAGAATTTACCATTACTACTCCAATTATGTTAATCGTTTAATAATTGTCGCCAGCAGTCAGAACGCAGGTTGAACATTGGTACCTGTTTCTGGTATTCCCGATAAGCATCGCCGAACTTACGAATCGCTTCTGGTTCTTCGCCAAACTTGATCATCACCAGCATAAAGAGGATTTCCAGCGGAGCAATGACCATGATAAAAGTTGGGGATCCGAGGATCAAAGCCATTGCCCAGGGGAAGAAAAGCAGTCCCAGGTGCATAGGGTGGCGCATACAGCTATAAACCCCAGAGGTGACTAATTTGTTGGTTTTCATGCGGGGAATGTCGCCTTCTCGGCCCATGCGGGCTAATAAACGGCCTGTATTCCGGCTGACTCGCATAACGAGATACAACAGCAATAAACCGGGGACCAGAGTCGCTATATGGAAAATAAGGTTGGCAAACAGTCCGGGAAACCAATTCAAATCCAACCAGATGCTCAATGTGCTGCCGCCAACCAACATGAGTACCCAGATCAACATACGCAGCATAGTTTATATCTCTCCTTTTTTGCGTGCCGCTAGCAGCCGTACATATCCAAGATAGTGGGGATGGGTACGGAACTCATCGAATCCCTGTTCCCTCAGGATGGCTTGTAAATCCAGGCCAACAAATTCGGTCGCAAGGGGACATTCCATGTTAAAAACGAAGCGGATTAACCAAGGTGAGTGTTCCAGATCGAACTCGTTGTAATCCAGGATGATGAACTCACCGCCGGGTCGCAAAGCGCGTTGGGCATTGGCAATAATTTTCAGGCGGTCTTCCTGAATGAAACCATGCAGCACAAAAGAGATGAAAACTTTGTCGAATTCGCCCTGGTAAGGCAGCTGCTCGTCAATACGCTGGTCTTCGATGGAGATGTAAGGATGATCGGCAAAACGGTGCTGAGCTTGCTCCAGCATTTCCGGGCCTATATCCAGCCCCAGCACGCGCGCTCCTTCGGAGAGATATTTGTTCATCAGACTGATATTACGCCCGGTGCCAGCTCCCAATACCAGGATTTTGTCATCAGGCTGGATACGCATTTCCTGCACCGCACTGCGGATAAAGAATGGATATGTACCGCCGGTTATCGTGTTCATGAAAAAATCATAATGGCGGGCTTCTGAACCTGCAACTTCAACTTTAGAAACGGAACGGTCGTTGTAGTTGGTGGTCATTTCTTCTCCTATGTGAATAGTGTTTCTTGTAAAAACGTATCTACTTTCTCCCAAAATTGCGGATGGTTATGGCAATTGCTGTGTCCTTTTCCAGGGACAACCCATAAGCGTGTTTGTGTGGGATTACCAGCCTCGACGAGTGCCTGCCCCTGGGCGAGAGGAACAGTCTTGTCTTCATCACCGTGGATTATAAGAATCGCAGCATTTGTTTGGGCGATATTCTTCACGGGGGCTATTTTGTCGAAATCCAGCCTGAAACGCATACGCATGTACTCCAGGACGGACTTGGCTATGAATTTGGGAATGTGCCGTTTCTGGAATTCATAATTCATCACTGCTACCGGATGAGAGAGGGCCCCAATGGTGACTACGCTTTTTATTCGGTCATCCCAGCCGGCTGCATTGATGGCTGCTCCCCCACCGATGGAAAGTCCCAGCACCCCGATGCTGTCTGACGATGTCAGGCCAGTTTTAACGAGGAAATCCACTACGGCAAGGATATCTTCAGAAAAAGTTCCCACGGTAGGGTGTTTTACAGCGGAACTGCTGCCGTGGTTACGTGCATCGAATGCCAGCAGGTTAAGGCCCAGCGGGTGCATTTTTTGTATGTATGGCATCATACGGGCCAGATTTCGCCCCCAACCGTGGATCAAGATCAATGTCGGCACTTCCGGCGAGACAGGTATCCACCAGCCATATAGTTGAGAGTCTTTGCCAGCGGGAATAAGAATCTCGTCAAACGGTATTTTAAATTTTTCAGGTGAAACAGAATGGGTCTTTTTCTCATAACGGTACATACGTTCAATGAGCTGATCGATGGAAAATATGAGCAAAAGGGGGATAATTAATATCCAGAAGAAGGTCATATTTTATTCCAATGTAGGTTGTTCAACTAAACATACTGGCAGCGCACCGAAGGCTGGCGCAGTATTTAAGTTTTGCCCGCCCAATCCGTATGCAGTTAGTTTATCCTCGGATGGCATGTCATCGGCTGTGATAAATCTTGGCGACAGCGCAGCCAGGATAGCTGCCCCGTCCGGAGTGACAAGTTCTCCTGACGCTGCCCCGGGTTGATTTGGAATTTTATATTGCTTAAAAATGGCTTGAGATACAGGGTCAAGGACAACCTCAGTGCTGGTGTTAACCGGGGATGTGCATTCTATTGTGTCGCAATCCACTCTCAGGTGCTGTAATCCATAGGCTATGCCAGTTAGCAGCGCAATCAGAATTTGGGGCTGATCCAGGGTTCCCGATTCACCCGGGTGGACATGAGGAATCCCCAGGCGGTGCAATTCAAGGTGATCACTGCCCTCCAGCCAACCATCGTTACCGGTATCCTCTTCGTCGGTCATGCCATCCAGGGTTTGTATAAAAGGTTTGATGTCCAGGACAGGAGTGCCATCGAAGAGGTCTAGCGGGCCAGTGTAGATGCGTTCACCTTCAACGCGGTGGAGTCTGACGCGGGTTAAGCCAATAGGGCTGGGCCGGTTGGGGGAGCGAGTGGCAAATGTGCCGTAACGTTTATCGTCATCTTTCCAGGGCGGCTGAACAGTGATTGCATGATCTAACGATTGATCTAAATATGACAAAACAAAGATATGGCTGAATGTGTTTAACCCGAAAGTAGCCGCTGCATATTGGGACTTGATCTGAATATAAAATTCTCCATCATTCACATTTTTGGACTGGGGTTGGTATGGGGCTTTGTGTTTGTATGGCGTACGTGCCGTACCGATGATGGGCAAGGAGGCGGCAAGATCGGGAGTTAGAGAGGTATTCTGGGCTTTGGCGGTACGAAGGATTGAAAGTGCGCGGTGTGCAAAATCAACGTAGGCACCCTTTACATTTGCCCGGGATAAGGCTCTATCCAAAAGTGGAGGGGTTTCTTTCCAGGCAAGTGCTTCCTTATCCTCTAAAGGGGTAAGGTGCAAACGATGAGCAAGAACATCGTTTGGGAGAAATTCGAGATGTGTATGAACATCTAACATGCCGAGATCTTCAGCGGCATAAATAATAGTCTGTACCATATCCTGATCCGGGACGCCCAAACCGATCAGCGCAGCAGCTAACCTGTCTGCCGAGATACCTGAAATTGTGTCAATCCTTAATAATTTATTCATCTAGTTGTATGAGCTCCAGGTTTTTTTATCGGCCATTGTGGGTGCAGTTAGAGGTTCCCAGGTCGGATCATCCCAGGTTCCCAGGTGGTTGTGCATATCAAGATATTTCTGAGGGATGGGGTGCGTCCCCACCACAACTTTTACATCGTAACGTGCTTCGAAAAAGTCTTTAAACGTATTGGGGTAAGCCCAAGGCGGATACCCAACGATGAGACCGGTAGCCAGGTGAATGACCTGAACGCCGTTTTTGGACATTTCTTCGCCAGCGTATTCAATGTTGCCACCTGGGCATCCATCACAAGTTGTATAGCCAACCAATTCCAGATCCTGGTCAGTATAGGTACTGAAAGCACCTTCTCTGTTTTTCATTGATTGAAAACACTTACCGCCTGCCCAGCGGCGATAACGGTCACAAATAATTATCCCAATCTTTGGGCCCATTTATTCTCCTTTCAGGTGATTACTAGATGCCCAGTGGTAGGCCACAATCGTGCCGACCGCAATAAAAGCTGAAGCAAGAATGAATAATATTGTATACGAGCCATGCTGTAAAAATATGCCAGCGATCAAAGTAAGGAAAGCTAACGGTAAGATTAATACTGCATTTAATCCTGCGTAGGTGGGACGTTCAGCAGCAGGTGCCAACTCGAGCAGCGCACTTTGAAATCCAACTTTCCGGCCAGTAAAAGTCGCTCCTGCCAGGAAAAATACAACTATCAGAGCCGACCAACCTAAAGGAGCTAAAAAAATTGCTAATATCGGAGTTATTGTTGACATCGTTCCACACACAACCAGCATTTTTCGGCTGCCGGCCCGGTCAACCAGGTATGCCCAAAGCAAATTTGCCAACACACCGCCTAAAATCTGAGCCAGCAAAAACCAGCCAATTGCATCTGGGGGAGCGCCGAGTTTTTCTCGAGCGAATACTACATAAAAAGGTAGTGCCATCAAACTGAAACCAGTGAATATTTCAATTATGATCAAAACTTTTAATTTCTTGCTGGTTTCCTTGATTTGCTGCCAATAATTTCCCCATGAACGGCCAGGTATTTCCTCTAACAAAGTAACAGGTTCTCGCATAATCAAAAAACCCAGCGAGGCAATCCCTAACCCAAGAGCGGCTAATCCAAATAATAAAGCATAGTTATTTGGGTATTTAACATGAGCCAGAATCTGTCGGGCTCCCAGTGCTGCGCCCACTGCAAGCGGACCAGCAAGTGCTTCCTTTCCTCCGAAAAAAGCTCCCCGGCGTTCTGCCGGGATGACCTTACCTATAATATCTGCATAGGGAGTATTACCTAAGCCTCCACCCGCATAAAAGATAGCAAGCATTACCACCAGAGCCCAGGCCAACATCATTGGGTGTTTATCACCAATCGAATAAATCAAAAAGGCCAGTATTCCCCAACTGCCGACTCGTAAATATATGGCGGTCAGTAAATAAGGCATCTTACGAGGACGATTTTCGATCCAGCGAGCTACAAATAGCTGCGGCAGAGCACCTGCAATTGTCAATACTGTTGAAAGCCCACCGACCCAGATGGTCGAGCCGGTCAAGTCTGCGATAAAAGCGGAAATTACTGTTGTTGGTTGGGTCAGTGAAATACCCAGAGCTAAAAAAGCCCCTTGCCATAATCCGCCGAAAAAGTTACGTCGTTGTTCTAGGGGTGTAACATTCGCATCGCTGTTATCAATATTTTGCATTTATACCTTTAATCAATTTTGAATCCTTTTAACGGGATTGATTTTGCTATTGGTGGCCGAAAACTGGTTTAAGATTCACTCAAAACCGAGCGGTTATATTTACTCAGGTTTATCTTGTTTTAATGCCTGTTTCACTCGATTAACGGTGATTTTGCTGACAGGCAGGAGGTCTTCCAGATCACCACCGCCAGATAACAAACCTGCATCGTAATTCAGCAGGGTGAAACAATCTTAACACGAGAGATCAATCGATTTGTCCGTAGATGCGGTCAACATTAATAATTGCCATAATGGAGATAATGTATTGGTTAACGGTACACCCTTAATCTATTCTTGAACATCAATGTCTCCAGCTGCTTTTTTAATCCAGATGAGGATATGGAAGCATTCCTCCCAATTTCTCCAAAGCAGTTTTTAATGACTCGTTAGCATGATCTATGGCATCAGCAGCGGCAAGAATATCTGCAGATACCACATCGGCCCGGGTTGCCCAGTCGCGAAATTCATTTGCGTGTTCCCGGTTGTGTGCAACCCAATGAGGGATCAATATCCTGAGCTTATCCTTTTCCTCCATTTTTTACTCCCTCCTTGGGAATATTCTCCAGGTAAAGAACATTCTTTAATAAGTCGATCTTACGGATTGTGGCTGAGACCTCGAGGGGTTCTTCAAACATTGTAGATAAAACAATCCCATTTGGTGTCGGTTCCACGAACATCACATTTTCCATTATTTTTTCATCGTCCAAATAAGCAGTTATTTGACACATTTTATCTCCGTAGATTCTGTTCCTTATAATTTTGAGATGAGAGGGATGACCTTTTTTCGGCTGTGATCAGCTACTACTTTAACATCCAGGAGGGAATTCGCTGAAAAAGGTAATTCGATTTCATCGGAAATGAATTCTTCGCCGTCAATTCGATTTATTTGCATATAAAGACGGAATGGTTCTTTAGTGCTGCGAGTTATGATCAGATTGGTGGCAGCAGCTTCCAGTTTTGCAATTTCCTCAGCTTTTGCGGTGGTGCTTGCAGAGAAGAGGTATGTCCGTTTTTGATCTCCCTCGGCGGCAGTCAGCATTTTTTCAAGAATACCATTTTTATAAGTAGGAGAGAATAGTAACAAGTTTAGAGCTGAGGCAAAGATTAAAATCCCCGGACCTTCATCTGGCACCATACTGCAAGCTTGATCTATGGCGGCATCCCAGACATCAGGTTTAACAACATTAGCCTTAAATCGGTTTCCCATGGGAGGGGTGATTCCATCCAGTTCAGCATCAAGTTCTATGAAGGCGATCTGCTTTTGGTAGTCACCCAAATCCAATTGACAAACTGTTTTTAAACTAGCTGCGATAAAACTATGATCGGGATATTGCAGGGACATAAAAACCACGCTTCCTCCCTGGCGTAGCCACGATGCGGCAATTACATTGCCAATCAGCGGTTTTCCTGAACCCCCTGGCCCACTCAGCAGAGTTAAACTTGGAATGGGTAATCCTTCCGGAATTAATTGATCAAACCAATTTGTATTTGTGTAGATTCTGTCCAATATTTAACCTCTCCAATTTTCTTGTTCTTTGACCAGGAATTCTTGACGTTCCTCATCGCTCATTAGATCCAAATTCGCTCCTGAAAGCTCGCCGCCAGCTGATTGAGCTGCAATTCCAAGAGCGTTGATCAGGTAATCACGGATATTGTCAGGAATACTTGGAAAGGGTAGTACCAATGTGAATGTTACTTTTCCGTCGGGAGTCACCGTGACATTTTTCAACATCCCTAATTCAATTAAAGTTGCTGAAATTGAGGGATGTTCAACTTTCGCAAGTGCTTCACGAATATGCTGATTTATTAATTGGTCATCCATAGTTCGTACTCCGATAATTCCACATTCATTTATTTGCCTGGTCGTAGGCTTTCAGCAGGTTGTTTATTTCATCCCTTCTTTGACGCAGCCCATCGATTAATTCTGCCAGGCGAGTTTTACCTTCAGGCAAAATCTGGTATACACGCCTCTGCGGTCCAAGGCTTTCTTCTCCGATATGGGAAGACACCCAACCAATTTCTTCCATGTTGCGAAGGATTCGATATACCAGGCTTGGATCGATTTGATCAGAATTGAATCCAAACTCTTTTACACCTTCAAGTAAAGAATAGCCATGTGAATTCTCTCGAGTTAATAGAAATAATAAGGCAGGACGCAAAAACCCCATTATTCCCAGATGCCGTCGATTCCTTCCTATACCTAATTCTCTTCCATCTGGCATGTAAACCTCACGTTCTCCTGATAAAAATCCTCTAAAGGATATACTTCTATTGTACATATGTCATTAGTATTGTAGAAGTGACTTGTGTTATATTCTGCTGATGATGACATCACCCCGAAACTATTATTTATAAATTAATATTAATCTGTCCCCCATACCTCAACTCTCGTCTTTGGAATTATTCCTGCTATAATCCACTGGGTTATTTGTTGGATTTTTTATGAATAAAAATGGAGTTAATATCTGAATGAAAAAAACACTCGTTTTTGACCTTGGTGGGGTTTTGATTGACTGGAATCCCCGTCATCTCTATGAGAAGATCTTCTCTGATCTGGATGAGATGGAATACTTCTTAAAACAGGTCTGCTCACTGGAGTGGAATTCCCAAATGGATGTGGATAAATCCTTCCTGGATGCCATCGATGAACTGATTCCAAAATTTCCTCAATATGAAGAACAGATCCGGGCTTATTTTGAACGCTGGGAGGAAATGATCGATGGAGATTTTCCAGGTACTGTGGAGGTTCTAAGAGAGTTGAAAGAGGATGGCTACCCGTTGGCTGCTCTGAGCAACTGGTCTTCCGAGACCTTTCCACGAGTTAAGGATCAGTATGAATTTTTAAGCTGGTTTACGTCGTTAGTGATCTCAGGTCATATCGGATACAAAAAGCCGGATCCGGAACCATTCCAGATCTTGCTGCATGAACTGAATCTAAACGCTGGGGATTGTATATTCATCGATGATATGGAAGATAATATCCAGGAAGCCCGACGGCAGGGATTTGAGGTAATTCAATTTTCCTCGCCTGAGCAACTCCGGGCAGATCTGGTGGATCTGGGGTTAATATAGAAGGATTGGAGAACATGGAAGGACAAAAAGGAACTGGTTTAGCAGGACGAATCCCATTTTATTATGGTTGGTTGATGGTGCCGGTGGCTGTTATTGCCTCGGCAGTGACCGGTGTTGGTCAAACATATGGTGTTTCTGTCTTTAATCCTTCCCTGCTGGACTCACTGGGGATTTCTCTGACTGTCTTATCTGGTACTTATATGGTGGGAACGCTGCTGGCGTCCCTGCCCCAGTCATTTATCGGTTCATTGATGGACCGTTTTGGCATCAAAAAAACGATGATCGGGGTAGTTATTTTGTTGGGCGGTGCTTGTATCTTTTTTGCCCAGGTTAATTCTCTTGTAACGTTATTGCTTGGTTTTTTCCTGCTGCGTTTATTGGGTCAGGGCGGACTCTCTCTGCTTTCAGGAAATATTGCGGCCATGTGGTTCCGGGAGAAACTTGGTACTGTGACCGGTTTTATCAGCAGTGGATTTTCTGTTAGTATGGCGATTATCCCTGCTTTTTTTCTCTACCTAATAAATTTGAAGGGCTGGCGCACCGCTTATACCTGGTTGGGTTTCCTGGTTTGGTTGATCATGTTACCAATGCTGCTGTTGGTCTTCAAGAATAATCCGGAAGAAGTAGGCCAGGATTTGGATGGTGGTCCTGTGGAAAAGAAGGAAATCCCTGGACAGCAGGGCAACAGCTTATATTCCTTTACGGTAAAAGAAGCCCGGAAAACACCGGCATACTGGATCATGATGATCAACAGTGCCTTATGGGCCATGATCGTCACAGCGGTATTTTTTAACCTGTTGTCCATTTTTGATTCACTTGGAATCTCTCACGGAGTCGCTGCGGCAACTTACACTACTTATGCGGCTGCTTCCTTAGTAACCCAGCTATTATTGGGGCCGACGGCGGACAGGGGATCTCTGCAATACATGCTTCTTGGTTGTATGGCCTTTCTGGCTGCGGGAATTGCAGTACTTACTTTTTCTTCGTCCCCAGTTCTTGCCCATTCTTATGCAGTCTTGATTGGAATTTCCACTGGTTTGATTTCCATAGTGGGTGGAACCCTGTTTGCTAGGTATTATGGTCAAGCGAATCTTGGAAAACTCAGGGGTGGTGTGCTGACAGCACAAGTGGCTGGCAGCAGCCTGGGGCCTTTTATCACGGGAGTGATCTACGATCTCACCGGCAGCTTCCAGATCTCCCTTTGGATCTTTGTCGCGATACTGGTTCCGGCTGCACTGTTTTCATTAAAAGCTACTCAACCACCGATTCCGGTAGGAAATAGTACTGAAGGTTAATTATGGAACAGCGCATCAAGGACCGTTTCTCAGAATCCATTCTCAGTCAGGCGCGAGCGGCATATGGGATCAACCCCGGGGATATCCAGGAATTGGATGGATTTGAGAGCTATATTTATGAATATTTCCGAGGAGAAGAAGAGGGTATATTAAGGATTGCCCACAGCATCCGCCGCAGCCCGGATTTGATCCGGGGAGAGCTGGATTGGATCAACTACTTGAAATCCGGTGGATCATCTGTGGCTGAGGCTTTGATTTCCCGTAATGAAAATTGGGTTGAGGAGATTGATGATGGCGCCGGGGGATATTTCCTGGCAAATGCTTTTGAAAAAGCAGCTGGACAACCACGCAGGGGAGAGTGGACTGATGAGCTGTTATTTGAGTACGGCCGCCAGATAGGATTGATGCATAAACTGTCCACGGCCTATCAGCCTGCTAATCCAGAGTGGAAGCGCCCGGAATGGGATGATCCCATTCATATGAAGTGGATCAATTCATCCCACCCCGGGACCACAAGATCATCCAGATTCTTCGCGATCTAGTAAAGAGGATTCGAAATCTCCCGCTGGAAAAATCCAGCTTCGGGTTGATCCACAGGGATGCCCATCAGGGCAACTTTTTTGTGGATAGTGACAAAATCACTTTTTTTGATTTTGATGACTGCTCTTACAGCTGGTTTGTGGAAGATATTGCCCTGGTCCTATTTTATGTGGTCATGGGACAGAAGGATCCTGCCGGGTTTATTGAGTATTTCCTCTCTGGTTTTTTACCGGGGTATTTTTCCGAATATGATCTTGAACATCAATGGTTCCAGGATATTCCGCTTTTTATAAAGATGAGAGAAATTGATCTCTATGCCGTGATCCACCGCAGCTTTGATGTTGAGAACCTGGATGATCCCTGGTGTGTCTGGTATATGGATGGAAGAAAAGAACGACTGGAAAAAGAGATCCCTTACCTTGACTTTGATTTTTCGAATCTTGATTTTCTGAAATTTAGTTAATTTCGATTTCAGGGACTTTATATCCCTCAAAAGACCTTACAAATTAAAAAATTCTTGTTATAACCCCCACAGATGGGGGTTTTTGTATCTTCGTCCACGATTAGGGTGGAAATAACCGCTTGACAAGCAGGTAATCATCTTGTATACTCCTGATAGAACATGTAGGGACAAGTGGGTACATGTAGGAAAGTGAAGTACCGTCAGGCACGGGAAAGCAATATGACAAGAGCACTCTATCAGCAAGTTGCGGAATCAATCTTGGAGCAGATCGAGAACGGTGAGCTCCAACCCGGAGCGCGCCTTCCATCAGAAAATGCTTTAAGTGAACATCATGGTGTTGGACGGAACACTATTCGCCACGCCCTGAGTGATTTGGCGGCCAAGGGTTACCTTGAATCTGTCCATGGTGTGGGGACTTTTGTAACGGAGGATCATTTTCCCAAGACCGTGGAATTCCTGTATGGTTTTTCGCAGGAGATGGCTCAGCGCGGGAAGAATGTTGCCAGCCAGGTCATCGAATCCAAAATCATTCCGGCCGACCCACTATTAGCCCGGGTTCTCAGGATCCAATTGGGTGCAGAAGTGGTTTTTCTGTATCGCTTACGGGTGGTTGATGGAAAAGCAGCTGCCATAGAACGAGCGTATTTACCGCATGCGTTTTGCCTTGGAATCCTGGAGCATGATTTTTCCAAAGAATCCCTCTATGATGTTTTGGCAGCCCAATATAATATGAAACCCGATCATGCTGAGCAGGAAATTGGCGCAGAGATCGCAACTCCTCATGTAGCAGAGTTGATGGAATTAATCCACCCCGCTCCAGTCCTGGTAATTCGGCGAGAAACCCGCACGGCTGATGGTAGGGTCATCGAATATGTGGAATCTGAATTTAGGGCAGACCGCTTCCGTTTTTATACTAATTTAAAAGCATCAGCATCTTCACCGACTTCAATATTCCAGCGTTATCCGATTAATGTATAACAAGAGTGAAATATATGGCAAACATTAACGATACGGATCTAAAAAGAATAGTTGATGAAGTAGTATCCGGAATAATGCGGGAAATGCCTTCCCAGATGACACCGGAATCTACTGAAAACCCAGTCCCTGCCACTGCTGGTTCAAAGGTTGTTGCTATTGGGGCAGATCATGGTGGTTTCCCGATGAAAGAAAACCTAAAAGCTTTCCTAGAAGACAAGGGCTTCAAGGTTATAGATTGTGGCACCAACAGCACAGATTCAGTGGATTACCCGGATTTTGCCAGAGCAGTCGCGGAGCAAGTTGCTTCCGGATCTGCCTGGAGGGGTGTGATGATTGATGGTGCCGGTATTGGAAGCTGCATGGCTGCTAATAAGGTTCGTGGTGTTCGGGCAGCTATGTGTTATGACTATGCAACTGCTTTTAACAGCAGAGAACATAATAATGCGAATCTACTGACTCTTGGGGCTGGATTGATCGGCCCCAACCTGGCCAAGCAGATCCTTACTACTTTTTTAGAAACCGAGTTCGGCGGAGATCGCCATGCCCGCCGTGTCGATAAGATTATGGAGATCGAGAAATAATATGGAAACTACACAAGTGCAAGTTAAGCATCTGGTCGAAGTTATCACCCGGGAAGTACTGGTGGCATTGAATGAAGCGGAATACCGAACCAGCCAGCCAGCGGGCGATTATTGCTCATCTGAATGTTCAGAGGGTATCTGCGTTGATACCTGTTTCAATAAGGTTGGAGAAGTTGTAAGCGCTGGAGCATCTCGCTTGACCTCCCAGTTGGGGATGATCCCAGAGGATCCAGATATTGCCAGCATGATCGACCACACATTATTAAAACCTGATGCCACTGCTGATCAAATTGCCCAGCTGTGTTACGAAGCCAAAAAATACCATTTTGCTTCTGTCTGTGTCAATCCTACCCATGTGAAGCTTTGTGCCGAATTGCTCCAGGGATCCTCGGCTAAAGTTTGCACAGTGATTGGTTTCCCCCTGGGTGCCTCCGCACCGGAGGTCAAGGTTTTTGAAGCCCAGACTGCCCTGAAAGACGGCGCCACAGAGATCGATATGGTTATCAATATTGGTGCTCTGAAAGCCGGTGATCTAACCCTGGTAGCCCGCGACATTAGTGAAGTGGTTAAAGTCGGGCATGGCGAAGACGCTATTGTGAAAGTAATTATTGAAACTGCTTTATTAAATGATGAAGAAAAAGTTACAGCCTGCCTGCTTTCGAAAGAAGCTGGGGCCGATTTTGTGAAGACCTCGACAGGATTTTCTGGCGGCGGGGCGACTGTGGAAGATATCAACCTTATGCGCAAGGTTGTTGGTCCAGAAATGGGAGTCAAAGCTTCTGGCGGTGTTCGTGATTTTGAAGATGCTCAGAACATGGTTAATGCAGGCGCTACCCGCCTGGGTGCCAGCGCAGGTGTGAAGATCGTTCAGGGCATGTTGGAATCCAACGGAAATGGAAATAAAGTTAAGTCTGAGGCAACCGCTAAGGCTTATTAAAAGGAAAATTGATGAAGATCGCCCGAATTGTTGGAAGCACTATCTCTACAATTAAAAACCGCAGGATAATGAACACCAAACTCTTGATCTGCCGGGAGACTGATGCTTACGGTAAAAAGGAACTCGGTAGTTCTTACGTAGCAATTGACCTGGTGGATGCTGGGGTAGGTGATCTGGTACTGACCTGTCATGGTTCAGCAGCCAGACAGACCCCAGTAACAAAAGAGACACCCACAGATGCGGTGATTATGGCGGTGCTGGACCATCTGGAAGTGGATGGCGAGATTACCTTCAGGAAATGATTTACAGGAGTTATCCATGCTGATTGCCAAAGTAATTGGTACGACCATATCAACCATCAAGGAACCTACGCTCGAAGGCTGCAAACTGTTGATCCTGCGCCAGACTGATGTGGATGGTGTTCCGGTCGGCAAACCTTATGTAGCCGTGGATACCCTGGATGCCGGTATTGGTGACCTGGTCTTAACCGCCCATGGATCCAGTGGCAGGCAGACTGATATCACAAAAAACCGACCAGTGGATGCGGTAATAATGGCCGTAATTGATCATCTCAGCGTATTAGGTGAAGTGACATACCAGAACGATTGAAATATTGAATTTTTAGTTTTAGGACGAACCTATGCCAGAATTCGATAAAGATTTACGCTCTATCCAACAAGCTCGACAAATGGTGCTCAGTGCCAGGGAAGCTCAGAAAAAATGGGGTTTAGCTACTCAGGCTGAAGTGGACCGTGTTTGTGAAGCCATGGCAAACGCTGCTTTCGGCGCCGCTGAACGTTTAGGGCGCATGGCGGCGGTGGAAACCGGTTTTGGTGTCCCAGAGCATAAAAAGATCAAAAACCAGTTTGCTTCTAGAGCCGTCTGGGAATCCATAAAAGATGTAAAAACTGTTGGATTCATCAAAAAAGATGAAGTTAAAAAACTTTATCAGATAGCTTGGCCTATGGGTGTGATAGCAGCTTTGACGCCCAGTACCAATCCTACCTCGACCGTCATGAATAAGATCTTGATGGCTATAAAAGCCCGCAACGCCATTGTTATTTCACCTCATCCATCCGCTGTAAACTGTTGTGTGGAAACTGCAACTTTGATGAACCAGGCCGCAGTAGCTGCAGGTGCACCGGATGGTTTGATCCACTGTATGTCAGAGATTTCTCTTCCAGGTACCGATGAACTGCTTTCGCACAAATATACTACCTTGATCCTGGCAACCGGAGGCGGGGCCATGGTGCGAGCAGCCCACTCAAAAGGAAAACCTGCCTATGGTGTTGGTCCTGGTAACGTGCCGGTCTATGTAGACCGCTCTGCTGATCTTGAAAAAGCAGCTCGCTATATCACGAACAGTAAAGCCTTTGACTTTTCAACAATCTGCGCCACCGAGCAGTCCGTGGTGGCGGATCGTCCGATCGCTTCCCGTCTGAAAGAATTAATGCAGGCCCAGGGAGCGTACTGGGTTTCACATCCTGAAGCAGACCTGTTGCGGACGACTCTTTTCTTCCCGAATGGCACCATCAATGCCAAGGCTGTTGGAAAATCTCCCCAGTACCTTGGAGCATTAGCCGGATTCCATGTTCCAGAAAGTGCTCGCATCCTGGTAGCTGATCTGCAAAGTGTTGGCAGGGATGAACCTCTCTCTCGAGAAAAATTGACGACTGTGCTTGGATTTTATGTCGCTGATGGTTGGGAAGCTGGCTGCGACCGCTGCCTGGATCTGATCAATTTTGGAGGCCGGGGACACAGTTTGATCATTCACGCTACAAATGAAGATATTATTTATGCCTTTGGTTTGGAAAAGCCAGTCTTCCGGATCGGTGTGAACACCATGGGAACTCTCGGAATGATCGGCTATACTACCGGGATTTCACCCTCGATGACGCTGGGTTCTGGAGGAGTTGGCGGCTCGATCACAGGCGATAATATTGACGTGCATCATCTCTATAATGTCAAACGCATGGCATTTGAGACCAGCCAGCCACCGGAAGAAGCTTTTCAGCCCGGACGTGTATCTGCTGGAAGCAATCAGGCGCCGGATTATGATGCTCTAGAGAAACTGGTTAGAGAAACTGTATTGGAAATACTGAAACCGCAATAATTCATTCATATCAAATAAACCGTTTATTCATTTAGTACAAGGAGTAAAAAATGGCACAACAAGATCCTTCTTTTATCGCCCTCGGTATGGTGGAAACCCGCGGCCTGGTTGGCGCAGTAGAAGCCGCTGATGCCATGGTCAAAGCAGCTAATGTTGTTCTGATTGGTTCAGAATATGTTGGCGGTGGATTTGTGACCGTGATGGTCCGGGGCGACGTGGGAGCTGTCAAAGCGGCCACAGACGCTGGCGGCGCAGCCGCGAAACGAGTTGGGGAACTGGTATCTATCCATGTTATCCCGCGCCCGCACGAAAACGTCGAAATGGTGCTTCCGAATAGTTCCAAGGGCAGCTTCGGCGGCCGTTCAGAAGCTAAGAAATAATAGGGGTTGACTTGCAATCGCCGGCTCTTCTTAAGACCTTAAACCGCGCTGCGGAACTCTTTCACTGGGTCACTGACCCGGAACCGGCCCCATTTGATAATCCGCCTCAGGGTAGATTAAAAGTGGGTGTCGATCTGGGAACAGCTTATCTGACGGTGGCTGTTCTCGATGAACAGGACCAGCCAGTCACAGGTGAATATCAGTTTGCGCAGGTCGCGCGTGACGGCCTTGTGGTGGACTTTGTTGGAGCGGTCGATCTGGTCAGATCGATGAAAGACCGGATCGAAAGACGCATCGGCAGGGAACTGACCCATGCGGCCAGCGGCTATCCGCCTGGTGTACCCAACGTGGAAGTTCAGGCTACCTCCCATGTAGTTGAAGCGGCAGGTATGGTCTGCACCGGACTGGTCGACGAGCCCACAGCCGCCAATGAACTGGTCCAGTTGGAAAACGGCGTTATCGTTGATGTTGGCGGCGGCACAACCGGGATTGCCGTGGTGGAAAATGGGAAGGTTGTTTACACTGCGGATGAAGCTACCGGCGGAACACACTTTTCACTAGTGATCGCTGGGGCGCATGACATTCCATTTGAGGATGCCGAAACCCTGAAGATCGACCCTGCCCAGCAGCCGCTATTATTTCCGGTGATCAAACCCGTGCTGGAGAAAGTGGCCAGTATTGTTGCCAGGCACATCGAGGGATATCAGGTCCCAGAAATTGCCCTGGTGGGCGGCAGCAGTGCCTTTTACAGGGCGGCAGAAGTTATTGAGGAGTACACCGGTATTCCAACCTGGGTACCCCATCATCCCGCTTTGGTGACACCGATTGGCATGGCGATGAATAACAACCCCGAGGATTAAGGGTGATCATCCATTCTGGATGATACCTGCAGATCCAATAAGGAGATCGTATGGCAAAACAAGATTTTTCATTACGTGTATATTGTTACCTGGACCGTATGCAGTCCGAGGTGGCAGCTTTTGTAGGCACCATTACCCAGGGAGACCTGCCCATTGAGGGTATGGCTTCTCTTTATGTTGAAATGGCACCTGGAAATGAGGTATTTCGCACCGTTGATATTGCGGTGAAAGCCACAGAAGCCAAACCAGGCGCTCAGGTAGTTGAACGTGAGTTTGGTATGTTCGAAGTCCACTCCATGAACCAGGCAGCAGTGCTGGAATCTGGCGCAATTGTTCTGGACCGGTTGGGATTGGTAAAAGAGGATCGCATTAAACCCAGTGTGTACTCTTCCAACCTGATTACCCGGGTGGATCCATATCAGGCTCAGCTTCTTAACCGCTGGCGCCGTGGATCCATGTTGGTAGCAGCGGAAACCCTCTTTGTGCTGGAAGTAGCTCCCGCTGCATACATCATGTTGGCAGCCAATGAAGCTGAGAAAAAATCCAATTTGAAGATCATTCATATTGCTTCTGTAGGACGATTTGGCCGTTTGTGGATGTCAGGCACTGAGGCGGAAATGGTCACAGCTCGTGACGCAGCTATCCAGGCCATAGAAAATGTGGAAGGAATTCCCGGTAAATAACCTGAAGAATTAGGAGTCATCCTATGCCCAAAATCTTTTATACGGAACGGGATATTGAGGATCTCTATCACAGTGGTGTGACCACCCTGGTTGTGAATGATGATGTGGTGGTCACTGACCTTGGCAGGGAATCAGCCCGTAAACTGGGTGTTGAATTGTTGAAAGAAAATGATCAACCTTCTAGCGCTCCCATCCGTCCCTATATCACTGAGAAAAAATCTCCCAGTGCAGCGCCATCCCTACCACAGTCACCGGCGCCAGCCCCAACCAGAACTGCCATGGAAGACCGTGTATTGTCATCTGTAAAAGCTAAGGTTGGCGACACAGTTGACCCTGGTTTATTGAAAACCATAATTCAGCGTGTGCTGAAAAGCGTAGGAGGGAGTTAAGATGCTTTTTGGCCGCGTGCGGGGAACCGCTGTTGCATCAGTTAAATATGAAGATCTGACCGGGATGAAATTGCTGGTAATTGAACCCTTGAACAAACACCTTGAGCCAACTGGCCCCCTTCAAGTAGCAGTGGATGTGGTTCAGGCGGGGTCGGGAGACCTGTGCGTCATGGTTCGCTCTCGGGAAGCCGCCCTGGCGATGGATATCCATACTTTTGTGCCGGTTGACCTGGCTCTGATTGGTATTGTTGATGAGCTGGTTGTGCACCCGGACGATCAATTTGATGTCACCCTGAAAAAGGGATCGGTGAAATATACATGATCCTAGGCAAAGTAACTGGAACAGTGGTGACAACGATCAGTCACCCGCATTATAAAAATCGCCGTTTGCTGGTTGTGCAGCCTCTTACGCTGCCGGGTGATCCCCCTGATGGAGATTTTGTCGCCCTGGACAATTCACAAGCTGGAATAGGAGATACTGTCTTGGTGAATCGGGAAGGTAATGGTGCTCGCCAGATCCTAGAAAACCCTGATGGGTGCGTGATCTCTGTGATCGTGGGAATTGTGGATTCCCTCTATATTGCTGAATTGGAGTGAACACATAAAATGAGAACTCCCATCATAGCTGGCAACTGGAAGATGAATAACACCGAAGCGGAGGCGCTTAGCCTGGTGCGTGTGTTAATGCAATGGGTGAGATCCTATTCTAATGTTGAAGTTCTGATCTGCCCTCCATTCACTTCCTTATCCACACTGTATAAACTACTAGTAAGTTCTCCTATCCAATTAGGTGCTCAGAATATTTCTGACCAACCTTCTGGGGCCTTTACTGGGGAAATTTCTGGAGCGATGGCTGCAGAATTTTGCACCCACGTCATCCTAGGGCACAGTGAACGTCGGGCTTATTATGGTGAAGATAACACTTTGATCAATCGCAAACTTCAAGCAGCGATCTCTGTTGGTTTGATTCCTGTTCTTTGTGTGGGAGAAGTGCTGGCCGAGCGAGATTCTGGGAACGCAGCCCGCGTGATCAATCATCAACTCCAGGAAGGCCTTTCTGGCATTCATCTGGAAGATCCAACGAAGATGATCATTGCCTATGAGCCGGTCTGGGCTATTGGAACCGGGAGATCAGCTTCTCCGGATGAGATCTCTGATTTGATCGCCAGTGTTATTCGCCCCTCTCTGTCAGGTTTATGGGGAGAAAAGATCAGCCAGAGTATCCGGGTTTTATATGGGGGATCTGTAAATTCTGCAAACGCAGGGGGATTTTTCAACACAGATGAAATTGACGGTGCTCTGGTTGGAGGGGCAAGTCTTACGGCTGAAAAATTCCTGGGTATCATCGAGAAAACCCAATAAATCGTACAAAAAATCCAAAATAGTACTCCAGTAGGGTGGCATTTATCATCCATCCCACAGGCCAATAGTCCTGAGGGATTTTGTTGGATGGGTTTTATTTTCTTGGATGGTAAAATCCAAACTATATTTGTAAATATCAGGTATTGAGGAGAAACCCCCATGGATAATAATTTCCAATCGAATTTAAAGAAATATGCTGATCTGGTTATAAAAGTAGGTCTGAATTTACAGCCTGGACAAAAATTGATCATGCAGCATCTCAGAAATGACGGTGTACCTATTCAAGCTGCACCGCTGATCCGGCTCGTGGCCGATAGCGCCTATCAAGCAGGCGCTCGCTTGGTGGACGTGCAGTGGCGGGATGACGAGATCACCCTCTCTCGGTTCAAGCATGCCCCAAAGGATTCCTTCGAAGAATTTCCAGCCTGGCAGGCCAAGGGGATCCAAGATGTTGTTGAAGACGGGGGAGCGTTATTAACTGTTTCTTCAATCGATCCAGATCTGATGAAAGGCCAGGATCCAGAATTGGTTGATCAGCGACAGCGGGCGTTCCTAAAACATTGGAAGCCGATCAGTGCCCATATTGGAAAAAACGCCATGAATTGGAGCTTATTTTCAATTCCTATCGATGGTTGGGCCAGGAAGGTCTTCCCGGATCTGCCTGCTGAAGAGCAAATGCCAGCGCTGTGGGACGCTATATTTAAGATCTGCCGTGTTTACGAGGATGATCCAATTGCTGCCTGGGAGACTCACCTGGCTAAATTGAAAAAACATGGTGATTACTTGAATGAGAAATCTTACCGGAAATTGCATTACACCGCTCCTGGGACGGATCTCTGGCTAACACTGCCAGAAGGCCATGTCTGGCGATCTGCAGGATTTAAATCACAGACCGGTATATCATTCACGGCCAATATACCCACTGAAGAAGTATTCACTCTGCCGGATAAACGGTATACAGAAGGAACTGTGAAATCAGCCCGTCCACTGGTCTATTCAGGCAGTGTGATTGACAATTTCAGCCTGACCTTTAAAGAAGGAAAGGTGGTTGATTTTTCTGCAGAATTGGGGGAAAGTACTCTGAAGAAATTGCTCTCGACGGATGAGGGGGCCAGCATGCTGGGTGAAGTAGCCCTGGTGCCCAATAGCTCCCCGATCTCCCACTCAGGCTTGCTGTTTTATAACACCTTGCTGGACGAAAACGCTTCCTGCCACCTGGCACTGGGAAGCGCTTACCGCTTCAGCCTTGATGGCGGCGAAAAACTCTCCTTGGAGGATTTCGGAGCTCGGGGAGGCAATTCCAGCCTGGTCCATTCTGACTTCATGATCGGTTCTGGAGAGATGAATATTGATGGGGTCCTTGAAAATGGTGATGTAGAACCGGTTTTGAATGCAGGAGAATGGGCTTTTTAAGATCAATAACCAAATACCTGCGGGGAGTATTCCCCAGACAGAACTTGAAACTGGATCATATATCGAGATCGCAGAGTACTCCT
>CAYORF010000035.1:0-23597 GCA_964406305.1 uncultured Anaerolineales bacterium | reverse complement strand
TAATTACCCAAGAGAGGGTTTTTATTTATTTGTCCACCTTATGGGGTGCACTCCACACAGATGGAGGGCTTTTTAATATTAAGTATTCTGTTTATCTAGACTTTTCCAATATCCTTCCTGAAACCAAATGTGAAGGCCAGTGTCATTAGGAACAGCAGGGGTGCCAGGATCTTGAGAATGAAATCCTCAGTGAAGATACCAAATAATGGTTTTCCAGCGATCATGAAAGCCAAGGCCATTCCACCAATGCCGATCAAAGCGCCGCCGATGCCAACCATGCCAAATCCCTTGGGAGCATTTTTCTCCACAAAGCATTTATAGATAGGCAATCCAAAGATGATTAATCCGGCGACACCGTGGAAAACAGGGACAGCAACGCTTTTCAATGACATGCCGCTTTTCAATGACATGCCGCCAATGCTGGTAACTGCGATAGCCAGGAAACCTACCAGGGCAAACCAGGAATATGCTTTTTTGTATTTGGGACGGAACTGGTTCATCAATCCCATGGAAATGCCCAGCGGGATCAAAGTAGCCACGGTGAGAACGTAGGGGGATTTAAGGATACCCCAGCCGAAGAAGATCAACAGCAGGCCAGAGACCAGCAACACACCAAAACCCAGCATGTAATATACATCATAAAGGGCTTTTTCTTTCTGGTAGCGTTTGAAGAAATAATACAATATGTATATGGCGGTTAAACCGGTTAAAAGTAGGACAATTCGATCAAAGATGGTCATGTAATACTCCTTTCTGAAATAAAAATGGATGATTTATATTATTTAGTATATACCAGTAACTAATATTATCTAAGAAGAACCTTCCCTTGACTGTGATTTAAGTTACAAAGTCCCCGTAAAGGAATATCCCGGGTCTGCTCGATGGTCTAAATTTACTTCTGGGCTATCTTAACATTTCTTTCACAATCTATTTAACTTATCTTAATCTTCCCCCGGTATGATCCTATTGTTAACAGTATCTCCTATTATTAATCGTTTCAAAAAAGTAGCAGGAAGGAAAAATGTCAAATTCAAACAAAAAACCAGTATTTTCAATACAGACCAGAAATAACATCATCCTGGATATGTTCTTATTAATTTCTGGATTGATCGTCATTCTGTCAGGAATTTATTTTCTATTCCTGCCGATAGGGGGATTTCAGGGAGGGAGAAACCCTTTTTACAATGTAATTATCTTCTTCGAGCGCCATACCTGGGATGATATCCATACTTGGTCCAGCGTGGCTATTATGGCTCTGGCAGCCTTGCATATCCCTTTGCACTGGCAGTGGATCGTCAAGATGACCAAAACAGGATTTCGATCCCTGTTTGGAAAAAGCAAGCTGAATAAACACAGCAGTTTTAACCTGGCGATCAATATACTGATTGGAATAAGCGGATTGATCTGCGGCTTAAGTGGTTTGTATTTCCTTTTTCTGCCCGCGACGCCAACATGGATATTTACACCCTTGGTCTGGGATTTGATCCATACTTGGAGCGGTGTGGTCATGACTGCTGTGGGCATCCTTCATTTTGGAATTCATTGGAAATGGGTGGTAAAGGTCTTGGGTAAATACGGAAAAGCTCTGATTGCCCCAAAACCCACTCAGCGACTAGATCCGGTTTTGAGAACTTCTGCGGTTCGTGCTGACGATAGTATCTAAAGATTTATAAATAATAGTATTCCTTAGAGGTGGATTATGTTTAAGAAAGTTATTTTATGGACAGTATACGTTTTGATCGTCGGGTTATTGGTTTTCGGTGCAGCTAACCGGACTTCGGCAAAAACGGATCAGGGAATCCTGTTTGGAAACCTGGACGAGATCATTGACGGGCGAGGGCAGGGAAATGGCAGCGCTGGTAACAGTGAAGGTTATGGGGAAAATGAAATTGATGACCATGAAGAAATTCTAGAAGAACATGATTGGGTAAGCTTTAGGGGACAGATCATTGCAGTTGGAGTTGAGGCTCTTGAAATCCAAACCGGAACCGCTGGCATTCTGGAAATTGAGGGCCGCCCATTGCGTTTCGCCCTGGAATTAGGTTATGTTCCCGGGGAGGGGAATGAGGTAGCTGTGCAAGGATTCTATGAAAATGGAGAGTTTGAAGTTGCCACGATTGAAGACCTTGCCACTGATCAATTTTTCCAACTTCGAGACGAGTATGGAAAACCCATGTGGGGTGGCGGCGGCAGAAATTAATTGAGCAGGTAAATACAAAAAACGGAGCCCAAAAGGCTCCGTTTTAATTTTAAAGAGGTAAGAACATTATTAAAACAAACGCAATTCCAAAGCATCTTCTTCATTGCAGGTTTCCTGGCACTCCAGACACTCGATACATTCCGCGCTGCGCAAGTTATTCGTCAGGTCTGGGATATCCATCGGACAGGCAGAATCACAGCGACGGCAATTTGTGCAGCTGTTCTGGTTGAGGACCAGTCGCAACGGCGCAATCTTGTTAAACGGAGCTAGAACAGCCCCCAGGGGACAAAGGTACTTACACCAGAAGCGCCTGTTCACCATGGAAGTGATCACAAAAGTGATCAACACGCTCCACAGGAGTGGAGTGGTTAGCTGAAAACTGAGTAAAGCCCTGGCCGGACAAATCTCCCGCAAAGGCGGATAGATCGCAAAAGTGCTGGCCAAGAGGATGATCACCAGAACCAAATATTTTAAACTCCGCAGCCAAGCATCATTTCGAAGGGAAATTTTATAGGGCAAGTTGATTTGCTTTCCGGCCGGCCGTTTTTTCTTGTTTTTAAAAAGTCGGCTGGAGAGATTGGCCAGGAAGTCCTGGAGAGTACCAACGGGGCACATCCATCCACAAAAAGCTCGACCAGCCAGCAACGACACTCCGAGAACACCCAAAAAGACTGCGAAATTAAGGGGGGAGGTGGTTTTTAATGTTTGGCCGGTTGTTAGAAAGGGCCACAAAGTTTCAATGGCCCCGAAGGGACAAAACACATCAAACGCGCCGCCCTTGGAAGATTCCCCGGGCATAATATGCCTGAGGCCGATCAGTGCTGTGCCAACCAGGAAAATGATCTGGATAACTGTCCGGGTGGAAATGTCCGAAGCGTTGCTTTTATTGCTCTTGGAATTCTTTGCCATAAGGGTAATTAACCTCAAATGTGGACCCTGCAGGTCCTGCCCGAGAAATGGAAGTCTTGTTTAAGGGCAGGAACCAGCAGGATCTGGAGGAAGTATTATGTTATGTGAAAAGGAGCAATGACCCTATCAGGTTATGTTCTTCGCCGTTATGGGATGGCACGAAACCTAACGCCAAACCTAAAATGGTGAACAGCACCAAGGCCAAAATGATAATTACAGGATAATGATCTGGGTTGATTTTCATATTAAACCGCTTTATTTTCTGCGATCCAGTCGTTGATCGAATAAAATAATAGAGTCCAGCAACTGATTGTGATTATTTTAACTAATACCTTCTGAATTATCTTTGCTTTAACGCAAACGGCTGTTGCTTCCCAAACAAGTAGGTTCCCCTAAGAAAAAAGCAACCCGTATCAGGAAGACTTCGGGTTGCTTTTATTTTTATTCATGTGTGAAGGATTATTTATTCAGAGAATTCTTCCAAAAGTCGTTTTTTGAATAGCGGAATTAACACCATGACCACGACGGAAAGACTCATAAGTGACCCAAGTAGGTAATCTATGGTTGCGTGGCGGATATAGTGAGTAGCGCCGCTGACGAGGCAGCCAACTGCGCCGCCGATTAGAGCCAGGTACCAGCCAGATTTCTTGCGGGCGCCAAGTTGATAGATGGCGGCGACCAATAAGCCGAAGGACACCCATAAACCAAGCCAGCCGAAATAAGTGATAGAAATTCCCTCAGCAAACAAAGGGCGTTTTGGATGTCCATACAGGATTCTGAAAGCTGCATGTCCGTTGGCGAAGTTCTCAGCGGCAGAGACACCCAGCATCGCGAAAACGAAAAAGTCAATCAGTTTTTGCTTGAAGTCACCCTTATCCGCCAACAGAATAGCAAAATATGGAATCAATCCGATTGCCATGATTATCATTGCCGGGGGGAAACCACCTTCTTTGCTTCCCACAAAGTTCATCCAGGGTACGATCATATACGCGCCGCCCATGGAGGGGACTGCCAAACTTAGCAGGGCTAATCCTCGGGCCCAAGCTTTGCCTTCATAAAGGGGTTTGGCGATGGCCAAAAGCGCGATGCCTCCGATTGCGCTCATTGTTCCCCAGAACGGATAGAAGAAGCTGACCAGCCAGGTAGTCAAGGTGAGAAGGTGGTATTTGGCATTACCTTCTTCCATATATTGGGCGATACGTTCCAACTGGTAGCCCAATATCGGGTTTACCATCTTAAAAGCGATAAACGGTATTACGGCGATCATCAGGACTGCGGCAACTATAACCAGTCCCAGAACGATTTTTTTCGTACTAGGGCTTGTGTTTGGTGACATTTGTTCTCCTTTGAATATGATGAATATATGGATAGATAAAAAAATATCTGACGCGCGAGCATGTTCTTCCTATATAATCACTATACAGGCAGATTTAGGTTAGCGCCTTGACTTTTATTAATTTCCCTAAAAATATTTGGAGGCTAGTTGACAGATCTTATCAAAGAGTTGTCTGGAAAGGATGTGTTTTTACATTTTCCAACCGATGTGCAGGCCCAATTGGTGGATCATTCGTTGTCACGAAAATTAGTGGAGGGGGAGCATCTCTGTCGTCAAGGAGAGGTCTGGCCATATGTTATTTATCTGGCTGAAGGACAAATGAATTGGTCAATGGTATCTTCGGGGGGAAAAGAACACCAGCTCTTTAAAGTAAAATGCGGAGAAGTATTTTGGGCCCATTCCATATTTGATGATCACCCCATGCCGGCTTCGCTTTCCGCCGATGGACGAGTACTGGTCTATATCTGGGCCAGGGATACGATTCTGCCCTTATTGATGAAATACCCCCAAGCAATGTGGGATATTACCAAAAAGTTAACAGGAACAATGCGCAATGCCCGAGAGATCATCTACGGCCTGGCTTTTCAACCTGTTGCCAGCCGACTGGCTGGTTATATTTTGGACAATCTTGAGTCGTCCGGCCAGGATTCATTTACTAGGGATATGACCTTGGAAGAAATCGCCAAGGTTTTGGCAACCTCGGCAGAAGTTGTTTGCCGTTTGTTATACCAATTTCAAACGGATGGCATCCTGAAGATTACCAGGACCCAAATATCCTTAGAAGACCAGCTCGCCCTTGAGAAACTGAGAACTCTCTCGTGAGAAAACCTATGGAGAAAGCATCATTATCAGATAATCAACTATTTTCGAGATTTTCCCAAACTGAATTGGGGCGTTTAATTGATAGCAGTATCGAAAAAACATACCCGAAAGATCAGTGGATAACACATTATGGGTCTGACTGGCCTTATCTATTCCTGGTTGAAGAGGGGCAGGTGACCGCCCTGAAAGAATCCCCAGAAGGCAGAAGTTTGGTGGTGATCACTCTTGAACAAGGTGAAGTGTTCTGGGGTGTAGGCTTCTTCAAGGAAGGTATTGGAATGCCGGTAGCTTTGGTTGCTAACCAGGAGACCAGGCTTCGGCTCTGGTCGCGGGAAAAACTCGAGCCTTTCATGATTGACAATGGTCAATTCACCTGGGATCTGACTCAATTGATGGCGGAACGCATGATGAGGGCCAGCAGGATCCTGGAAGATTTGGCATTTCAGCCTGTGGCGGGACGTTTGGCGCACTTGCTCCTGGAACAATTCGACGACCAACCAGGGGATACCATGTCAAGGGATTTGACCTTGGATGATATGGCCGCCAGGATCGGTTCTACGCGAGAAATGGTCTGCCGCCATCTGTACCACTTTGCGGACAAAGGGGCAATTCTGATCAATCGGACGGAGTTTCAAATCAAAGATCATGATCTGCTGCAGATTCTGGCTGGAAAAGGCAATCGTTAAAATTACTCCGAGTATTTTCCAGGTTTAAATTGGCGTACTGTTTTAAATGGTTTCACCTGGTCGCCAACGTTATTTTTTAATAATTGACCAGAGACGTGCATCAAAGTGTCGTGATCAAAATGCGGCAGTTTTACCATGCTGGCCAGGCAGGGATAGTGATGGTGCAGCAGCCCTGCTTTTTCTTCTGCCTCATTTGCTGATAATCCAATCAACCCCTTGGCTACAAAATGAGCACAGCCGCACACCGCATCCCGTTTTACCACGGCGGATGTGATCGTGGCGGTTTCGGGATCAATATCCAGATCCAGTTCCGGTTTGCCAAAATAACTGGCAAACTCGGCGATCAGGGGATTATTATAACTGGCCATTTCGTGACGGGTAACTCCATAATCAGTCTCGGTCAGAGAGCAGAGAGGTTTGGGTGTAACGCAGGCAACGTCCATTTCTTTTAGCCAGCCATGAAGCTGGTTGTCCAGACCCCTTGGCAGCCAGGCCTCGTCGTCTACTGCAACAAGAACCGCACTGGCGCCGGTTTTTCTGGCGATATCCGGAAGTAATTCAGCTGCCCCCTTATGTTCGGCAAAGGATAAAAGCAGATCAGAAGCTGGCATTTCGTCCGGCAGGAAATCTTCCGGGTCGTCAATGAAGGGAGGAAAAGCAGGCGGCGTTTGCCAGGTTTGGATTTCCCAGGTATCGGGTCCGTTTGCCCTGAGATTCTCTACATGGCGATTTCCGTATTCCCCAGAGATAATAGCCAGGATCTTCATACGTCAACTCCTCGAGCAACGATTAAAGTGTTAGCGTCAGCAGCATCAAAACCTTGGTTTTTGCCACGATACTGTGAGATAGGTCGGGTGGGAGGTGAACCCAGGTTCCTTCTTGGGCAGTTGTGGATTCTTCACCCAGTGTCAAATATGCTTCCCCTTCTATGAAGTGCAGCACTGCAGGGACGGAAGCAGTATGTTCGGAAAGTTCCTGTCCTGGCTGGAAACCAAACAGGATTGTTTTTATGGAATCGTCTTGATAAACCGTCCGGCTGAGAATGCTGTCCGGGGGAAATTCATCAACCAGATTTTCCAAATTTTCAATATAGACCAATTCATTTACCATAATTCACCATCCGGGATAATCAATATGTGGGAATAATTCCCCGATATTTTTTGTGTTGTAATTGTACACCAAGATGCAAAGAGGGTCTGTGACTGTTATTACATTGCGTATAGCGAACGATAAGGTGCTCTTCTTGATTTATTGGGTAGCATTTTGTACAATGAAATAGAAGGTTATTGATTATGACTGGCCTACGTCTTACCCAGGGAGCAATTCATGGACACCGACAAAGTCGATATCATCAAGGTTGCAGCGACGTCCCGGACCTCAGCCGTAGCAGGGGCAATTGCAGGTATTTTTCGTGAACAAAAGGTTGCAAATATTCAGGCGATCGGAGCAAGCGCAGTGAATCAGGCTGTTAAGGCCCTGGCATTAGCTCGCAATTATCTGGCTGAGGATGGATATGATGTTGTCTGTATTCCCGAATTTGTTGACGTGGAAATTGACGGCAATGTTCGGACTGCGATCAGGTTGAATGTAGTAGAGCGTTAACCATCCTGAAAATCCGCTGATGTATGTTTCAAAACTAATTCGTTCGGACCCCCGAAGAAATGTTCTCTCAACTTGATAAAATCTAATTTTGCCACTCTCGGTTTGCCTGATTCTAAACCAGGAGAATTTGCCTGCCAATATCCCGCGTGGTAAAATAAAAACACAGCAAAAATACCAGATTCATCCTAAAAGACAAGCCTTTGGATGAGTTTTGGCGTGGATATAGAGTTCATTCTGGAAGGCTTTTTTAACAAATATACAGATGAGCTCTCAGGTAGGAGGTTGATTTAAATGGAGTCTCAAGTTAGTACCTTCAAAACCAAAAAAGGTTTGGCGCAAATGCTGAAAGGCGGCGTCATCATGGACGTTGTGACTGCCGAGCATGCCAAGATTGCCGAAGATGCCGGTGCAGTTGCCGTAATGGCTCTGGAACGGGTCCCGGCGGACATCCGCGCTGATGGCGGGGTTGCCCGGATGAGTGATCCCGAGTTGATCATTCAGATCATGGAAACCGTTTCTATTCCAGTGATGGCAAAAGTACGGATCGGACATTTTGTGGAAGCCCAGATCCTTGAAGCCCTGGAAGTGGATTATATTGACGAATCCGAGGTTTTAACCCCGGCAGATGTAGCCTACCATATTTACAAACATGCTTTCAAAACCCCCTTTGTCTGTGGATGCAGGAATCTTGGCGAAGCTTTGCGCCGCATTGGGGAAGGCGCTGCTATGATCCGCACCAAGGGGGAAGCTGGAACGGGGGATGTGGTTGAGGCGGTCCGCCACGCACGCACAGTATTTGGTGAAGTAAAGCGTCTCCAGAATATGCCGGAAGAAGAGCTGATGACTTTTGCCAAGGATATTGGCGCACCTTATGACCTGGTAAAAGAAACCAGGGAACTAGGAAGGCTTCCAGTGGTTAACTTCGCTGCTGGAGGTATTGCTACACCGGCAGATGCGGCGTTGATGATGCAGCTGGGTGTGGATGGTGTGTTTGTCGGATCAGGTATTTTTAAATCTGGAGACCCAGCCAAACGTGCAGCGGCGATCGTCAAGGCAGTTACTCATTACGAAAATCCGGAAATCCTTGCCGAAGTTAGCCGTAACCTGGGTGAACCCATGGTGGGCCGCAATGTGACCGATCTTGAAGATAAAGAACGCTTGGCAGATCGCGGCTGGTAAATCCAGATAATCCGATTTCAACAACTATGGCAAATAGAGCACCCCGACAGCTCATTGATCCCGACCAAATCAAGGTGGGCGTTTTGGCGTTGCAGGGTTCGTTTTTGGAACATCTTGATATCCTGCGCCGGATCGGTGTGCAAACAGCAGAAGTGCGGTTACCTGACCAACTGGAAGATCTGGATGGATTGATCATTCCGGGAGGCGAATCAACCACAATTGGCAAACTAGCTGTAGATTTTGGGCTCTTGGAACCTCTTAAGAAGTTCGGAAAAGAAAAGGCCATTTGGGGTACCTGTGCCGGTGCTATTTTGTTATCGAAAGATGCCCATCGCTCCCAACCGCTGCTGGAGTTAATGGATATTACCGTGGATCGAAATGCATTTGGCAGACAAATAGCCAGTTTCGAAACCGATCTGGATATCCCTGCCCTGGAATCTATCTCACCCGAATCGAAACCCTTCCATGGCATCTTTATCCGAGCTCCACTGATCGCTTCTGTTGAAGGGGATGGAAAGATCCTATCTTCCCTGCCCGATGGAAGGATTGTTGCTGCCCAACAAGGTCACTTATTAGCCACGGCCTTTCATCCCGAATTAACAGATGATGACAGAGTGCATCGCTATTTTATCCAGCTTGCGAGTAAAAAAACCACCTAATAAATTTCGAGGATTATGGCGCGAAAAATCGTTTGGAAGGATTTAGCTGCCCTAACCCGCTTCAAGAATCAGAAGCTGGTACTGGACAACTCATTCCAATATGTATATAAACCGGGTCTGTTTTCCAGTTCTTTGCTGTCTTTAATCTCGCCGGCGAGTGGATTCTGTACAGTAGTAGAATCGATAGAATCTGAAGCCAATTCTGTTCTTGTGGGCCAATTATTCCATCCATCTGGTAGTTCTGGTGCTCGAGCAGTGTTTCTGGCGGCGAGTGATATCAGCCCCCATCCCGCTTTTGGAAGAGTGTTGTCACAACTGGCACATTTGGTGGGTGAGCGGGGAGCGCTTCAGATCAAGGCAGAAGTAAGCGAAAATTCACCTGAAGAGGAAATCCTTTATCAGGCGGGATTTCGAACCTATGCTGAACAACAGATCTGGAAACTTCCCCGGAGAATTGTCTTCGGAACAGGGAAGAAAGCTTGGGTGCCAGTCACAAAAGATAATACTGCCCTAGCTGAAGCTTTTTACAAGCGAACTCTCCCCGGGCAGATCCTGCGCGTAGAACCCCCGCCGGTATCTCCGGATATACAAGGTTTGATCAGCTGGAAAGAAGGCAAAGTTGTGGGTTTTGCAGCGGCTCAATTTGGTCCACGAGGTATCCTGGTGGACCTGCTGATAGCTCCGGAAATGAACCCAATTGATGAGTGTTTGAGCGCCTTACTCTTTCATCTCCCTTATCGGGATACACGGGATGTGTATTTACGGGTCCGTTCCTATCAGCAGCAGCTCGCATCAGCCCTGGAAAGGGTCAATGCAGAAGACGGACCGAAACAAAAAGCTGTGGTGAAAAGACTGACCGTCCACTATAATGCCAAACAGACCTTCCGCGTGCAGGGATTCGAAAAACAACCGGATATCACAACACCGATGTCCAATTCAGAGATCAAGAATTGAGATTATGTCAAATCATAGAATAACTGATAACCTGGACTCATTTTTTGAAGTCCTTCCTCCTGACATCAGCCGGTCAATTTCTGATAATGGGAAGAATGCAGATTTAATTGAAATCATCCTGGATTTGGGCAGGTTGCCTACAGCGAGATTTGTGGATGAGGAAGTGGAGCTGTCCAAAAATGAAGTGACTAAGAGCGACATAAAATTTGTTGTTAACCGGATCGGGAATTTTGATGCTGATAATCGGGCTGGTTTACCACGAAGCTTGCACAGAATTTCCGCCATTCGCAACAGGATTGGGAAAATTGTCGGCCTTACCTGCCGAGTAGGTCGAGCAGTGTACGGGACAACCGATATTGTTAAAGACTTGATCGAAAGCGGTAGAAGTTTGCTGATCCTTGGGCGCCCCGGGGTTGGAAAGACTACCATGTTGCGGGAGGCCGCCAGGATCCTGGCAGAGAATAAACGAGTGGTTATTGTTGATACATCCAACGAGATCGCAGGGGACGGAGATGTCCCCCATCCGGCAATTGGCAAAGCTCGAAGAATGCAGGTTGCGCAACCTTCCCAACAGCATGAGGTAATGATAGAAGCGGTTGAGAATCATAACCCGGAAGTGATCGTTATTGATGAAATTGGCCGAGAACTCGAAGCACGGGCAGCTCGTACGATCGCGGAGCGCGGCGTTCAATTGATCGGGACAGCCCATGGCAACACCCTGGATAATCTTCTGATCAATCCTACCCTGTCTGATCTGGTGGGAGGTATAGAATCGGTTACATTATCTGACGAGGAAGCAAAACGGCGCGGTACTCAAAAAACTGTCTTGGAGCGGCGTTCAAATCCCACCTTCCATGTGTTGGTGGAAATACAGACCCGGGACAGCGTGGCCATTCACCAGGATGTGGCAACTGCGGTGGATTCTCTGCTGCGGGATGAGCCGCTGGTTCCAGAGGTCAGATCCCGGACAACTGATGGAAAGATCTCAATTAAGAAAACTCCCAGTAAACCCGTAATGCAGAGTATCGGATTGGACCCGATCCCGGATGAAGGCTTTGCTTTCAGTGGAGATTTTTGGAAGCCCGACCAGAAAGACCTGGAATCTTTGCCAATATATACGTATGGCGTGGCGCGAGACCGAATGTTAAAAGCAGCCCGCAACTTAAATGTTCCAGTCACGATAGAAAAACAAATCCGGGATGCCCGGATCGCTGTGACTTTAAAACATCATTACAGGGATAACCCGAAATCCATTGCCGAAGCGGAAGAACTGGGATTGCCGATCTATGTGCTGCGGTCCAATACCATCAGTCGTATGGAACACTTATTAAAAGATATCTTTAACTTAAAGAATGGGACGTTGTCAAAATCGGATGAGAAAGCCCTTCAGCATACTCAGGGAGCCATACAGGCAGTATTAGGTGGAGAGCGATGGGTAGAGCTTCCGCCGGCATCATCTTCAATTCGCCGACTCCAGCACCAGATGGTAACCCAGGCGAATTTGGTTTCCCATTCCTACGGGAAGGATCCTAAACGACGATTGCGAATTTCCCGGGAAGATCACTAGCATAATATTGATGATGAACCTACGTCAAAGACCTTAAGATATATGGAAAATAAATCAGGCAAATTTATCACTTTTGAAGGACCGGACGGCAGTGGGAAAACAGCCCAGCTGGATATTCTGGCCGATGAATTCATCAAGGCGGGGTATCCGATACTTCGGACCAGGGAACCCGGCGGCACATCTATTGGTGATCAAATTCGGGCTACATTGCTTGATCTTAAGAACACCGCAATGATTGATCGCGCCGAGGCTCTCTTATACCAGGCAGCCCGCGCCCAATTGGTTGATGAGATCATTAAACCTCACCTTGCCCAAGGTGGAGTTGTGATAAGTGATCGCTACGCGGATTCAACTCTGGCATATCAGGGATACGGACATAAAAATACCGTTGGGTCGCTAGAAGATATTATCAACTATGCTACAGGAGGATTGATACCCGATCTGACAATCCTGCTGGATCTTGCACCTGAGGTTGGATTACAGCGTCGGCTGGATGCGGGTGGTTTTAACCGGCTCGATTCGTACGATATAGATTTTCACCATCGTGTTAGAAAAGGATATCTGGAACTGGTGCAGGCCGACCCGTTACGATGGGTAGTAATTGAAGCTGATCGGCCATTTACCGAGGTACAGGACGATCTTAGGTCTACTCTTCAAAAATATCTGAACAACTGGGGATATTGATCTTGATGAAATAAGCCTGCGGCAGCGAAAGACTACAGATCGAGATCCGATCCGGCTCCGTCCATATCAGTCCCAAGGTCCGGGATATCTCGTTCGATCTCCTCGGGTGAGTGCCCTTTTTCAAGGCGATCTACAACTTCATCAAATTCCGCGCCCATATCCTCACCCAATTCCCGGCTCATCTTGCGCATCATTCTTCCCAGCGTCTGGGGATCGTCATCCAGGCCAGCTAATTGGGCAGGATCCGCCATGGATTCCAAACGGTCGCCATCGGACCGAGTCACGCGAACCGGTTTGATTATCCGTTTCAGATGGGATTGACCACACGCTGGGCAGCAGACTGAGGTAGACCCATATTCCTGATATGAAAGGAATATTTCGAATTTGTGGTTACAATCTATACAACGGTATTCATAATTTGGCATAGTATGTTACGGGGAAAAGATATTGGTTTCTCTTCCCCATTATACTGGATAAGGAATTTTGATAATGACATCAGAAACAACCACCTCCCCCTTCGTTTTGGATCCACCTAATCCTCTGTTGATCGTGATTTCAGGACCTTCAGGTGTGGGGAAGGATTCAGTGCTTGAGGAAATGAAATCAAGGGGACTGCCCTTCCATTTTGTGATCACAGCCACCACTCGCTCTCCCCGCCCTGAGGAAACGGATGGCGTAGATTATTTCTTCCTATCCCAGGACGAATTTGCCAGGATGATAGATGAAGGAGAGCTGCTGGAATATGCAGTTGTTTATCAGGATTACAAAGGTATCCCTAAGTCTCAAGTACGGAGAGCACTGGCGAGCGGGAAGAATGTGATCATGCGTATTGATGTCCAGGGTGCGGAAACGGTCAGAAAGTTGGCCAAGGATGCCCTGTTGATCTTCCTGACACCACAAAATGAGGAGGAACTCATTGATCGCCTGCAGAACAGAAATACCGAGGACAAAGAAAGCTTAAAACTGAGAATTGCCACCACGCGCCAAGAATATAACAAGATCGATCTATTTGATTATATAGTTGTTAATAAAGATGAACAGCTCATGGTAGCCGTGGATATGATCGAAGCAATTATCAAGGCGGAACAGCAGCGCGTCCATCAGCGCATCGTAGAATTATGAACCAGGACCCCTTATCCGTTTCACATGACAAGCAATCTGATAAAAATCGCCTGATCTCCAAAATCCTTACTGATTTTGAACGTCAATACAGGCTGGATCTTTCCCAGGATCCTGCTGCTATGGAACGCATCTCTGATGCAGTAGATCAGGCGTTCCTGGATCTCGAAACCAGCCCAGAGGCGGAAGTAAACCTGCCATATATCAGCGCCAATTCAAGAGGTCCAATCCATTTGCGGCGGGTTATACACCGTAATGAGGCATCCGGCACATCCGGAACGGTTGCCATGGAGGCGGAAAAAGGAGAAACAGCGCAAGAGCCTCCAGGCCAACGTGTGAGAATCCAACTCCCGGAAAGGAAGCCTTATATTACGAACGCCTTGCTGGTGATCATGGCTGTGTTTTACGCCCTGCAGTGGTTTACAGACCTGGTATTCGGGTATGACCTGCTGGCGATCTATGGTATGAAGTCCAACGAGTTGATTATTGCCGGAGAGTACTGGCGCCTGGTGACAGCGATGTTCCTTCATGGATCGATCATCCACCTGGGATTTAATCTATATGCCCTGTATATTCTGGGCAGGCGGGTAGAACGGTTCTTTGGATCTTTACGATTCCTGGGTTTGTTTTTGATTGCGGGTATTGCAGGCAATCTTCTTTCGTTTGTATTTACTGAGGCGCCTTCTCTGGGTTCCTCTACGGCCATCTTTGGCCTTCTGGGAGCAGAAGGTATCTTCATTTACCAGCACCGGAAATTGTTCGGGGATCAATTCAAGGTGGCTTTGCGCCAGATCATCCAGGTAGCAGTGGGAAATCTGGTGATCGGGTTCATGATCCCGGGTATTGACAATATGGGGCACATCGGTGGTTTGATTGGTGGAACGATCTTTACTTGGTTTGGGGGACCTAAGTTCTCGATAGTAAGCTCGTCGCCTGATTTGCGCCTCGAAGACCAACGGCCTGAAGAAAGAACCCTGTATGTGTTTTTCGCCCTTCTAATTCTGATCATCTGCCTGGTTGTTTGGATAATCTTATCCCGTTCCTGATTCTGTTCATCTCCAATTCTCCTATCTGTCAGAGTTGATTGCCCTTTACTTCTGCCTGTATTTAGCCGCGTCATTGACTGGGTTATGGGCTTCTGGTAAAATCTTCCGGCGTCTTTTGCGTTGTACCCTTAGCAAAGATGTAACCTATTCATTAGTAAGGAGAAAGGGCTAGATACCATGAAAGTCTTATTACTCGAAGATGTCTATAAATTGGGCCGAGCCGGAGATGTTAAGAAAGTGGCTCCCGGATACGCCCGCAATTATTTAATGCCCCAGGGATTCGCCGTGTTGGCAACCCCCGGTGCCGTAAAACAGTCCGGGCGCATCAAAAAACAAGGCGAAGTCAAAAGAGCCAAAGTCAATCAGGAACTTGGTGGGGTTGCAGAGCAGTTGGCAGGCAAACGTTTTGCCTTTGCTGCCAAAGCCAGTGAAACCCGCCGGCTGTACGGCTCCATCAACACCCAGATGATCGCAGATGTTGTTAGTGAGGAAATCGGAGTAACCGTCTCGGCGAAACAGATTGAATCCCAGCCCCTGCGCATGATCGGAAGATATGATGTGTCTGTTCGCCTGACCGTTGACCTGATTCCCGAGATCGAAATCATCGTTCACCGTGAAGGTGAATCCATCGAATCCGCACTTGAGGAAGAAGAGCAAGAAGCTCTGAGAGCTGAAGAAGCTTACGCTGAATTCTTGGAAGAAGAGGAAGCTGAAATGGAAGAGGAATCAGCAGCTGAAGTAGAAGATGCCAGCGCTGACGATGAACCGGCCGCAGAAGTAGAAGTTCCAGAACAGGATGAAGAAGAAGCAGCAGCAGAAGAAGAATCAGCAGCAGGAACTGATTAATAGGTTCTTTAATCCCTAAAATCAAAACCGGTCTGGGATCAGCAGCACAGCTGGCCAGGCCGGTCTTTGTATTGACCTATGCCCGATCAAAACCGTACCATTGGAGAGATTCTAAAAACTACCAGAGAGGAACAAGGATTATCTCTGGAAGAAATTTCCCTGTTAACCAAAGTAAACCTAAAGTATCTCTCGGCAATCGAAGCAGATAACTGGGATGTCCTGCCCTCCACTGTGCAGCAAAAGGGATTTGTGCGCACTTATGCCCGGGTCCTTGATATTGACCCTGCACCGCTGCTTGGCCAGCTGCGGTCAATCATTCAAGTTGATGATATAGCTGTTGAACCTGATCTTCCTGATGTTCAAGACTCGCCCCCTTTGGCCGAACAGCATCCCATGGAAGAGATCGGATCGATCCTTAAAACTCAGCGGGAACACCTGGGGTTCACCATACCTAATGTTGAAGACCAGATCTATATTCCAGAAAGGTACTTAATCGCCATTGAAAATGGCAATCTGGAGGAATTACCCTCCACTGTCCAGGGAAAAGGCATGGTTAAGAATTATGCCCAATTTCTGGGACTTGACCCTGAGCCCTTATTGTTGGGTTATGCGGAAGTCTTGCAAAAACGTCTCGCAAAATCCAGAGAAGGGATTCCTGATATTAAACCCCCATCACCACTCCAGGTAAGTATAAAGAGATTTTTGGCTAGCCCAACGATCCTATGGGTGGGAGTTGTGATATTGATTGGCAGTATTTCCCTCTGGACAGGGACTTTGATATTTGGCTCAAGAGCATCCTCGGCGGAAGCAACAGCCACGATTCCTGGAGTGTCGGATATTTTACTTCCAACATCTACGCCTTCAGCCACTCCAGAGGCGCCAATCTCTACCTTAAGTGAAATTGAAGTGGATATCACCCCTGCGTTTGAGGGAGATGAAATCCCTGACGATAACGCAGTAACTACACCAACTCCGGGAATCACAGGAAATGAAAAAGTACAGGTTCAGCTTATCATCCTGCAGCGTACCTGGGTAAGAGTAATTGTGGATAATATTTTGGCTTACGAAGGCAGGCTGCTTCCAGGAAGCGTCAAGTTGTTTGGGGGCGAATTGAGTATTGAGGTTCTGACAGGCAACGCGGCGGGCGTTGAAGTAATCTATAATCAGCGGGATTTGGGCGCGATGGGACTCTATGGAGAAGTGATTGACCGAGTCTTCACAGCCGAGGGTATAGCTACACCCACTCCCACTATCACAGCAACACCAACCCCATCCGATACACCGGAAGCGAGTATAACTCCTACGCCAACCTCCTCACAGGAAGCGGAGTAGGATCAGTATCTAAAATTATCTTATGAAGAAAAATTCCTTTTATCTAGTTTCCCTCGGCTGCGCTAAGAATACAGTTGATTCAAATTCTATGGCCCAGCTGCTTCAGAAGGATGGGTATACGGCTGTTAATGATCCCTCGGAGGCCGATATCGTCTTGGTTAATACTTGTGGATTCATTGAGCCGGCCCGAGAGGAATCTTATGCGATCTTGAATGAATTGGCAGAAGGGAAGAAAGACAACCAACTCCTGATAGCTGCTGGATGTCTGACCCAGCGATACGGTGAGGAGGTCCTTGAAAGGGTAGTGGGTATTGACGGTCTATTAGGGACCCGTCGCTGGATGGATATTGTGCAAGTTGTCAGGAAATTACGTTCAGATGGATATCCCAAACCTTTATATCATCTTCCAGAAGCTGCAGTTGTCGGAAAGATCCCTGAAGGAATTTTGGGAGCCTACAATCAAGGGGGGAGTGCTTACCTAAAAGTTGCTGATGGCTGTAGGCGCCCTTGCGCATTTTGCGCGATACCCTCGATCAAGGGAACTGTGTCAAGCCGGCCTCTGGATGAGATCCTAGAAGACGCACGCGCTCTGCAATCCAGCGGAGTACGGGAAATTAATTTGATTGCCCAGGACACGACGGATTATGGTCACGATCTGGGTTTGAAGGAAGGGTTAGCGCATTTACTGGAGGCTTTAACAAAAGAAGCTCCGGACGTCAACTGGTTCCGTATTTTATACGCTTACCCGGGATATATTACGGATCGATTAATTGATGTGATGGCTAACTCAAATCAGATCCTACCCTATATTGATATTCCCCTGCAACATGCTGACCCTGAGGTATTAAAAAAGATGCGCCGGCCTGCCAATATGGACTGGGTATATGGCACAGTTGAAAAACTCCGGAGAAAAATGCCAGATCTGGCCTTACGGACGACCTTTATTGTGGGCTATCCTGGGGAGACAGACCAGGCGTTCCAGAAGTTGGTGGATTTTGTGGAGGAGATCCGATTTGACCGGGTTGGCACTTTTAAATTCTCGTTTGAACCTGGCACAACATCCGAGATCTACGGAGATCCTGTTCCACCACAAGTTAAAGAGGAACGCCAGGAAATATTAATGCTAAAGCAGCAGGAAATTTCCCTCCAGATCAATCAGGCATTAATTGGGAAATCACTAGATGTATTGATCGAGGGGACGGGTGAAGTAGAAGGTTCCAGCGAGTTGATTTCCCTCGGTCGCAGCTATCGTGATGCACCGGAGATCGATGGCATGGTAATTGTGGAGGGTGCCTTGCCGGAGGGAAAAATTGTCCCGGTGAAGATCACCGGTGCGATGGTGTATGACCTAACCGCTGTGCCGCTTCAATAAGAATTTATAGACAGTCAGGATAATAAAGAAATGATAAGTATGAGTGATACAAGAGTTGGATTTGCGCTTCGAGCTGTCCAGCAGGCTGCCTCTCTGGCAGCAGAGATCCAGGGAGAGATGATTTCTCAGGCACTTACCAAAGATGATCGTTCTCCAGTCACTGTAGCGGACTTTGCTGCCCAGGCGGTGGTTGGATATCTGTTGGAGGACACGTCCCCGGGGGCTCTCTTGGTTGGCGAAGAAGCATCAGCAGTCCTGCGTTCACCGGATGAGCGCGATATGCTGGATAAGATCACTGCATTTATGCAGCGGGTTATTAACGGGGTTAGTTCTGAAGAGGTCTGTGACCTGATTGATAGGGGTGCAGATGAACCTGGTGACAAATACTGGACCCTGGATCCCATTGACGGCACAAAAGGATTTTTAAGGGGCGCTCAGTATGCTACCGCCCTAGCATATGTAGAAAATGGAGTTGTGCAGCTAGGAGCACTTGGCTGTCCGAATATCACTCCTGACCTCCAGGAAAATATTGGCGGAGAAGGATCTCTCTTGATCGCCCAGCGGGGCGAGGGCACATGGATAAGCACTTTGAGCGGCGAGATCAACGAGGAAAATTTCTCACGCTTATCTGTCTCCGGTCGCTCCGACCCATCTCAGGCTCGCTTGATGCGATCCTTTGAATCAGGACATACCAATACTACCTTAGTAGATGACGTCCAAAGAGAATTGGGTGGAGAAGTTGATCCAGTACGAATGGACAGCCAGGTAAAATATGCCCTTCTAGCCTCTGGTGAGGGTGAGATCTATTTGCGCTTGTTATCCCCGGACCGAATGGATTACCGGGAGAAGATCTGGGATCAAGCAGCCGGTTTGATCATTGTCGAAGAAGCTGGCGGTACCGTTACAGATCTAGATGGAAAAGTGCTCGATTTTTCCCGGGGACGAACCCTGAAAGATAACCGGGGCATCTGTGCCACTAATGGCCTGCTTCATGATGAAGCTTTGGAAGCACTGAAAAGAGTAAAGGCCTGATTTTTGATAAAATAGAAAAAACCCTTTTGGAGATTCCCGGTTGTTATTAGCGGGAAAAACACTAAGGAGATTATCTTGGCAGAAATAAAATATCCTCGCAGATTATTGATACGATCCATCCTTAAGGGGTTGATCAGCGCTGTGCTGCATACCTTCTCAGATTTTGAGGTTATTGGAGCAGAGAATATTCCTGAGAAAGGACCATTGATCCTTACGGCCAATCATTTCAGTTTTGCCGATTCCATAGCTATACTGCATATTGCCCCGGCTTCAATTGAAATGTTCTCCGGAGCAAACCCCGCCTTTACTCCCTGGTGGGGGAAGTTATTACCGCGCCTGTGGGGTGTTTTATATGTTTATAGGGGCACTGGTTCCCGCCAGGCAATTCGGGATGCAGAATCGATATTAAAACAGAATGGTTTCTTCGGAATTTTCCCAGAGGGTGGAGCCTGGGCAGAGATGATCCGTCCCGCACGTCCGGGAGCTGCCTATTTGGCAGCCAAGACCGGGGCTCCCATACTGCCCGTTGGTTTTACCGGGTTTAATGAGGTTCTACCAATCAGGTTCCGGAATCAGAGCAAAGTTACTATCCGGGTTGGAAAGCCCTACCAGCCAGCACCTGTAACCGGACGAGGACGAGAGCGCCGTGAACAACTGGACGCACTTGGCGACCAGTTCATGAAAGAAATCGCCGATTTGATACCGGATCATTTACGAGGTAAATTTTCCAGTAACCCGGCAGTGCGTGAAAAAGCCAAAGAAGTAGAAGATTATCCCTGGGAAAATGCTTCCTGGGATGAGGTCTAAATCTTAATTTCTAAATTATTGAAGTAGATTGGATAAATAGAAAACACCGGTCAGTCCCAGAAAACTGAGTATTGATGTCAGGCTGACTATCCCCGCTGTTTCAGTGACTTTATAATCGTATCTTTCCGCAAAGACAACCAGGGCTATAGCGGCTGGCATACTGTTCTCCAGAAGCAAGAACTGATTGATCTCCCCGCTACCAGGCAATATATATTGGATCGTAATCCAGGTGATAAACGGTAGTACCAGCATCCGGAACAAGGAATAGGGCAGAGCGTACCTGATGATTTCCAGGGAGAATCGATCATGGATGAACATCCCAAGCACAAAGATCGCTATGGCGCTTGCGGTCTGTCCTACAAGAGTGAAGGCATGATTCAGGAAGCTCAGTTTGATGCCAAGCAGAGAGAAAACAGCGCCGAGCAGGATGGACAGGATCAGTGGGTTGGTGAAGATCTTACCTAGAAAACTGCCTCTTTTATCCTGCTGACTGGCATATTCCAGTAATGATAGAGTGACGAAGATTCCCAGTATTCCCAGGAGGGATGCTGCAAGGATGGAGTGCTCTAGCCATTTCCCATCCTGGAAGGTCTCAAAAAAAGCCACTCCAAAAAAGGCATAACTGCCAAAACTGATGGACAGGCCGAGAAGAAGGAAAGTGTCTTTCTTGATCAATCCAGTCCATTTCAGGATTAAAAGGAATACCAGAACGATTACGGTTGGCAGCAAAGCGCCAAGAACAAGCTGTGGGTCGAGAGCGAATAAGTCCAGGTTAGAGATCTTCACGAAGAAAAGGGCAGGTAGGCCAAAATAATACACAAAAGATGATAGAGTTTTGGCATGCTCTGCTTTGAAGATCCCGGCTTTTCGGCTCAATATCCCCAGAGTAACGATGGTCAGGATAGTAAATAAACTGGTCAGGACTTCCATATGAAGACACTCATTCGATTAATAAATTCCTTAGTAAACCATTATACCTGTCTAGACAACGCCCCGTTAGACGTCTAGACAACTCTAATGTTTCTCTAAGAATGGATTAGGAGTCTAATCTCTCCGGGCCTTCTAAATTATTCCCCATGGCTATCTCTGTTCACCTATCCAATTCATGTATAATGATTTCATGTCCAATTACCATTTCTTTCATCCCATCGTTGTCCGTTATGGGGATCTCGATCCCCAGGGACATGTCAATAATGCTGCCTACCTTACCTATCTGGAACATGCCCGGGTTGCCTATGTGCGGTATCTAGGATTGTGGGACGGCAACTCTTTCCTGGAGATAGGCATCATCCTGGCTCGGATAGAATTGGATTACAAGGAACCGATCCTGATGACCGACGCGGTGGAAGTAGGGCTGCGTACATCCCGACTGGGCAATAAAAGCCTGGATATGGAATATATGATTAGAGAATTCAACACCGGCCAGATCTTCGCAGAGGCCAAAACCGTCCAGGTGGCTTATGATTACCAACTGGGGAAAACCATTCCAGTCCAAGACAGCTGGAGAAAAACACTTCGGGATTTCGAAGGACTAGACTAACAACATAAAAAGGTGACCCATGATAAAACTGCCCGAAATTGATCAAGAATATTTGATTTCCTTGCTCCAGGAATTATTGGCCATTCCTAGTCCGACTGGATATACAGATGATATTATCGGATATCTGGAAGGGAGGCTGACTGAGTTCCCGTTCCTGAATTTCCATAAAATAACTAAAGGCGCCCTGGTGGCCAATTGGACCGGCGATTTAAAAACTTCCCTGCGCGGACTAACAGCACATGTGGATACCCTGGGCGCTATGGTGAAGGAGATTAAAAGCAACGGCCGCCTGAAGTTGTCTCAACTGGGGGGTTACGCCTGGAATACGATCGAAGGAGAAGGATGCACGGTCTTCTCCAGCGGGGGCGATCCGGTTCGGGGTACTATCTTGTTAAATAAAGCCTCCGGTCATGTTCATGCTAAAGATGTCAGCACTACTGAACGGTCCGCCGAAAGCATGGAAGTACGATTGGATATCGTCACCAGTTCCCCGGATGAAACACTGGAGGCGGGGATCGAAGTGGGTGATTTTGTGGCTTTTGATACCCGAACAGAATCAAATCAGGGTTTTATCCGATCCAGGCATCTGGATGATAAAGCCTGTGTGGCCTGTGTGTTGGCCGCTGTGCAAGCTATGGTCGGCGCCGATCTGCAGCCGGCCCTGGACACTGTATTTCATTTTAGCAATTATGAAGAGGTTGGGCATGGCGCGGCAGCCGGTTTTCCAGATGGGCTGAAGGAATTAGTAGCCGTGGATATGGCGGCAGTTGGCACCGGTCAAACCTCGGACGAGTTCCATGCCACGTTGTGTGTTAAAGATTCGGGGGGACCATACCATCACGGTCTCAGCCAGAGTTTGCGGTCCCTGGCTGACGAGTATGAGATCCCTCACAAAGTGGATATCTACCCCTATTACGGCTCAGACGGAGAAGCTTTTTGGCGAGCCGGGGGTGATGTTGCGGTAGCATTGATCGGGCCCGGCGTGGATGCTTCCCATAATTATGAGCGTACTCATGTTGATGCCTTGATTGCGACAACAAAGTGGATTATGGCCTATCTATTAAACTAGTAACCCATTTTTAGGATAGAAAGTGGCTTTAATTGACTATAAAGCAGCCCGAAAACGTATGGTGGATGGGCAGATTACTATCCGGGGTATTACATCCCCTGATGTCCTCGGCGCCTTCCTGGAAGTACCCCGGCACCTTTTTGTCCCGAAGAGTCAGCAAGTCCATGCCTACCAGGATAGCCCACTGCCCATTGGTTTGGGTCAGACGATATCCCAACCTTATATAGCTGCTTATATGACGGATTTACTTCAATTGACTGGAACAGAACGGGTGCTGGAAATTGGAACCGGTTCCGGGTACCAGGCTGCCATTCTGGGTATTCTGGCTGATCAAGTTCATACGATTGAAAGACATCTATCCTTAGCTGAAAAAGCTGATCGATTGCTGCAAAGCCTGGGATATGAAAACGTCCGAGTACACGATGGAGATGGTACTCAGGGACTACCTGAGCACGCTCCTTACCAGGCGATCATGGTAACTGCTGCTGCGCCCGAAGTGCCATCTCCGCTCTTGGCCCAGTTGGGGCAGGGTGGTCGGCTGGTGATGCCAGTAGGCGGCCGGGGTGGCCAGGTCCTCTTGCTGTACAGGCGCGAGGGAGAAGAATTTCACAGGGAAGATATGGCTCCGGTCGCATTTGTTCCTCTGATCGGTGAACATGGTTGGGCGGGAAAGTAGAAGAAAATACTAAATCAAGATGAGCCAGCACGCAAGATGTTTCCACAGAATTTATATTAAAACAAAAGGGGCTGTCCCAAAAGTAAATGGCACAGCCCCTTATTATTTAATATAATGGGGGTATGAAAGAACAACAGTTCAAACCCTACACACCCAAACA
>CAYORF010000034.1:0-23702 GCA_964406305.1 uncultured Anaerolineales bacterium | reverse complement strand
AACTTATCGAATAATGTTATTGTTCGGGAATAAGTATGCGGCTGCCAGACAGCCCAGATCCTTCTGGTAGGATAGGCATCTCGAGCGGCCTGCAAGGTTTTCATGATTTCAGTCGGGTGGTGAGCATAATCATCTACGATCAATACACCCTGGTATTCTCCTCGGATATCAAATCTCCGCTCACTTCCCTGGAATTCACCTAAAACCCTGGCAATCTCCTGTCGATCCAGGCCCAGTCCGTCAGCTACCACAAATGCTGCCAGAGCATTCAGGACGTTGTGTTCTCCAGGGATTTGGAGTGATACTGGTAGAGTACTCTCCTGCCCGGACGCCTTAACCCGAACCTCAAAATCGGTTCCAGCATTGTGATTAACTCTTAAATTTTCAGCGGAGTAATCCAATTCGTTTCCCGAAGAACCATAAATGACTAACTTCTGATCAGCAGAAATCAATTTCTTTAATCTCAGCGCGCCGGGGTCATCACCACACAGAACCAGACTGCCATCCGGCTTCAAATTCTTCACAAATCCCTCAAACGCTTCATCAAAGGATTGGGAGGTGGGGAAGATATCAGGATGGTCATGTTCCACATTGGTGATAACAGCCCGATCCGGGTTCAAACCCCAGAACATATAGTCATATTCATCTGCTTCGATCACAAACTGTTTCCCTTGACCTGATCGGGCGTTTGTGCCCAGGTTTCTCACAACACCGCCGACTATAAAGGAAGGATCCATTCCCAGGCTAGAGAGAATCCAGACTAGCATGGACGTTGTGGTGGTTTTTCCATGACTGCCAGCCACAGCAAGAACCTCTTTATCAGCCATCATACGGCCCATAAATTCAGAACGTTTCAACACTGGGATCTCCGCTTCGAGGGCTGCCTGCACTTCCACATTCTTCTCTGGAATTGCTGAAGATCTGACAACCAGGTCTGCACCAGATATATTCTCAGCCATGTGACCCAATGTAACTGTTCCACCGGCTTTCTGCACAGCCTCAAAGAGGTTGGATTCAGTAAGATCCGACCCGCTGACTGTGTATCCTTGTTCCAGTAAAACCGTGGCAATTGCGGACAAACCAGTTCCTCCGATCCCGATAAAGTGAATATGCTCCATCAAATGAACACCACCAATACAAACATAAAAGCCACAACTACAGCAAAGAACAGACCGATCTGATTGCTGGCAAATACAGGCGGAAAATAATTCAAAATGTTAATTGCAGCTTCTCCTAACGGAGTACCCGGTTGGGGTGACAAGATTTCTGGCCCAAACGGATAATGTGCTGCTGCCATATACCACCAGAGGGAGCCCATAATGAAAAATCCACTCATCAAACCCATCACCGCACCCAACAAAATATCCTGAATTCGTTCCCGGCGGGCCTTATCCCGGATGACTGCCAGTCGGGGTGTTTGATATCCGAAGAAGGATAGGATGAAGACAATTGTCGCCCGTGACCAGAACTGGGTCCTCAGCTCCTCTTGAATTGCCAGGGGCATTGACTCAAAAGTGGCATTGGCCGGCAAGTTTTCTACTCTTGCCAAGACTTCCCCGAACGGGACCATATATTGTGTATACGTTTCCAGCACATAGATCAGGAAAAGCGCTAAAACCACACTGAAAACCACCAGCAATTCCTTTGCCCAGCCACGCATGGCACCAATCAGGCCAAAAAGGATCACAAACATCCAGAATGCTGATAGGATGGAAATCATTTCTAATCCCCTCCTTCTTTACTACCAGCCAAAGAGATCAGCGCCTGGGCAATCGTCTTTGCCGCTCCGGGTTTCGCCATCTCCTTCAGGACAGATCTCATTCGATCCAATCTTTCCTGATCCCTGATCAGTGATAACACTTCGGGTAACAACCTTTCCTTTAATTCTTCATCCCGGATCATCATTGCAGCATCACGATCAACCAGGTATTTTGCATTTGTTTTTTGATACTGCCAGGCGTGTGGATACGGAACTAGGATCGCCGGCAGTTCAAATATTGGATATTCACCTAAAATGGAAGCCCCACTGCGGGAGACTACCAGATCAGCACTTCTTAAAGCAGCACCCATTTCCTCATGAAGGAATGGGTAAGCTCGGTAGTTATTTTCCAGCTCTGCAGGTAATCTATCCCGATTTGTTTTAATCCCATCCCAATCCAACGTCCCTGTAATATGCACTACCTGTATCTCTTTCAACAGCTCTGGCAGGATGGCTTCCAGTGCCTGATTAATGGAACGAGCTCCTTTACTGCCGCCAAATACTAGAAGTATTGGTAAATCAGGTGATAATTTTAGAATCTTGAAAGCTTGGTCACGGGTCCAGGACAACATTTTGGAACGAACCGGATATCCACTAACTATGACCTCTTTCCCTGCCGGAGTGAATTGTCGACTTCCTTCAACAGATAAAGCAATTCTAGACACCAGGTTTGATATGGTTCTGATCGCCAGTCCGGGTTCAATATCTGGGATAAATACCAGGCTGGGTATTGCTCGACCAGCAAAAGCAGCTGGTACTGCCAGATATCCACCTGTGTAGAACAGCACATCCGGCTTAAAATCCCGAATAATCCTGCCCGCTTTGAGATATCCCTGAAATAGCTTAGCCAAATTTCCAGGCAGGTTTTTGACTCCCACACCGTGTAATCCTGCGGCGGGAATGGATTTATATTCGATATTAAGTCTGGAGATAATCTCTCCTTCCATACCGTTTTCTCCACCTACCCAGAGCACAGCATCAGCCATCTCTCGGGTTTGGTTAAGATCGTTTAGTGCCTGAAGGACGGCTAAAGCCGGGTACACTCCCCCGCCTGTCCCGCCCGCGCAAATCAACAACCGCACCTAGTGACCTCCGTTCTAGTTTTCTGCGTTCCATTTCTGCCATCCTGGCAACACCCAGAATGATTCCAACTGCCGATAAGGTAACCACGAGATTAGAACCTCCCTGGCTCACAAATGGGAGCGGGTTGCCTGCTACCGGAAGCAGCCCGATGATGACTGCGATATTCACATATGCTTCAAATACGATCCAGAATACAAGCCCGGCCACCAGGAGCGATCCCAGGCCATCCAAGGCTTTTTTAGCAATCACCATGCCCCGCCAAAGCAACAAAGCATATAAGATAACCAGAATTGCTGAACCCACAAACCCCAACTCTTCGCCTACAACAGCGAAGATACTATCCGTATGAGGAACAGGAAGCAGGACCAGCTTGGCTACGCCTCTACCAAGTCCTACACCAAACCAGCCGCCATCCATAAAGGCGGTAAACGATTTGGCTATATGCTCAGAACCAATGGTATTAATATCCCTGATACCCACCCAAAAGTCTGCTATACGTTGATAAACTTCTGGTTTTCTCAAGGCCACCAATCCTGAGCCCAGACTCATTGATATCACCAGCAATAACAAGATCTGCATGAGGGATCCACCAGCCATATAAAAAAGCAGCAAACCGAGTGCAAAGACCGTCACTGCAGCGCTCACATCTGTTTGGATGGCAATTAAGCCTCCCACTAATCCCAGGATCACTGCCAGGGGAATCAAACCAAAGTGGAATTTTTTGATCACGTCACCTTTGGCTTCGAGCCATACAGCCAGGTAAATTACAATGGTCAGTTTTGCCAACTCAGATGGTTGAACTGACTTTCCGCCGAAAATGGACCGGTCGCCAATAAATAAAACCAACACCAGCAAACCAATCGTTCCTACAATTGCCAGAATTGCCAGCTTATTTTTCGCCCAGCGGTGGTAATCCATAAAATAAAGGACTACCGCAACTCCTAGCCCCAGGACCAACCACAGTAACTGACGCAGGAAAAAGGAATTGACATTGTTTGAAACCCGCCAGGACACATCCCAGGAAGCGGAATAGAGCATCAGCAGCCCAAAAACAAGCAGAGCTGCTACAATGCTCAAAAACGGAATATCAATTGCCAGATCCAGTCCAGCTGGATCGGGTTTCAGTTCAGTTCGTTTACCCATACTCTGAACTTCTCTCCTCTTTCTTCAAAATCAATAAATTCATCAAAACTAGTCCCGCCTGGTGAGAGCAAAACCACATCACCTTTTTCACAAATCTCCGCTGCTATCTTGATGGCTTCCTCTAATCCAGAACATTTGTGGTAAGGAATCAATTCCTGTCCCGGACCCAGCTCGGCGATCAGGGATTTTTCGATCAGATCAGCAGCTTCGCCGAAGAGGATCAAATACCTGACCCGTTTTAATACCAACTGCGAAAAATCCTGCCAGGGCAAGTTTTTATCCCGTCCACCTGCCAGTAAAACCAAGGGTTCCTGGAATGAATTTAAGGCAGCAATCGAGCCTTTTGGCGTAGTCGATTTGGAATCATTCACCCAATCCGCCCCACCCCACTTCCGGACAAGCTCTAACCTGTGCGGAACACCTTCCAAGGCTTCGACACCATTTAGCATTGCCTCTACTGGGAATTCTGCAGCGGCAGCGATGGCGCAGGCAGCCAACACATTCATCTGATTGTGAGCTCCCCTCAATTTAATACTTTTTATTGGGATCAACTGATGTGATTCTTCCCCATCCCAATAACAAATCCAATCCTCTTCCAAATAGGTCCCAGCCTGCCCGTTTCCAGGTTTCTGGCGGCCGAAACTGATCAGCTGTCCCCGCACGTCGCTGTGCAGCGCCCATGATCCCGGGTCTTCTCGATTCAGGACTGCAATATCAGATTCCGATTGAGCTTCCAGGATTCGGGCCTTTGCTCGTGTATAAGCCTGCATAGTACCGTGGCGATCCAGGTGATTGGGTGTGATGTTGAGAATACAGGCAATTGATGGTGAAGTGCTCATTTGTTCCAACTGGAAACTTGACAATTCCATGACAGCAATATGATCCTGCTCCATCTGATCCAAATCACTGATCAGGGGGTTTCCAATATTCCCGCCGATCCAAGTTCGAGATTCTTCAAGAGCAACCCCTGCCATTTTACCGACCAATAATATGGTCGTTGTTTTTCCAGCTGACCCTGTGATACCTATCACCGGACAGGGAACCATTTCCAGGAAGATCTGGGAGTCATTAGTGAGTGGAATCCCTCGGAAAAGCGCTTCCTGCACCAGCGGGATCGTTAAGGGAACGCCACCGGACAAGGACAAATAATCTACCCCGTCCAATAGCTCAATCGGGTGTCCACCTAGAACCCAATTGATCTCGCCTTCCTGAAAATCGCTGATTACGTCTTGAAGCACTTTTGCATCCTTATGATCTGTAACTGTTACTATTGCCCCGTGAGCACTTAGATACTTTGCCAGAGCCAGTCCCTGACGGGCGGCTCCCAAAATCACCAGGTGTTTACCTTGATAATCTTTATTCATCACACTAATGACAACGCTATTCCTACTAAACCTGCGACCAATCCAATTAACCAGAACCGCTGTACGATCTGGGTCTCACTCCAACCTAGTAATTCAAAATGATGATGCAGCGGCGTCATTTTGAAGACACGCCGGCCTTTGGTAAGTTTGAAAAATACTACCTGGATAACAACACTTAATAATTCGCTGAGCGGGATGATGCCGATGATCGGCAGAACAGCCCATTGCCCGGTCATCAATGCGACTACAGCCAAAGTCGCGCCCAGGGCAAGAGAACCAGTGTCTCCCATAAAAAGCTCCGCCGGGTGCACGTTGAACCACAGGAATCCGAAAATTGCTCCAACCAAGATAAAACAGAAGCGGGCCAGGTATATCTGCCCCTGGATAAGGGCAATCGCCCCGTATACCGCAAAAGCAGTGGCGGAGATCAACCCCGCCAGCCCGTCTAAACCGTCTGTAAAATTGACAGCATTTGAAAAACCCGCAATTACTATCACTGCAATTGGGAAGTACCAGAAACCCAATTTAATCTCGAAATCAATCCCCGGAATATACAGCTCAGGAACATCCAACACCAGACGCAGCACTAAAACAGTGGCGATAGATATCACTAACTGTAGAATGAGTTTGGGCAGGGCAGAAAGCCCATCTCCATCCCGAATTTCTTTCAAACTGAACCAATCGTCAATAGAGCCTATCAATGCAAAGGCTCCAAATACGACCAACGGCACCAGAGTTGAGTTGCCGAAAATTGACACACCAAATACTTTTACGGCATTGAACAGGATGGTCAGCAAAGCCAATGGGAACATGATTAAAACGCCACCCATTGTGGGAGTGCCTAATTTCGATAGATGACTTTTGGGTCCGTCAACCCGGATATGCTCACCAATCTTAAGCATCCTCAATATTCTGAGCAGGGGCTGGCCCCAGATTATAGTTAATAAGAACGAAAAGGCTGAAAGTGCCAATGTCATCGAGGTATTATTCATGATCCTACCTCCAGGGCAGATACTATTTTATCCATCCTCATGCCTCTTGATCCTTTTACCAAAACAACATCGTTTTCCTGTAAAAATTCGTTCAAAAAAGGAATCGCATCAGTGCTCTCTACAAATGAGTGAATTCTTTCCTGTTTCAGCCTATTTTCAGCTGCTGCCCTGGCAATGATATTTGCTCTCTCACCTACTGTTACCAGAACATCTGCCACCTCGGCTGCCCGGATCCCAACTTTCACATGACCCTGGTGTTCATAACGGCCCAATTCCAGCATATCTCCCAGTACAGCTATCTTGCGGCCATCCATCTCTTCTAGCAAGTTCAGGTCTGCCAGCATCGATTTTGGAGATGCGTTATAGGTATCATCCAGGATCAAGGCTCCACTGGATGTCCGGACCGCTACTAGACGCAGCTGGGAGTGTTCTGATCTCAATCCGCGCCCAATCTCCTCCCAGGTCAATCCTTCAACCAAGCCTACAGCCGCTGCACGCAGAACAGTATGTACAGAGTGCCTGCCAATCAGGGGAACTTTCAGATAAATTCTCTCCCCCTGGTAATTAAGTCTGAACTTGATACCATCCAACCCCAATCCTTCTACTTCATCTGCCCATAGATCAGCATTCGGACTCAACCCATAATAAAAGATTCTTGCCTGAGTTAGATCCGCCATCGCACGGACCCGTTCATCGTCATAATTGAGGATAGCCACACCTTCTGGTCCAGCCGGTAAAGCCTGGACTAATTCTGATTTTCCGCGGGCAATTTCATCCTGAGAACCCGCTCGTTCGGCATGAACAGTGCCAATTGTGGTCAATACGCCCACCGCAGGTTGGGCCAATTCGCACAGGAACTCGATCTCTCCGGGCACATAAAAGCCCATCTCGAGTACTGCCCGTTGATGCCCCGAACTCAAACGCCAGAGTGTCATTGGTAAACCGATCTCATTATTCAAATTGCCCGGATTCTTCAATGTGCGGTAACGTTGTTTTAATACTGTTGTGGTAAGTTCCTTCGTAGTGGATTTTCCAACACTGCCGGTTATGGCGATCACCCGCAGGTCCAGTCGTTTCCGCCATTCTCCAGCCACTCGCTGAAGCGCTTCCAAAGTATCATCTACCAGGAGACAAAACGGCACTTCAACTTCCTGATCCAGATCAAGATCCGACCCCGGCCGGCAATCGATGACCCGGAGCTGGGGATCAACCGCTCTATCAATCAATGCAAATGAAGCACCTTTTTCAAACGCATCGCTGACATAATCATGACCATCAGCTGTTTCCCCCTGCATGGCTACAAACATGGATCCAGGTATCAGGGTGCGGGAATCTATGCCCACATCGGCAATGATCTGATCTGCCCAGCGGGACGTTTTTCCTGTCAGTACTTCAAGTACCACACCCAATGTAATCATCGATCTATTCCTCTAAAGCCACTCTAACTGCATCCGGCGGAATGCCCAGATGAATGACCAGTTTCTCGACCACTTTTCTAAATACAGGCGCTGCAATCTCCGAACCCCATATGGATGCTGAAGGTTTGGATATCCAAACATAAACCAGGAATTTGGGATCATCAGTAGGTCCCCAACCCACGAATGAAGTATTCGTGGCTGTACTCTTATATCCTTGCCCGGGGACGTAAATTTCTGCGGTACCTGTTTTCCCTGCCAGGCTGTACCCTGGAACTAGCGCCAGGGAGGATTCATTCTGAAGGGATTCCTGAAGCATATCTGTTAACGTCTGGGCTGTTTCAGCAGTAATCGGATGACCCACCACAGTTTTTGGAGGTGTATAACGGTACCCATCATCCACAATGGAGTGGATAATCCGGGGAGCCACCATTTCGCCTTTATTGGCAACGGCTGAAATTGCCTTCACCATCTGAATGGGCGTGATCTCTATGCCCTGTCCAAAGGCGTTGGTTCCCAGTTCGGAACGAGTATAATCCGGGCTCCAGTAGCTTTTCACCAACCCGGGAGCTTCTCCTGAAAGTTCTATACCGGTCATCTGGCCAAAACCAAAATCCTGGAAGTAGTTATAAAATTGTTCTGACTCCAGTTCGGTTGCCACCCAAGCCAGACAGACATTCAGGGAATTCTGCATGCAGGAGGTCATATTCTGGGGACCCCAGGCTTTTTTGTTCCAGTTTTTGATAGTCACCCCACCTATCTCGATCTGACCTTCGTCGATGAATTCGGTATTAGGTTCCACAACTCCTGCATCCAATGCGGCAGCCATGGTCAAAACTTTCACAACCGAACCTGGCTCATAAGCTCTAATAGCATAATTAAATACATTCTCGTGGTTGTTGATAATATCCAGGTAATCATCAGACCAATACTGATTGATATCCGCCCGCGGGGATGAAGCCATGGCCAGTATCTCACCGGTTTGAGGGTCCATCACAATCACAGTACCGGCCAGAGCACCGGTTTTCTGAATGGTTTTATCAAGGATGTTCTCAATATCAGCCTGGAGAACGCTGTCAATAGTCAAAATGATATTTGCCCCATCGTCCGGATCAGGGGCCTGATCAGCTTTATGAGGATCCCACAAAGCCCACAGGGTCCGGTCATTGCCGAACAGCGTAGAATCATATTTTTCTTCTATGCCCAACTGACCCTGTTTTGTATCTCTCATTACAAATCCAATAATATTTGACGCCAGCTTCTTCTCTGGGTAGGACCTGATTAGGTGAGGTGTGCAGCTCACCCTGATTAAATGAGAACAATCTATCACCTCAACTCTTTCCTCAAGTGAGATGGCGATTCCCTCAGATGGTTCACCATCGACCAGCTCCCGCGGAATCCCCGCGTAATAGTTATCTACCAGAGCCAGAAAATTGAGCAGGTCCTCCTGAGAGGCAAAACGCTCAACGGTGATATTTTTGGTTAATGGCCTCGGTTCCTCTCGCAGGAACTCTAGCAAATACTGATTATTTATTCCAAATACTTCTATTGCCAGATCAGCCAGCATTTTTACTTCTTCAATCTCACCTGACTGATAAAATTCACTGAAATTGACATCCACCACATAGGCTGTCTGATTTCCTGCCAACAAATGCCCGTTGCGGTCCAAGATCAATCCCCGCCGGGAAGCTGCTGTCTCCCACTGTCCTAATAAACTGGGGCTAGGAAGATCACCGCTATTCACAGTCAACTGAATGCGTACCATCTGAGCGATAATTGCCAGCCCAAACAAGCTAAACAACAACGCGATGGTTATGAAACGCCAGTTATAAGTGATCTTTTCGTTCATAAACCCTCAAAGGGTCGCAGAATATTATTCAACCGCTCCCCTACCCAATCAATCAAACTTTGGTGATATTCCAATAAATTTACATTGATCACAGCCGGTCGGGTATCTTGTTGGATATCAACATGAGTCTCGGGTCCCATTTTGTATCCTGGCACCGGCACATAAAACACCTCTCCCGGATACGGAGCACGGAAACCCATCTCTACCGCTTTTAATTCCATTACATCAAACCGTGATAGTTGAGCTATCTGGTTGCGATAATTCACGCCCTGATATACCATCTGGTCAATTTCATCTTTGGCTTGCTGTAGTTGCCTTCCCATGGAAACCACTCTGGCTGAAACCACCAGGTAAAGGATCAACATAACCGCAGCGATCACAATCGCCATAAAAACACTGCCGATAATCTGGAGTTTTTGGCGCCGTGGCGAATTCGAGTAGGCCTGGTTCAAGGATTCTGTCATAACTTATGCCTGGTTGCTTTCCTCTTTGCAATTACTAAGTTTCCTTTAATTAATTGCAAGCCCTGTGCCACTTATTCTAAAAAATTTTTTCTGCTGCTCGCAATTTGGCGCTTCTGGCCCGGGGATTTTCGTGAATTTCATGATCCTCGGGACGGATCGGACGCCTGGTTATCTCTTTGATCCTTGCCTTATTCTCACACACACAAATCGGGATCTCTGGTGGGCAAATACAATCTCTGCTTTCCTGGCGAAAATATCTCTTTACTATCCGGTCTTCCAATGAATGGAAAGCAATGACTGCCAACCGCCCTCCTGGTCTCAATACTTCCAGCGCCGCGGGTAAGAATGCCTCTAAAGCATCCAACTCATTGTTTACGACAATTCTCAGCGCCTGGAAAGTTCTAGTCGCCGGATGTATCTTTGATCTAGAATGTGGAACAACGCCTTTAATTAACTCTGCTAATTCCTTTGTCGTAGCAAGAGGGCGGTTCGCAATGATTGCATTGGCAATTCTCCTGGAAAATTTTTCTTCTCCATAAGTGAAGATGATTTCTGCTAATTCTTCCCTGGTGTATTCATTTACCAGATCTGAAGCTGAAAATGATTGGGTAGGATCAAATCGCATGTCCAGAGGAGCATCGTATCGAAAGGAAAATCCCCTTTCCGGCGTATTCAGCTGCATGGACGACAGACCCAAATCTATCAATATGCCATCAACGGTATGCCAATTTCTGTTGTTAAGGTGCGAAACCATTTCCTGATAAGAACTATGTATTAGTGTGACCCGGTCCGAAAACTCGGCCAGATTACTCGCTGCTATAGCCAGTGCTGCCGGGTCCCGGTCGAAACCTATCAACATCCCGTCCGGAGCACTTCTTTCCAGTATTCCCCTACTGTGCCCTCCTGCTCCTATAGTGCCATCAACATAGAAACCACCGGGGACTGGATTTAAAACCTCTAAAACTTCCTGATAAAGTACAGGCACATGCTGCATCGGATATCCTAAATTTCTAAGGCAGCGAATCTTTCCGCGTTAGAATCGGCATCCTGAAGAAGCTGATTCTGGGCGTCCCAGGCATCTGGGGACCAGATTTCTAAAGCTTCTCCCACGCCCACCACAATAGCTTCGGCGGATAAATTGGCAACATCCCGAAGGTATTTTGGGATCAGTATCCGCCCATTGCTGTCTATATCCACCTGTTGAGCTGTGGAGAAGATCAGGCGCCGGAGTTGACGGGCTGTAGGATTGGTGGAACTCATCTCAGTGACCCGCTCATATATGGATACAAAAGCGGCTTCCGGTAGGACCCGCAGGTTTTGATCAAAACCCTGGGTTAAATAAATCGTACCGTCCAGCAAATCTCGAAAACGAGCTGGTACAATCATCCTGCCTTTATCATCTAAGGAGTGCCGATATTGACCTAAGAACATATGTTCGGTTCCCTTATTAAACACAGATCGCCGGTTTCCCGGCGAACCACTATTTACCACTTTCACCCACTATTAACCCACAGTATATATGAAAGTATTGTTTTTTGCAAGGAAAAAACCACTTAGAAGGAGCGTTTTTAACGAAAATAGGCTTATTTTTGGTCTTAATCCTCCACCTGGCCTGTTTTTTGGTCATTCTCATGAAGATTAATCCTTGTCCTCCTTAATGAATTAAAAAGTCATCAGGAATGGATAAGCTATAATTCTCCCTATGACTGAGACCTTTCCACTGACAACCTGGCGCCTGATTCTCTCCGATCCAATGCCTGGCACCCGAAACATGGCTATTGATTCAGCTATCCTGGCCGCGGTGGAACAGGGAGAAGCTCCTCCCACCCTGCGCCTGTACAGCTGGGACCCACCCTGTCTATCTCTGGGATACAGTCAGGCTTATTCTGATGTTGATTTACATCAACTCTCAGCCAATGGTTGGGACCTTGTTCGCCGTCCAACCGGGGGGCGGGCTATCCTTCATACCGATGAGCTGACCTATGCGGTGATCGGACCGAAAAGCGATCCCCGACTGGCAGGCAATTTAATGGATAGCTACCAGCATATCTCCCGTGCTTTGTTCGAAGCCCTGTCCCAGATGGGATTGCCTGTGGAAGTGCATGCGGGCAAGAACCCGGAGGCCCATCACCAGCCGGTTTGCTTTGAAAATCCATCCGATTTTGAGATCACCGCAAATGGGAGGAAGATCATCGGCAGCGCCCAAGCCCGTAAAAAAACTGGTCTGCTCCAACACGGCAGCCTCCCCTTGATTGGGGATTTGACTCGAATTACTAAAGCCCTACGCTACCAGACAAATGCTGAACGCCAAAAGGCCGGCGAAGTGCTGCTTCAGAAGGCGGCCACTGTTTATGATGTACTGGGCGTTGAGATCAGCTGGGATCGAGCTGCCGAAACATTGGCTAATAGCTTTTCCAAGGTCCTGAACCTCAACCTGGTAGAAGGGGAATTATCTTCTGACGAATTGGATCAAGCCCTTCTACTGGAATCTGGGCAATTCGGACATTCGTCCTGGACTGAAGGCAATCCAAAAAAAGAGTGAATTAAATGGCAATAGGTTTACTTACCCTGCATTTGAGTATTCCCATTTGTGCTTCCCTGAAGGAAAAGAGAAGCCAGCTGAAACCACTCATCACTCGACTGCAGAGAGAATTTAACATTTCGGTTGCAGAGCTAGACTACCAGGACCGCTGGCAGGAAGCCTTGATTGGGTGCACCTACCTCAGCAATAGCGGCGCCCATACACAACGCAGTTTACAGAAAATTGTGACCTGGGTAGAAAATCATTATCCCCACCTACCAATCATCCAAGACCGGATCGAATTGATCTAAGGAGAAACTATGGATCTATTATTAAAAGGGAAAAAAGCATTTCTGGCTGGTTCCAGCCGGGGATTGGGATTTGCAGCAGCCAAGATCCTGGCAGAAGAAGGCTGCCGGGTTGTTATCAATGGACGGGACGAACAACGCCTCAAAGAATCGGCCAAATTACTCCAAAGTGAAACTGGAGCTGAGATCCACTACTTGGCAGGTGATGCAGCCAGCCCTGATGGCGCCCAGGATTTAATCAATAAGGCGGCAAAGCTTATGAATGGATTGGACCTACTGGTCACCAATACTGGCGGCCCTCCCTCAGGGAAATTTGAAGCTCATACTGAAGAGGTATGGCAGAATGCCACCAACCTGGCGTTCTTAAGCCATGTTCGCCTGATCAGAGCTGCCCTGCCCTATCTGAAGAAATCCAGTTCGGCCAGTGTGGTGACCGTTACGTCTTTCTCTGTCAAGCAGCCCATCCCCAACCTGATCCTTTCTAACAGCATTCGGGCAGCAACTGTAGGTTTAACCAAGTCACTTGCGCTGGAACTGGGCCCAGAAGGGATCCGGTTCAACTCGATCTTACCAGGTTGGACAAAAACCGAACGAGTTCAGGAAATATTGGAATTCAGAGCAGAACAAGACGGCTCTACTGTGGAAATGGAAATGGACAAGATCACAGCTGATTGCCCTCTAGGACGGATGGCTTCTCCGGACGAGATCGGCCGGGCAGCTGCATTCCTGTTATCACCAGCATCCTCCTATATCACAGGGGTGATGTTAACTGTAGATGGTGGAATGGTTAAGGGGACAATGTAGATGTAAGGACGGTAGACGGAAGACGGGGGACGGGATGCGCTGCGCGCAAGACCGGAGACAGGGGACGGGAGTTAAAAGACGGGGGATGGGGATTACCATGATGCTCAAACGCCCGTCATCGGGCGTTTTTGAGAAAATGTCGTCCCGGGACGACGAGCAAAATAACTATCTTACACCAAACGCAGGATTGTTTTCGCTTCAGACCACAGCTCTTCTAGGCTGTAATGCTCCCGTTTCTTGGGAGAGAAGATATGCACGATCACAGATCCGTAATCTGCCAGCATCCAACCGGAATTGGATTCACCTTCTATGCGGCCATTTAGGCCAAACTTCTTTTTGACCTCATCCTCAATTTCAGACATCAGCCCCTTTACCATCCGGGAGCTGGTCCCTGAGCAAATAACAAAATAATCAGCCAAGATTGAGTTTTCGTGGATATCCAACAAATGGATGTCTTCCCCCTTCCTATCATCTAACACCTTGACAATAAAGTCCGCTACTTTCCTAGTTTCCAGAATTCACCTCGTATCTAATCATAACTGGGGACCTGCCCCATCCTGTTCTGTTAATTTGGCAGAGAAGAGCCGCGTATATTCCGCTCCATCTGGTTTTAGATCGCTGCGATATAAGTGCACTGCTTCGATCCGGGCCACACCAATGAATCCCACCTGGAAATCATGAAGAACTGCGCCCACGGTTCTGACATCCCGGGCCGAGGCCTTACGGGAGATCCTCCCCAAAGTCAAATGGGGTGTGAACTCGTATTTATCATAGTTATAGCCCAAGCGAGCCACACCATCTTCAATCCCACGCCGGAGATCAAATAAATCCGTCGGCGCTTCAATTCCGATCCAGATCACACGGGGATGGCGTTCTTTAGGAAATGCTCCAATGCCGCCAATCCCGATCTCCATCACCTGCCTTTTGGAGGCTTCTGATTGGAGGATCTTCTCGACCATGGCAATGTTTTCTGCGGAAATATCACCAAGGAACTTCAGAGTCAGATGCATTTTAGTAAAATCGACCCAACGCACAGCCGTTCCAGGCATTTTTTCCTGGAGCTGAGATGAGATCTGACCCAAAGCATCCAGAACACTGGTTGGTAAATCTACTGCAATAAAAGTCCGAATGACATCAGCAGACATTTTCTCTCACTTTTTTCTGAAGAGAATAATTTCCCTTATTCGATTTTTTCACCAGAAAATGGACGGTCATCCTGGGCGAATATTCTTCCTAATGAAATTGTACTATAAAGTAATATCCGGAATTTCCGTTAAGGGTACCTTGAATCAATTCCCAGCTTCATTCGCAAAACGGATCTTCTGGTAAGCTTCCGGAGTATCTATATCCACCTGACTGGCCAGATCATCCCAGGGGATGGTAACAGGTTGATATTTATCAAATAATGTCCTACCGCCAACATCTCCTTCCAACTTTTCCAGGTCAGTGAACACACGTTGGTCAAAAAGCACAGGATTAGCCGGTTTTCCATCAATAGTTGGCAGGATGATCGGGGCTGGATTTCTGGCATGTTTCTTCATTAGCTCTTTAATCAGCTCTACCGGGATGAGGGGTTGGTCTACCAAGTTAAAGATTGCCGCACTAATATCTCCCGGGAGAGACTGGATAGCTGCCCGAACAGAAGAGCTCTGCCCAACCTGCCAGCCAGTATTGCAGACGATTTCAACCTCGACCCCATCCAGTGCCCGAGAAACGCTATCATGGTCCGCTCCGGTGACTACTACTACCGGGGAACAGCCAGCTGCTATAACTTTTTCAGTGACAAATTTCACCAAGGGTTTCCCAAACCAATCCAGGAGTTGCTTTGGTTCTCCAAATCGGGAAGAACCTCCAGCTGCCAGAACGATCCCGGCAATCCGTTCATGGACCTCCAGCAGCATCTGGTCTTCCAGCACGGTAAAAGCAACCGCTGAGTAATTGGCCAGCAGGGTATCTAGCTGGGGATAAAATGTTTTCCAATTTGGGAAACTGTCGATCTGGTTGATAAGCAAGATCTTCCTGGCATCTACTGGGATATTCTTCAAACCACCTTGCGGAGACGTCAGCGCTTTGACCAGGTGTTCACTTTCCAATCTGGCGCCCAAAGGCAGATCTACAAGAGAAGAATAAATCTCTGGTCTGTGGACCCATTCCTCAGTAAGCGGTTTGCCCAAACCGGACAGGCCGATCACAGTTATCACAGTGGTAACGAACACAGGAATAACCGGTTCATGCTCAGAGGGGGCTTTGATAGGCAGTTTCCTGGCACCATCAGCCTCAATGATCATGGGACAATTCCAGGTATCCGACAACACTTTAAGCGCTTCCATGAGTTCCGGGGCTGGACTACCAACCCGGTTTTCTTCTACTTGCGGACCGGTAAAAAGCAATACCTTTCCAGACAGATCCTCAGTTGAATCCGGAAGATCATCAAGATCATTCAAGACCCAATGATGATCCGCAGCATCTAACTGATCCAGCGCCATATGAGTGGAAGTCGTACAAATCACCCGGGTTCCAAAATCCTGGGCCAATTGGAACATCAAGGTAGTTTTTCCGCCCGATCCTACCAGGGCAGTTTTAGAATTTTGATCTAATCGGAATCTATGATTTAGATCCATAATCCAGACCTTAGATCCGGGCAGGCCAGAATAGCTTCCAGCACACCTCCCCCGACGGCCCGGGATTTATCCGATACCAGAGTGCAGATTGTTGGGTCATCACGAGGGTCGACATCACCGATCTTCATCCCCTTTATTACCTGGGTGCCGGGTTTGATCAATCCCCGTAAAACGCCGTCGAAGGGAGCCAGAACTGCCTGGCTGCCAACTAAAGCGATCACAGCGCCATTCTTGACCTCGTCTCCGATCTTTGCTCCGGTGACCAGTTTCCCATCTTCAGGAGCCCGCAGGATCCGTTCTGAAGCAAAGCCTTGGACCACGCCCGGGATACCGGTACCTTCCTGGGGTGGACCCGCCCAAATAACCCGGCCCAGGTTGTGGCCCCGGTTGGTTTCAATCACCGCGTGGCAATTCTCTCCAGCAATAAAACCAGGTCCCAACCCTATTACCAACGTGGCCAATTCTTTACCTTCTGCAGGTGGTTTTTTCCTCATCCGGGCATCCACAACAACATCCGGTCGAACCTCTTTCAGGCAAGCCAGATCCGGATCGACTAATACTGGGATATATCCAGCCCGGACAGACTCTTTAACTTCTCCTGGAGTCCGGATCAATACTGCAGTAATGCCTTCAACTTCCTTTCTTCCATCAGATACTGCCTCTGCAAAGGAAACCGTACGGCGAACGACCAAGGGGGTGGGCAGTTCAGTGAGCATAACTTCAAAACCAGAATGGTGCAAACGAACTGCAACTCCACTGGCCAGATCACCACCGCCGCGGATTAGAACCAGCACAAATACCCTCCTTAAATAAATTTAACCTGCTCAAGTATTTTAGCATGACATACGCACACTGGCATTTGGAATGATGTAGTATCAATTTCAAGAAAATAAGAGAAAAACTGATATCAATTAATGGCTAATAAAGTAGGAGAGAAGTACAATGCTAGGTAAAGTATCGAAAAATGATTAGTGGCGAGGAAATCATGAAAAATGTTAAACACCTGCTTTGGATAATGATCCTACTAATGATCACCAGTTGTAAAAGCTCGGGGGAAATATCCGACCCACAATCTTCGCTGGGAAACGTCCCGGTCAGCATCCTGATCAGCGAGGTGTTCACAGGCGTGGATGGCAATAACCAGGCCGATTTCATCGAGCTATATAATGCAGGCACAACAATCGCTGACCTGAATGGATATACCCTCTGGTACCAATTGAACGATTCCAGCGATGAGATCATTCTTTACCAATGGACAGAAGAAACCTTAGTCCCCCCACTGGGATATTATGTCCTGATCCAATCCGGGCAGCTCTTTCCCATCCAGCCTGACGGAAGTATCAGTCAGCCATTGGTCCCCAATCGGGGCGGATTGTCTTTACGGGAAGATGGCCAGGTTGCTGATCAGCTCAGTTGGGGCACCGGTCCTGGAGGTATGGTCGAAGGCCATCCTGCCGTTGAAATGCAGCCAGGGTTATCCTTGCAGCGCTCTCCTGAAGCTCTCTTAACCAGGGGTGGAGACACAAATGATAACGGAATCGATTTTTCTCTAAACAGCAATCCCTCCCTGCTGAACACAGGCAGCCCCAATAATCACGAATTGGCAGATCTATTGGGACTCGATGTGAGCTTTCCCTATCAGGTGAATCCCGGAGAAGAGTTCACAGTTGAATTCCAAATCCACAATCAAACAGGAAAGGATCTAAGTAATAACCTGCTGTCCATCCCCCTCCCAGATCATATCCACCTGCAGGAAAACGGGGAAGGGTTCCAGCAGGATGGCAATTTGATCACAACCAGAATATCTTCCATTGAGAATGGTGAAACTTTTATTGGCTCCATTCCACTTCAGGCTGAGTTTACATTCAGCGGATATACATTCCGCAATGTTTATCTTGAAGCTGGGAACTGGGTCCTACCTGCATTTGCAGCTCCTTTTCATGGTGAGATTGGGGGTGCGGCTATCCCTATCAGCACAGCCAGAGATTTAATCGACAAAGAAGTGGTCATTGAAGGATTCAGCACAATGTATGTGGGCGGATTTTATGCTGGCAGCGGAGCCAAATTTTATGTTGAGGATGAAAGCGGCGGTGTCCAAGTTTACGTCTCCGGCGCAGGAGACTCACTGGTAATACCGCTAGGGTCCAGGGTCCAGGTACGTGGAAAAATTGAGTTATATCGGGATTCGATCGAACTCATCCCCTCTTCAGAAGATCTGGTTGAAATCATCACACCAGGAAACAAGGATACACTCCTGACACCTGAACAAACAGCCCTGGATACAATCAATACTGAACCTGGATATTTCCCGGGGCGACTGGTCGAGGTCGAGGGTCGGATAGCTCGTGTGGAAGAGATGACTTACAGCTTTGAAGTCGATCTCTTTGATGAGTCCGGCAACCTGGTGTCTCTATATATCGATAAAGAAACCGGCATCACTGTTGAAGAGATAGAATCCGACCAGTATTACCAGATCACAGGCATTTTGGAGTTGTTGGACGGCAATCTGAGGCTTTACCCAAGACTGCAAAGCGACCTGGTGAGAATTTATCCCCCAGGCCTCTACATCCAGGCCCAGCCGCCCACGACAGCTAGCCCTGGAGATCCTTTCAATGTGATCTACACGGTGATCAATCGCGGAGATGAGCGTGATACTAACCTGGTCGTCCAGGCGCCTCTTGATCCCCGCTTGGAAGTAACCGAAGTCCAGAATAACGGCCGCTTAGAAGGAGATACCGTGATCTGGGAGATCCCGGAAATAGGCGGCAATGGAGAAATGATCGACCTGGAATTCCAGGCAAAATTGCAGAACAGCACCGAGTTTGTGAGATTCAGTAATTACCAGGTTGTCTCAGATAACTACCCGGAAGCCGCTGGAGGAATTGAAACCTACACCTTCTCGGGAGATTCTGTTCCTATCTGGGCAGTCCAGGGTAATGAATCCAGCTCTCCCTATATCCTTTCCACTATCACAACGGAAGGTGTGGTCACTGGAATATTCCCTGAACTAGAAGGTTTCTGGATCCAGGAACTTAGAACAGACAATGATCCCAATACGTCTCCAGGTTTGTTCATCAGCACAGGTCCAAATCTGCCCGAGATTGCTCCTGGAGATCTAGTTTCGGTTACTGGCCGGGTCCGGGAGGCTTTCCTGCAAACCCAGCTGGACATCACCTCCCCTGCCAATGTTGTCGTTCTTAGAAGCAGTTTCATACCTGTCCCAACGGCTCTGGATCCACCGGTGGATAACATTGAAAGCCAGGCTTATTTTGAAGCCCTGGAAGGCAGCCTGGTATCTGTAACAGGTTCTGCACTGGTAGTGGGTCCAACTACGCGCTATGGAGAATATGCAATAGTTCTTCCCAAACATGATGTTTCCCGCGTCTGGCAGGGTCAGGACCAGGGCATGCTGATCTTTGTGGATGATGGCAGCAGCGAAACCTATGAAAACAGGGACAATCAGGAAGTATTTACTGCTGTGGGCGATACAGTCTCCGGGTTGGTGGGCGTTTTGTCCTACTCCTTTGGCAATTACAAGATCGAACCCACTGCTGAGTATGCTGTTCAGAACCAGCTCCCGGAAATCAACCCCCTTGAGTCCCTGGAGGCAGGTAAGTTCAGTGTTATGACCTGGAATGTGGAAAACCTGTTTGACTTTGTAGTCCCCCATCCCAGCAGTCCTCCGCTGCCAAAGGTAAGAGAATATAAACTAAGTATCTCGCGGGTGGCTCAGACCATCCAGGCCGCAGGTTTGCCAACTGTGATTGGCTTCCAGGAAGTTGAGAACCTTGAGATCCTGGAGGATATCGCTGCCGATCCTCTGTTGGCTGAGTATGGTTATCAGGCAGCTCTCATAGAAGGGACCGACAGCCGCGGTATTGATGTGGGATATTTGGTGCGCGGAGATCAAGCCGCGATCATTGATACTGTCCAATATCCTTCTCCCGGCAATATCACCAGCCGTCCTCCTTTAATGATTGAAGTCGAGTTAGTAGGTTCAGATGAGAGTCTGTACTTCCTTAATAATCACTTCACCAGTATGAGCGGTGGTGAAAAGGCCACAGAACCACGGCGAAATGCCCAGGCCGACTGGAACGCCGAGATCGCCCAGGAGATTCAGGAAGAGCACCCCGGAACCCTCCTGGCTGTGATGGGTGACATGAATTCCTACTACGGATCGCTGCCCCTGCAAACGCTGGAAAACTCTGGATTGATCAATCTCTTCGATTGGCTGGAGCCAGAAGAACGCTACAGCTATGTTTATCAGGGATCCTCCCAGGTGCTGGATCATATTCTTGTGAATGAAAATCTGGAAGCTTACCTGGTAGAGGTGAATGTGCTGCACTGCAACGCCGATTACCCCCTGCCCCTCTCAGATGATGAAGGGTTTATCCACAAATCTGATCATGATCCGGTGATAGGAACGTTCATAGTTCCGTAACAAACATGTGTGAGTCACATAACAAGGATACGGTTTCCTTAGAGGAAACCGTATCCTATCAAAAAGAACAAAAAAACACCTGCCAGTTTCCCGGCAGGTGTTTTTGTAAATCAAGGTTCGTTCTTACTCAACTTCAGCTACCAGTTCAGCAGCCGTGATATCGAGTTCAGCCAAAATGGCATCGATTGCAGCTTCATCTTCCGCTGCGTAAAGCTCGGCAGCAGCATCCGACATTGCCCGGCGGACAGAATACCAAGCCGTGAAGGTCTCCGGCTCAGTCTGACCTAGCTGAGCGATAGCCATTGTGGATTGATACTGCGGCACAGCAGCAATGTAATCAGCCAACATCACCTCAGTGGAGAAGTGAGTGGGCAAGTAGCCGCTGGCCTCGATCCAAGTGGCCTGATTCTCTGCTGAGGTCAGGAATTTGAGGAAAATCCAGGAAGCCAGTTCCTGTTCCGGGGTGGATTTGAAGATACCAACAGACTGGGTGTAAGCATCAGTGCCTAATCCTCCATCTGGACCTACAAAAGGCAGGAAGCCCCAATCATCATCCGGGAATGCGCCATCTGCATAGGCATATCCATAATAAGTCAGACCGGAAGTGGAACTGAGTGTCACCAGAGCCAAGCGGTTAGCCTGCTCCGGGTTGGGATAGCTCTCGGTCTCAAAGGTGCAGCCTGAGTCGCGCAGATCATTGATAAACATGGCAGCTGCCTTGACCTCGGCAGTATTGAACTCGTAGGCTGTACCTTCATCATTCAGAAGATCGCCGCCGAAGGCATGGATGAATCCCAGCAAGTTATTGGCATTGGGATACCAAACCAAACCAGTGCCACCGTCATTGTCTGGGCTGTCGTCGGTCAGGTTGGCTTCAGAAGCAGCACAGAGCTGTTCTTTCAACTCTCCCGATGTGGTGGGTGCGGCCTCAAAACCTAGCTCCTGGGCCCAGGTAATATCGTATACCATGGAATTGGCAGACTGGCTTAAAGGCCAGGATAAACGTTCTCCACTCTGGGTCATACCCAATTGCAGGACAGTCGGATAAATATCTGCCAGCTCTTCTTCGGTCAGACCGTAATCCGCATCGTACACGAACGCTTCCAGATCCACAACCAGATCCACCAGGTTCCAGTTATTGATAGCGCTGGTATAGGCTTGGACGAGTTGAGGAATATCACCGGATTGAATGCCGGCATTGACTTTATCTTCCAGGGGACCATAATCTTCCTGGTCATAGTCCTCAACGGTAATGCCATACTCATTTGTGGCATTGAATTCTTCTATCAGAGGTGTGATGACTTCACTGAGTGGATCTCCTTCCCCGTAGACGTGCCAGAATTGGACAGTGGTACCGCTGAGGTCCAGCATCGGTTCCTCTACGACTACCGCTTCTTCCTCTTCTTCAACAACAGGTTCTTCCACTTCTTCCACAACCGGTTCTTCTGTAGGTGCTGTAGGTGCTGGAGGTGGTGCGCAGGCGCTCAGTACCATCGAGAGCACCAAGAGCGAAGCAAACAAAATTGTGATCAGTTTCTTAGGCATTTTTTCTCCTCAATAATATTGTCTGGTAAAACAAACATTTATACCGGGTTTTATGAGACATCACCTCCTTCAATCAATAAAGTTCCTTTATTAATTATCCTTTGAGCCCACTACGGGCAATGCTTTCAGTAAATTGCTTTTGGGTGAAGAAATATAATATCAAGATCGGGATGATCGTGATAAAAGCCCCAGCCATGATTAAGTGAAATTCCTGCCCAGCTTCAGTGACAAAGGTACTCAATCCCACAGAAATCGGGCGCCAATCAGGTGTGTTTGTCACCAGCAAGGGCCAGGCCAGCGAGTTCCAGGAACCCATAAAAGTCAGCACCAGGATCACCATCAAGGGAGCCTTTGACAACGGCAAAACCACCTGGAATAAAAAGCGCAAATGTCCAGATCCGTCAATGCGCGCTGCATCAAAGAGCTCATCCGGGATCTGGGCGAAAAACTGCCGTAGCAGGAAAATGTTAAAAACACTACCCATAAAGGGGACAGTCAGAGCCGGCCAGTTATTAATCCACTTGATGGGACCTATCCGGCCCAACCAGGTAACGGTCAGGAAGTTGGGGATAATGGTCACCATGGCCGGGATCATCATCGTGCTCAAAAGAATACCAAAGATCAGATCCCGCCCGGGGAATTTAATGCGGGCAAAACCATAGGCAGCCAGGATGCTGATACTCACACTACCTAACAAGGAAATTATAGTGATCTTCAGACTGTTGATAAAATACCGCGAAAAATTCGCTCGATCCCAGGCTTCCAGATAGTTACCCCACTGAGGGATCTTGGGAAAGAATTGAGTTCCTAAAGCCTCGCCTATTGTCTTCAAGGAAGTGGAGATCATGTATACGAATGGCACCAGGGAGACAAAAGCCCCGATGATCAACAGCAGGTAAACCAGTACCTTCATAATAGGCGAACGCGTAAGATTCATATCCGCTTTCCTTCGTTTTACAAATAAAACACTTTTGATCCCTGGAAACGATTATTGATAAACGTCAAACCCAGAATAATGGCAAACAGCACAAATGCCATGGCTGAAGCATACCCATAGCGCAGCTTTTCGAAAAATTCCAGGAAGATGGCCACACTGAAGGTGTTCGTTGTGCCAAGAGCCAAACTCTCTCGGAAGACCCATAGGGTGGCAAAGGCTTTAAAAGTACCGATAATGGCTATTAAGGATAGGAAATAAGTGGTTGGAGAAAGAAGCGGGAAGGTGATATAGCGGAATACATCCCACCTACTGGCACCATCGATTTCTGCTGCGTCATTCATCTCGGCAGGGATGTTACCCAGACCTGCCAGATAGATTACCGTGTTGTAACCCACATAGGTCCAGATCGCGTGGATCATAACTACTACCAGGGCCAGACTGGGGCCGGCAGCCCAG
>CAYORF010000033.1:0-23807 GCA_964406305.1 uncultured Anaerolineales bacterium | reverse complement strand
CCGAAGCGTAGTCTTACCTCAATTGGGGCCAGCCCTGGCAACCTTTGGCATGTTAACATTTATGTTCAATTGGAATGCCTATCTCTGGCCATTGATTGTGCTGACTGAAAATAAAGTCCGCACACTACCTATTATATTGACCTGGTTTTCGAATAGAATGGTTGATAAAACCAACCTGACGATGGCAGCCTCTGTCCTGGTTATTCTCCCAGTTTTGTTCATCTTTTTACTTGTTCAACGTTGGATTGTTGAAGGCATAACCTTAAGTGGTATGAAAGGATAAATACTATGGCAAAAATTACTTTTATCGGAGCGGGCAGCCTTGATTTTACTACTGAGCTAGTCCGTGATATTCTAACCTTCCCGCGGTTGCAGGATGCCACCCTCTCTTTGATGGATATAGACTCAGAGCGGCTCGAATGGGCTGAAAAACGGGTTAATAAATTAGTGGACGCTGGTAACCACCCTGCAAAAGTAGAAGCTACTTTGGATAGGGTTAAAGCGCTCAAAGGCGCGGATGTTGTCCTAACCACGATTCTTGCTGGCAGCACTGAAGTCTGGCGGCATGATATTGAAATTCCCAAGAAATTCGGAGTAGATATAAATGTAGGTGATACTAGAGGTCCAAGTGGTATCTTTCGTTTCCTACGCACCATTAACCCGATGATGGATATCGTTCGCGATATGGAGAAACATTGTCCTAACGCAATACTGCTAAATTACACCAATCCAATGGCCATGCTCGTCTCTGCCCTCCAAAAACAGACCTTTATTAAAGTGACAGGATTGTGCCACTCGGTACAGGGAACTGCCATGATGCTGGCTGATTGGATCGGCGCGGCTTATGATGAGATCGATTATCTGTGTGCCGGGATCAACCATCAGGCCTGGTATCTCAAATATGAATGGAATGGCGCAGATGCTTACCCACTCATTCACAAAGCTGTTACCGAGCGACAGGAAATCTATAACGCAGAACCTGTCCGAAACGAAATGTATCTTGCTCTTGGTAAGTACGTTACCGAATCAAGCGGACATAATTCTGAGTACAACTGGTGGTTCCGTAAGCGCCCTGACTTGATCGAAAAATATTGCACTCATGGCACAAACTGGAATCCCGGTGAATACGCCTATATTCTTAAGGAATATCAGCACAATGAAGCCACCTGGAAAGATCAAGTTAAAAAGGCATTAGCCAGCCCTCTAACACCTGAAGATCTTGAACGCGGCCATGAATACGCTGCCTATATCATCAATGCACTCCAAGGAGGTAGTTCCTTCAAGTTTAATGGCAATGTGCAAAATACACAACTCATTACAAACCTGCCCGAGAACGCTTGCGTAGAAGTACCTGTCGTTGTTGATCGCGCTGGTTTTCACCCCCTCCACGTTGGCGCGCTGCCACCTGAAACAGCCCTGCTGACCCAGCTTTCTAGTGGAATCGAAGAGATGGCTATTCAAGGCTCCATCTCAGGTGATCCAACTCTTGTGTACCGTGCCATCGCCCATGACCCGCTGACAGCGGCTGTTTTGTCGCTGGCTGAGATCAAAGAGATGACTAATGAGCTTTTCACCCAGCATAAAGAATTTTTACCTCAATTTAAACATCACCTAGTATAAGATTTATCCTACTAGATTCATTTAATTTAATTTCCCATACGTTGCATAGAAAAGGAGGTGAAAATTAGGAAGCGAAAAACCATCAAAGAAAGGCGTAACCAGTCGAAGAGTTTTGCAGAGCTCCCAAACGACTATAGCTACGCCTCGGTTGAGATTATAACTCAATCTTGCCAGGGCTAGCTATCCCAAAAAATCTAACTGATTTGAGGAGATAGAAAAAATGAAAATAGAAAAAAAAGGTCTGTTTGTATTGATGATTTTAGTTATGGCGCTCACTGCCTGTGCACCAAAAGCAGTCGAGACTGAACAGGCTGCAGAACCTGTTGAAGCCGATCCTGAACCAACTGAAGCCGAAGTCGAAGCCGAAACCGAAGATCCAGTGGTGGAAACTGAAACAATAACTGTTATCTTCCCCAAGCATGAAGCTGAATGGGCAGATGTCTACGAACCCCGAATTAAACAGTTTGAGGAAGAAACCGGTATTAAAGTTGCTTTGATTCAAAGTGATTGGGATTCAGTTGCTGATCAGATTATTCCTGAAATGGCAACCGGGGGAAGCGCCTATGATGTTGTGGAATTTGACAATGGCTGGGTAAATGAATGGTGTGGAGCGGGTTGGACGACTCCATTGGATGACTACATGCCTGCAGGTTTTACTGACGGCATGATCCCGGGATTGGTCGATTTGTTTACTTGTCCAGATGGCACTCTTCACGGGGTTGTCTGGAATAATGATACTCGCTTCTTCTATTACAACGAAGCCAAGTTATCTGAAGCAGGTTTTGAGGCACCACCAACGACATGGGAAGAATTTGTCGAGCAAAGCCAGTCCGCTGTTGCTGCAGGTGTCGTTGAATATGGAATGGATCCGTATTGGAACCAAGAATGGTCTCTCATGAACGAGTTCCATTTCTGGACATATGCCTTCGGTGGCGAGGTTGTTGATAAAGAAGGTTGTTTCTTATTTAACACAGATCCCAATACTCTTGCAGGTCTGGAATTCGCAATCGAATCCCTCAATAACGGTGTTTCCAATCCTGCGGGCATGACCTATGATCAAGCGAACGCTCAAAATCTCTTCCTGACTGGCAATTCGCTGTTCTTCCCACAAGGCATTTCAGGATTAAAGCCATTAGCCGATGATGAGACTATTTCCAGTGTTGCAGGAGAAATCGAAATAGGCCTTGTCCCTGCTGGAGGAAAATCACTGACCTTACCTGAAGCCTTCGCAATCCCCGCAACTTCCGAACACAAAGAAGCTGCCTGGAAGTTCATAGAGTATATGACCAGTGTAGAGTCCAATGTTGTCATTGCTAAAGAAATCGGTTTGTTACCGATTTGGACAGACCTGTATACTGATGCAGATTTAACTGCACAATACCCCCATTGGGCTGGTTTTTACGCCCAGTTGGATAATGTGCGCGGTCTGTCAACATTGACCTGGTACGGCGACTTCGTCGATATTGGTCAGACTGAGTTCCATAAAGCTTTGGCAGGCGTACAGACTGCCCAGGAAGCCCTGGATAACATGGCTTCTGGTCTTGCAGAATTTGAATGCGTGCCTTAGTAAATATCTTTGTTTTGTAAGATAAAATAGCTGGTCTGTTGGAAACCAACAGACCAGCTAAAATTTTGAAGGAATTTCATTGTTATGAGTAAGACAGAACAGCCAACAGAAATTCGTACGAAACCCTTCAGAAGATTATTTTCGGGTGAGGGCTGGTTTGGATTTATGCTTACCACCCCAGCTTTGGTTGCTGTTTTAATTGTTGTTTTTGTTCCCTTCATAAATTCTTTTTGGTTGAGTTTTCAGCGGTATGATTTGGCACGTCCTCAAAATGATGCTTTTATTGGCCTTGGAAATTACATAAAATTGTTAGGGGACCCCCGTTATCTTGGTTCACTGAAAGCGAGTGCCACCTTCAGTCTGGTTTCAGTTGTATTTGAAATTGTGCTCGGTATTGGTATAGCCATGGTTCTGAACAAATCTTTCAAAGGGCAGGGATTTGTTCGAGGATTGATGATCCTGCCCTGGGCGATGCCATCGGTGGTCAACGCTGCCATGTGGAAATGGATTTTTAATGCAGATTACGGGGCGCTAAACGCGTTAGTAACCCAACTCGGAATTGTTCAGGATTATCAGATCTGGTTGGCAAATCCTGTAGCGTCGATGTCTTTGTTAATACTTGCCAATGTGTGGAAAGAAACCCCTTTTACTGCGATCCTGGTGCTCGCGGCTTTGCAAACTGTTCCAGAGGATTTATATGAATCTGCCAGAGTAGATGGTGCTTCGGCATGGCAGCAATTTTTTCTTATTACACTCCCCTTGATTGCTCCTGTTGTTATGGTAGTGGGTTTATTGCAATCTATTTGGGGATTTCATCATCCTTTTGAATTGGCGTATATTGTTACCGGGGGAGGTCCATATAGCACAACAGAACTCATTCCCTTACGGGTTTATGCCCAAACATTCCGATCATTACGGTTCGGCTACGGAGCTTCGATCGCATATCTCACCAGTTTGTTGCTGCTATTTCCGGCATTAGCTTATATTCGCTACTCGTATAAAAAGGTTTTGGAGTATTAATATGCTTCCCAGGTTGCGTAAACTTTTTCTCTATCTTATTGTGCTTTTGATTGTTGTCTGGACAATAGCTCCATTTCTGTGGCTGATTATTTCATCTTTTTCATATCAGATTGACTTGGTATCCATTCCACTTCAATGGATACCAAAACGTATCACACTAGACAATTATCAACAGTTGTTCCTATATAAAGGTAACTTCAATGTAAATGCTGCGCTATTCACAAGTTCGATCACAAATTCGATGGTCATTGCCTTCACAACAACTTTACTCGCAATAGTATTGGGTGTGTTGGCTGCGTATGCTTTGGCGCGAGTCAAGTTCCCCGGCAGCAATTACTATATGATTTTTATGATGGGAGCCCAGATGATCCCTCCGATTGCTATTGTGATCCCACTGTATGTAATTCTCCGTAAATTGGGGTTATATGATACTCGTTGGGGCATCATTTTGGTCTATCAAAGTTTTGTTCTGCCATTAGTGATTTGGTTAATGCAAAGTTACTTTGCAACTATCCCTTCAGAGATAGAAGATGCTGCCCGTATTGATGGTTGTAATCGCATCCAGGCTTTGGTACGGGTTATATTACCCCTATCTGGTCCAGGCTTGGTTAGTGTGATCGTATTTGCTTTTATCGCCTCGTGGAACGAATATTTGTATGCGTTTATTTACTCAAGTGTTGATGCAAAAACCCTACCTGTCTTAATTGGCGAATTCAGCACTAAATTGGGTTTAGAATATTTAAAAATCGCTGCTGCAGGTGTACTTGCAAGTCTACCTCCAATCATTCTGGCACTAATATTTCAGAAATATTTAATCAAGGGGTTAACGGCTGGAGCCGTAAAGGGTTAAAAACTTGAAGATTTCTATGCCAGTCCCTTCGTCTGTCGTGTTTTCATTGACTGAGATATTTCAGATGATGAGCGAACTCATCGGTCAGCTAAGAACCACCTGCTGCAGATTACATATAAGCAGATTTAAGGAGAAGCAGCTGTATCATAGTCGTGGTTGGGTTTTGATTCTGATTATCGGTCTAACTTTGAGCCTGCCTGCTTGCGCTTCAAGTGAACCTATAACTGCTTCCGCTACAAAGGAGACTAATATTAAGCCTGATGGAACATCTCCCGATCCTGCCACCAACTGGTGGCTCCCTGCCGCTGGTCTCACCTGGCAATGGCAGCTGACTGGCAAACTAAATCTCGAACTGCAAACAGATGTGATCGACATCGACCTTGATGTTGGTCAATCTGTTGTGGATTACTACCATAAAAAAGGAACGAAGGTCATATGTTATATCAGTGTAGGTTCTTATGAAAACTGGCGAACTGATGCAGATCAATTTCCAGCTGAAGTCCTTGGAAAGGATTATGAAGGTTGGAGCGGTGAAAAATGGCTCGACATCCGGCGAATTGACCTTCTCGCTCCCGTCATGCTGGCTCGTCTTGATGAATGTGCTGCCAAAGGGTTTGACGGTGTTGAACCCGATAATATGCAAATCTGGGATAACGATACAGGTTTCCCACTGACATATGAAGACCAGCTACGATATGCTATCTGGCTGGCAGAGGAAGCACACAAGCGGGGACTTGCCATTGGGCAGAAGAATGCCCCCGACCAGACAAAAGATCTAGTGGATCTTTATGATTTTGCTATCACTGAAGACGCTTTTTATTATGATTGGGCGGAAGAGATAGCACCATACATTGATGCTGGGAAACCCGTTTTTGCGGCTGAATATACCGATCTCCCAGGAGATTTTAAGGATTTTTGCACTCAATCAAATGATCTTGGTTTCAGTATCATTCTCAAACACCGCGATCTCGACGCCTGGCTGGAAACCTGCTCATAGATAGGATTCATAAATGAAAAACCCTCTTTACGAAATCAAACGTAATGATCTTGTTTTGGCTTTAATATGTTTTATTTTCGGCCTGGCCTTTTATATGAGCACGTTAGCCCCTGACTTGTTATATGGCGATAGTGCTGAATTTCAAACCCTGAGCTATACCTTGGGAATGACTCACCCTACAGGTTATCCGGTGTATCTTCTTATAGCTAAGGCGTTTATATCTCTTGTCCCGCTGAATGAGGTCGCTTATCGAGTAAACTTGTTGTCTGCTGTCTGTGCTGCCTTGACTTTGTCCTTCACTTATTTGGTGGGGTATTTATTAACTGGCCGAAGGGTGGCTGCTATTTTTGGTGTAATTATCCTCGGTACGATTGATATATTCTGGACTCATGCCATAATTGCCGAATTATACGCTCCTGCAGCTGCCTTGGTAGCAGCAGAACTATTAATCCTTATATTATGGAAACAGAAAAAGAACCCACGCTATCTATTTATTGCAGGATTATTGGGTGGCTTGAGTTTAGGTGTGCATAATATTGTCTCGTTGATGGCTCCGGCGGTCTTGGTATATCTGTTTCTCTCTAGAGCTAGTTGGTCTGATTGGCGTTCTGCAATCAGCGGGGCCCTTGTGGGTTTGGTCTTAGCCTTGGCTGCTTTTTTGGTTTTAGATGCCTTAGAAGCACCGTCAAGTTATTACAACAGTGTCGTGCGACCATCACTTAGCGTTTGGGATATGGATATTGAGGATTTCGACTTTCCTCTTGACCGTTTAGGATTCCTCTATGTAGCTCGTCAGTTTCGTGGATTCATGTTCACCCAGCCCTTAGATCAAACCTGGGGTAAGTTTATCAATTACTTTGAAGGTTGGCGTTGGTTGGAGATGATTTTTGTAGGTTCAGGATTAATAACATTATTTTTCCGGCGCTGGCGAGAGGCGCTATTGTTGAGCTTGATCTGGTTGGCGATGATAATCTTTATTGTCAACTATGATGTTGATGATTATTTTGTCTTTTTCATCCCATCCTATATTTTGTTAGTGCTTGTAGGTATGGATGCGGTAGCAGCATTAGGGGATGGAGTGTCCTGGCTGATCGAGCGTACACCGTTGAAGGATAGGGCTTATCTGACAGGCTCACTGTTTTGTGTTTTAATAGCTATCCCGCTTATCACTCTGAATTACCCAACTTGGATCGATAGTATCCGGGAGGGGTACCCAATCCCAATTGAAGATATGGGGGATTATCCCTACCCGTATTACGATCCTGCTAAAGTTCATAACCAGGCATTATTAATCGTTGATGAATTGGAAGATAATGCAATTGTATTTACTGGCTGGGATATGTTATATGCCTATTATTATGTTGCGCATATAGAACAGGGTCGGACCAACATTTCTTTTCATGAGACCTATCCTCAAGATGGCGTTGAAGAAGTAGCTGACTCAGCCTTGGATTATATAAATAACAACATCAATTCGAGGTCTGTATATATCACAGATGAACCGGGTGCGTTTCGGCCTTATTTTAAAGTTACGAAAGTACATGGGACACTGCTATATGTTCTGTCAGAAAAACGCTGAACATCTATAACATGTGTAAAATGTTATTATCAGGCCTTTTCTTATATAAAGGAAGGATTAATTTCAATGCAGCTTTCAATTGGAAAAATTCGTGGTTTAGCTCAAACAACATCCTCACGGGGTACTTTTACCTGCCTTGCACTCGACCACCGGCAAAATCTGCGCCGTGCTCTAAATCCCAAGAATCCAGATGCTGTTCCTGATAGCGCTTTGACGGATTTTAAATTAGAAGTTACATCCGCTCTGGCAGGAGAAGCATCTGCTGTATTACTTGACCCGGAATATTCCGCAGCACAAGCTGTAGCAGCGGGTGCAATCCCGGGAAATACTGGATTGGTCGTTGCTCTGGAAGCTACGGGTTATTCCGGAGACCCAACAGCGCGCCAAAGCCGAATATTACCTGGTTGGAGTGTAAAGAAAGCCAAGCTTATGGGTGCTAGCATGATTAAATTATTGGTCTATTACCATCCAGATGCTCCCACTGCTGCAACTATTGAATCCTTCACCAAGAAGGTTGCAGATGAATGTAAGGTTTTTGATCTAGGTATGATGCTTGAACCACTCTCTTATTCTCTCGATCCTGACAAGAAGACCTTAACTTCAGATGAAAAACGCTACGTAGTTGTTGAGACGGCTAAAAAATTGACCCCACTTGGTGCAGATGTATTAAAGGCTGAGTTCCCTCTGGATTCCAAAAACTCTGATGAAAAAACCTGGGCTGCAGCCTGCGCTGAGGTCTCTTCAGCATCAGCTTTACCCTGGATATTGCTCTCAGCCGCTGTCGATTTTGAGACATATCTGCGCCAGGTAAGGGTGGCTTGTACTGCTGGTGCAAGCGGAATTGCTGTTGGGCGCGCTGTTTGGAAGGAAGCTGTTGAGATGGCTTCTGAATCACGGACGGATTTTTTGCAGACAAAAGCTAAGGAACGTTTATCCCAACTTTTTTTATTATGTTCAGAGCTTGGAAAACCTTGGCATAGTTATTTCCCGGGTCTGGAGAGTTCCGTTCCTGAAGATTGGTTCACAAAGTATGATAGCTAAGCGACATTCGATAATTTGGTCTAAGCTTTTCTATTTTTGTTTTTACGCTGCAGCAGCAGTATTGTTGCCATTCTTAGCTCTCTTTTATAAAAAACTTGGTTTATCTGGTCGTCAAATTGGATTATTAGCCAGCATCCCACCATTGATCAATCTTATTGGCGCTCCCTTGTGGGCGGCATTGGCAGATACATATAACCGCCAAAAATTGATCATGAGTATAACAATTGCTGGGGCTATCATCCTGGCTTTAGTGATTTCTCGAATCACTGCTTTTGCATTACTCATTCCAGTATTAGTCGTTTACGCACTATTTACCGCACCTATCATCTCCTTGATGGATGATACTGTCTTGAGAGAATTAGCAGATCGGAAAAACCAATACGGACGCGTGCGTATCTGGGGAGCTATAGGATGGGGCATATCAGCTCCAATAATTGGTTATCTGATTGATCGAAATGATTTGCAGTGGGCCTTTTTTGGATATGCTGGAATTATGTTTATAGGGTTCTTGATTATCCAAAATATTTATTTTCCCCCAGGAAATAGAAAGGAACCATTTTGGAAGGGAGCCCGATTATTCCTTTCCAACCGAACCTGGCTGCTATTTCTTTTTTTGGTTTTTGCAGGTGGTGCGGGACTGGCTGTTATTCAAAATTACCTGTTTTTGTATATGAGTGACCTGGGAGCAAATAATATTTTGATGGGACTTGCATTAACTTTCGCCACAATATCAGAATTGCCAGTTTTTTTCTTTTCAAACCAATTGCTTTTACGATGGTCAGCAAAGAGTTTATTTATATTTGCTGCCTTGATTTATGTTTTCAGGGCGCTGGCCTTATCATTTATCACCGTACCTTGGATAATATTAATCACACAGCTTCTTCATGGTTTGACCTTTTCCGTAATGTGGGTCGCAGGAGTTTCTTTCGCAAATGATATTGCTCCACCTGGATACAGCGCTACAGCGCAAGGTATATTATCTGGTGTGTTTATGGGTATAGCAACAGCGGCTGGAGCTTTCTTCGGAGGCATTTTGTTCCAGGATTTTGGGGGAGCTATGATGTACCGCATAATGGCAATCGCTGTCGCAGCTTGTGTTGTCACCTATTTGTTTTTATCATGGTGGTTCGAACAAAGAGATAGAAGAGTGTATTAATAATCATCTGGAGAATTCTATGGCTGAGAAAAAATTCGATATCATCGTTGCTGGAGAAATTAACCCTGATCTTATCCTTACCGGTGATGTTCAGCCAGAATTTGGACAGGTGGAGAAACTTGTCGATACTGCTTCATTCACCATTGGTTCATCGCCCGCAATTTTTGCTTGTGGGGCAGCACGACTTGGCCTGAAAGTGGCTTTTGTAGGTGTTTGTGGAGATGATACTTTCGGACATTTTATGCTTACCGAGATGCAAAAAAGAGATGTAGATGTAAATAATGTGATCATAAAACAGGATGGAAAAACGGGATTTAGTGTCATCCTAAACCAAGATCTAGATCGGGCGATACTCACTTACTCAGGCCTCATTCATGCTTTGAGGGCACGAGATATTCCTGAGGATTTGATTCAGCAATCAAAGCACCTTCATATTGCATCGTATTTTCTTCAAACAAGACTTCAGCCTGACCTTCCGGCGCTCTTCGGCAAAGTACGAAAATTAGGGTTAACCACATCGCTGGATACTAATTTTGATCCTTCTCAAAAATGGGCTGGTTTCGATGATATGCTTTCTGAAACGAATGTGCTTCTACCTAATGAAAGGGAAGCCTTGTCGCTATCAAAGGAAAATACTATTGACTTGGCGGCAAGAAAGCTTGGAAATAGAGTAGAAGTTCTGGCAGTAAAGCTTGGAGCAGATGGGGCATTGGGGATATGGGATAATAAAAAAATTCAAATCCCATCAATTCCAGTAACAGTTGTGGATACGGTTGGTGCAGGCGATTCTTTTGATGCGGGTTTTCTTTATGGCTATATTACTGGATGGAATTTGGAAAAATCTTTACAGCTAGCTTGTGTGTGTGGTGCATTATCTACCCAGAAAGCAGGTGGAACAGCAGGTCAACCAGATCTAAAAGAGGCGATGCCCTATGTATCTTGATGAAATTGTGAAACTTCAACAACGAGGAGAACCACGGGGAATACCTTCTATTTGTTCAGCCCATCCCACAGTATTAAGAGCTGCCATGCAAAATATTACTGGACCGCTTTTAATTGAGGCGACCTGTAATCAGGTTAATCAATTTGGTGGTTACACGGGAAGGACTCCTGTAGATTTTGTACGATTTGTAAAAGAAATTGCTCAGGAAAATAAATTTCCTTTTGAAAATATAATCCTGGGTGGTGATCATCTTGGTCCATCGGTCTGGCAAGATGAATCTGCAGACTCAGGGATGAAAAAAGCGGACAGGCTAATTAGAGATTATGTTGAAGCGGGTTTTACAAAAGTTCATCTCGATTGCAGTATGCGCCTCGCAGATGATCCTGAAGGTTTTCTGAATGTGGAAACTTCAGCCAAGAGAGCGGCCAGATTAGCCAAGGTGGCTGAGACTTGGGGTAATGAAAACCTGCGGTATGTTATTGGCACTGAAGTTCCTCTTCCAGGTGGGGCAACAGAACACGAAGAAGGTGTAAATGTAACAAATGTTACTGATTTGCAGCGGACGATTGAATGTGCTCATGAAGAGTTCATACATGAAGGTCTAGAGGAAGCCTGGGAAAGGATCATCGCGGTCGTTGTTCAACCGGGGGTGGAATATGGTGATGATTTTGTTTTACCATATGTACCTGATCGAGCGCAGGAGTTATCAAAATTCATTAAGAAGTATTCAATGGTTTATGAAGCTCATTCCACCGACTATCAAACTCGAGAAGCTTTAAAATCTCTTGTTCAAGACAAATTTGCAATTCTAAAGGTAGGCCCGGCTTTAACTTTTGCATTCCGCGAGGCTGTTTACGGATTGGCGATGATTGAAAATGAGATCATTAAAAAAGGAGATCGTTCAAATATAATCTTGACTTTAGATCAGGCCATGATTCAACGTCCGGAATACTGGATTAAGTATTACCACGGAAGTGATGAAGAAATTGCTTTCAAACGTAAATATAGTCTGAGTGACCGAATCCGTTATTATTGGCCAGACGCATCAGTACAACAAGCTTATAACCAAATGTTGACCACTCTCAATCAATTTCCTATACCAACTGAGTTAATAAAGGAATACCTGCCAGATATTTCTAAAGAACTTTTTGATCGTGGCGAATTAATCACTCCCGAACAAATTATGTTGTTGAAGGTTATCCGGGTCTTGGATGACTATAACCAAGCATGCAACTTAACTCGGACGGGATCGATTATTGCTAACACTAAATTAAATTGAGATTTAGCTCTTGGTTGATCAACTGATTATAGATGTCATCTCTGGTGTCAACCTCGGGTCTTGAGGCTATTTATTGGTGTTGTAACCAAGCTTATAGAAGAGATTTACTTCCCTTATTCAAAACGTTTAATGATCCGACTCATGTCCTAGGTTATAACAGCAATTCCTTTGTTAGTCATGCTATGTGGGTGACTCGTTAGCTTCAACCTGGTGATGGTACATCTCTACGAACTGCATATGTTGAGATGGTAGCCACCGATCCTGAATATCAGGGAAGGGGATTTGCGACAAAAATAATCCGGCGTTTAATGGAAGAAATATTACACCAACAAGCATTTTACTCTTTTTCAAGCTGTGGTCTGATGGCTGCTGTCCATAAGGCATAGCCTTTCTCGTTCGGGTGGATGCCATCAAACTTGAATAAGCTGCGGTTTGGTTTGCCATCTTCGCTGAGTAATTGGTGGTTGAAATCGACAAAATGTAAGTTTGGGTTGTCTTGTGTGTAATTCTGAATAAGTTGATTGGCTTCGTTGGCAATAGGCCAAACCTTTTGGCGGGTTGGCGTGGGTGTGATTGCAATATAATGAATTGCTATTTTTGGTAAAGCTGCTTGAACACGTTGAACAAAAGTCGTGTAACCCTCAAATATCTGGCGTGCAGTGTCAGGTCTATTATCTGTGGTGTCGTTAGTGCCAACGAACAAGACAATAGCACGAGGTTGATAGGGCAGAACGATTCGATCTAGATATTTCACCATATCCCGCATATATGACCCACCAAAACCACGATTGATGATTGGCAAAGGGGACATATCCTGAGCTAAGGTATTCCAGAAGTTGATGCTGGAGCTTCCAATAAATAGAATCGAGTTTTTTGCAGGCGGGTGGAGTTGGTCCTGTACTTCGAATTTTATTATTGTGCTTTCCCAGGCATCCGGGTCCCCTTTTCTTGCCTTATAGCTGGATATAATGAGCTCCATAATATCGAGACTCTGCTGCCAAAAATTCTTTTTTGTTTCCATTTTGAGTACCCTCTTATTGTTTATGTGAGCGGTATTGAAATCGAACCAACATTACTTAATCTGGTTAAGGATCCACTGCCAGGCCCCACAGCAAGATCCGGCCGTCAAAAGTCCCCGCTGCCAGTTTTCCCCGTCTTTGGTCTCCCGTCATCCATCCCTTTTCCTCGGTCTTCCGTGTTCCTAACTCATCTTCATTGCATTTGTAGCAATAAATGTGTCTGTGAACTTATCTAAAAGATCTTCACCTTTATCTTCATAAAAACTAATTAGTACGAATCCAGCATCCAGCTGCCCCTGGATCTGATCTGTGAGGGAATGACCAAATTCGAAAACCGATTTTTCCTTGATATACTTCTTTTTCTCTTTGGGTGTTAACGATTCGAGATCAGAATAAGGTATGCCATGAACCAGTTCATAACGATTTGATTTATCTGCTTTGTCCCAATCGATCATATACATGATAGGGTTGCAAAAACCTGATAGAATTTTTCCATTCACCTTGAGAACCCTAAAACTTTCTTTCCAGACAGGCAAGATGTCATCGATAAAACAATTGGAAACTGGGTGGATGATCAAATCAAAGGTTTTATCCGCAAAACAACTCAGGTCCTGCATATTTCCCTGGACTGTTTTGATATCCAGATCATATTCTGCTGCAGCATCCGAATCTCTTTTTAGCTGTTGATCGGAATTATCAAAAACCGTCACCTTTGCGCCAGCTGCTGCCAGGATTGGCCCCTGCTGGCCACCGCCGGAAGCCAGGCAAAGGATATTCTTACCCTTGATATTTCCAAGCCGTTCTTTTGGTACTGGTTTCAATGGGGTCAATACTATTTCAAAGTGTCCATTTTTAGCTTTTTCGATATCTTCATTAGATGCAGGCAGGGTCCATTGATTGCCTTTCTTAACTTCCTCATTCCAGGCTTCTCGATTATGTTCAAGTAAATTGGTCACGATTGCTCTCCCCGTTGTAACAGATTATCAGGAAAATACCCGAAAATCAGGCTCAGTTAAAATTGATTGTTTTCAAAAACTCAACTCTTTTCCTTTCGATTTTCTCCATATCTTCCCCAATCCACATGAAATGGCCTCCATGGGTTTCAACCAACTCATAATCTGCCAAATTGCTGGTAAGGTATTCAGCATTTGACCACTTAACATCGTTATCATCTCTGCTATAGATCAAAAGTGATTTAACATGAATGTTGTCAACTGGAATTATTTCTATAGAAGTCATTAATTCAACATCATGATCCAACCCTTCTTTTCGAATGCTCATTGGACCGGTAACTTTCATTAGATTCACTAGCCAATTCCTTCTGGCAGGATCTTCTGCAGCGAGATTAGTAAATTTATCGATTCCCTCTTTGTCAAGTAATGTTTCAAGACGCAGGATGCTTTTAAAGGTCATCTTGAAAGCCCCTTTAACCATAATGATGGTTAGCCAGCTCAGAAGATCCTGAATTCCTTCGCTTAGGAATAATTTCATCCAAAAAGAGTCTTCTGCGTTATCAGGTATATCATAGACAGTACTGACACCGGCTTCCATGATCAAGGCATGTGTCCTGTTGGGGTATTTATTTGCGAGATTTAGTGCAAGCGGTCCACCAGCGGAGACTCCAATGGGAACGACCTTCTTTATATTCAACTTATCCAATAATTTGATATATTGGTCGGCTTGCTGTTCATAGGATAGATCTTGAAATGGTGTCTGAAGGTATCCGGTCCTGGAAACCGTGAGTATCGAATATCCTTCATCCACTAAATACTTGATGAAGTAATCCTGATCAATGCCACCAGGTCCCCCATGCATAAAAAACAGGACCGGCCCTTCTCCAATCAGTCGGTAATGGATTTTCTCGGAAGGTAGATCCATTATCTTCCCCTCATCCATTACTTTTGAAGCAGATCTTTTCCAGATCACATATTTGATCTGGATGGTGATAATTATTGCCAAGATAATTGTAGAAATAATTAACGCAATATTCATGTTTTTCTTATTGACTCCGTCTAATACTGGGCTTCACTCCGTCTTTCGTTTCCGGTACTCAGTCAAGCCTGTTCTGAGTACATTTCTATCTCAATTGAGGTCCACTTAAAATTGTTGCATGAACCTGCCGAGCATGCTGTAACTCCAACTATCATATCCATTTCGGCTCTAAGCTCTATGAAATCACCTGCTTTTGATAAGGGTGATTGAATTGTTATTTTCCCTTGTCTAGAAATTTTTATGTGCATAAAGATATTAAAAGGTATAGTGATATCGGAAGCTTGAATTCCATATTTCTTAAAATTGGACACCAGATTATCCAAGCAATTTGAGTGTGCTTCAGCAACCCCATAACTCTTTTCAAACATTACCTGACTGCACGGTGCATATAACATAATATGCTTTCCAACTTGATCATCAATAATGGAGAACATGGGATTACTTCGGTTCGAATAAAGGGTATCCCCTTTCGACAAATACAATTTGCCATTGTAGTCAGTTGTATGCCCAGAAGATAAATGTTCTTCTATGTTGTCTTGTGCAAAACAAAACAAATCCGAAACTTGTTCACCCTCAACATCAATGATCCGGATTACCTGCCCTTGTTTTATTGTGAAGGCAATGCCTGATTGTGGATCAATTTTAAATCGCTTGATTGGAAGAGAAGAGCTATTTGTATTCATTTCATTCCCAATTATTTATGGCCCTAACGGATGATCTCAGTGGATCAATACTTCGGGCATTCGCTTTCTGGACTTAGTAATCAGTATTCATTGTCAGTCACCGGCTTTCAATCGCGACCGCAGTGAATAGAGGCGCCCAATTTCAAAGTCTCAATCATCGTCGACCTTGATGATGATCTTCCCAAAATGTTCACCTGCTTCGAGCCGCTGATAAGCCTCTCGGGTCTGTGCCAGGGTGAAGACGCTGTCGATGACAGGTATTAATTCTCCCTGGAAAAAATGGGCCATTACATCTGAAAATTCCTTTTGATTCGCCATCGTGCTGCCGATCACCTGGAGCTGGTTCCAGAAGATCAATTTGATATCGGTCTCTGCCAGCGCTCCTGTTGTCCGGCCGACCGTGACTAAACGTCCACCCCTGACCAGACTGCGCAGGCTCTGGTCCCAGGTGGCCGCTCCCACAGTTTCGAGGACCACATCAACGCCCCGCTGATCGGTAAGGTCGGCAAGCTCTTTCCAGATATCCCCGGAATTACGATCTAGAACCTGGTCCGCTCCCAGTCCTTTTGCAGATGACCCTTTTTCAGCGGTGCTGGTGACGGCAAATACCCTGGCACCGGCCAATTTGGCGATCTGGATAGCTGCCGAACCAACCCCGCCGCTCCCCCCCAATATCAATACATCTTCTCCAGGCTGAACAGCAGCCCGGGTCATTAACGACCGCCAGGCTGTCTGGAAGACCAGCGGCATGGCAGCAGCCTCTTCGAAGGAATTTCCATCCGGGAGTTTCAGTACATTTTCTTCATTAACCGCAATATATTCCGCAAATCCGCCAGGCATGCTATCGCCAATGATCCCATAACTTTCACACAGGCTTTCTTCACCGGATAAACAATGTTCACACTTCCCGCAAAACAGGCCTGGATTGATAACGACACGATCCCCGGTTCTAAATTGAGAAATGGATTTTCCTACCTCAGCCACGATACCGCTAATATCCGCACCGCCCCAGAATGGGAAAGAGAAGGTTTCTGGATCGGCCTCGCGCAGTACTAAAAGGTCAAAATGGTTCAAGGCACAGGCTTTGACCTTGACCAAAATCTGATCGGGGGCTACTTGTGGATCCGGTACTTCTGAAACCTGGATCTTTTCCGGCCCGCCTGGTTCGTAAAATACAGCAGCTTTCATGGTCTGTTCCCGTTTAATATGAGTAAATGAATCTCAAAAACCCCATCGGTATTGGTAGAGTTATTGATTATATTGTAAGTTGTATGATGGGAATAGATATAGGATCAGTAATTCTCAGAACTTACTGCAACCTCACTCTACTAACTGCGAACTGGGCCACAGGCACCCGGTCCCCGATTCAACTCTAACTTTATTTTCCCGGTTCAACCTCTGTCTTGGATTGATCTGGCGGTAAGAGGAAAACCAATAGCAGGCCTATGATCAGCAGGGCTGGTAGGGGGATATAGACCGGAAACCAGGGGTCGCTGATAGGTGGGGGAGGCTGGGTCCATCCCAATTGCCAGCCGACGATCCCCACCAGTGAAATCAAGCCTGGGAAGAACGCGCTGAGGATACCGGTCTTGATCACAGAACTCCTGGATTTCCTTAATGAATAGAATTGGATTATCCGATAAAGGAAAATAAATCGGGGAAATGTGTAGATAAGTGATGTCAGGAATATTCCTCCCCGCACGAACCAGAACCCGGTTTGCCAGGGAGCTTCGATGTATTCCCATATCAAGGCCATGACCGAATCAGGTCCTGGTCCGAGGTCTCGCCTGTAAGCAAATGGCAGGAAAAAGACCAGGATTGTCATGACTATTCCGATCAGAAGGGGTGACGGATTCAGAGAGGGTTTGTTCTTTTTGTTTTGGCTATTTTCCATGGAGTGTCCCGTAAGTGGAGTTAATATGAAATTAGATTTTTTTCCCGTCTTCCGTCTCCTGTCCTGAGCGGACCCTGAGCGCAGTGCGAAGTGTGTAATCGAAGGGGAGGCTTTCCTGATAATCATTGCGATTAGATTTTGATACCATTACTAATTTTATCCATCAAACTACCCTGGGTCCTCAGGCCTTTCAGGGCGGGAGAAGATCGCCTCGCCTGAAATGACATTGTCCTTCCATACCAGGCCATTATCGAAACTGAACCGCCATACTTCTACTTCCCGACTCCCGGTCATCGTGTTGCCAGCCCGGGTCATGTGGAACCACTCGGTCCACTCCACTTCCTCGCTGCGTGTGTTGCCTTCGCCGTCCTTGGCTTCAGCTGTATAGCGCCGGAAAAGCTCAATTTCTATATTGGCGCCATTGACAAAGTACTTTCCTCCATAAACGATCTTGTCCCCAGGTACGAAACAGGTGCCATCTGCTTCAAATTTGATGTCGTATAGTGGGGTCTGCTCAGATATGTCAAAGAAGAAGCGCCAGGGACCATCGGTGATGCCGATTGGTTCCTGGTTTGCATCTGCAACTGAAACGGCACCGAGAGGGTCTTCCCGTAATCCCGTCAATAGATCGCTGCCGGTTGTGAAATAGAATGCACCCACAGCAATGATAAGGAGTATGAAAATGATCAAAGCGAAACGCCATAGTTTACCTACAGGTTCAGGAGGACTATCACCTTTCCATCTGCCTTCCCCCTTGGCGTTCAAATCTTCCTGTAACTTCACAGCTTCATCAAATGCAGCTTCACCAAGATTTCCCAGGGTCTTTACGCGGTCTTTGAAATCCTGCTCAGCCTCCCAGGTGTGGGTCGGGCGTTCAGGATGGGTTTCTGGAGGATCAGGATTCTGGTTAGAGGTCATTGGTTTATCTTCCTTGGTAGTGAAGAGTACGATCCTGCATTAATCCGTTTGATATTGCGCGGATTGTGAACTAATTTCTGCTTACAAATTAGAATTGTCTTGTTCTTCTATAACAATGTCCATGCTGTACAAAAGTCCGATTGCTTCCGGCAAGGAGAATTTTGCTTGTGTCAAGATGTTGGTTCCTGCGTCGATCTGATAATTTCGTGCCCGACTCAGATCTGCTTCTGTAAGATTAGTATGGCTAAACAGGCTCTTGTCCAAATCAGTTCCCTCAAAGTTCACCTTTGATAAATCTGCTTCTCGAAAATCAACTTCATTTGCTATACAGTTCTTTATCTGTATGCTGCTCAAATCTAAACCAATGAATGTGCTGTGATTGATCATACAGTCGAAGAAGCCATCCAGCTTGTTGAGTTTAGATCGTGACCAATTTCCTTGTGTCCAGTTGATCCCGATTAGCTTCGATTTCTCAAAACGGGTTGATGGAAATGAGCTTCCTGTAATTTCAGCTAAACTTAGATCACATTCCTGAAATGTACAATCGATAAACCTACAATTACTGAATTTGGCTGATTCAAAAGAACATTTCACAAATATGCAATCTGTAAATTCTGTTGTCAAAGATTCGCCTTGACCTACTAAAATGTTTTTAAATATTTGATCGAAATATTCTTCAGCGTCATTTATAGAATTCATTGTACTAATTTTCCTTGTGTTTTGGAGGCTGTGGTCTAACGGATGAGTTTTGCGAAACACCCTACCCTTCGGGTATAGGGCACCCGCAGCCGGGTCCTTTTTTCCGGTCCCCCGTCTCCTGTCATCCTTCTTAACTGGCTATCGGGTGGAGCGGGGATTAGGTAGCTTCTTTTCGAGTAACTTCCTCCTGTAGCCTAGCAAGTAGACCCTTAGAATCAAGAAGAATTTTCATACCATCAGCTACCACCTCGGCAGTACCACTGTCTGGGGGAATAGTTACCCACTCCAAGCTTGAAAGCCCGAACTCAACCTCTAGTCCACCATGAAAAAATACACGTAGAGAAGTGAGGATTCCCCAGTCCTCCGTTTTACAGCTATTAATTTCGCCAAAAGAACTAATCCAAGATGAATCATCAATATAACTGTGTGGATCTGAAGATATGATAACAAGATCAATATCAGAATCCAGTCTCGCCTCACCACGTGCGTGGGAGCCTACTAAAGCAACTCCGAGAACTCCCTCTTCGGATTTCGCCCAATCAATGACTTGGTTAATAAGGTTCTCTGCGTTCTCTATTTTCATATTGTATGATTATTCTTGGAAGCTCCCTAACGGATGAGCTTTGCGAAGCACTCTGTAAAAGGCACCCACTTGGTATAGTAAGTAGTAAGCAGTAAATCGATCTAGCTTCAGCAATTCTCGGGATACACCGTAAAATCAATCCACTTACTATTTACTACTTACTGCGCCGCAGGTGCCCGGACGTGTGGTCGCCCCTGAGCGGAGTCGAAGGGGAGTGGGGGATAGGTGGCGATCAGCAAGTTTCATGCTGCATCTCAAGCCCTCAATACTCAATCCTTCAGTGTCTTAGGAATACAAATACTGACATACAATTCTCCCACCTACAGGGAGTGAGGGGATTCATTCGAAGTATTCCATCCTGCCCTGCTCGACTCGCAGTAAACGTGCGATTTCTTTATGTCCATTCTCTTCTGCCACATCGGCGGCTGTCAGGCCGGAATGATCCTTCGAGGTGATCAGTTTCAACCTTGGAAGGGATAATCCGGTCCCCCGGAGACTGAAGATCATTTTGCTAACTTCCTCTTCAAGTCCCTTCTCTGCAGCGTAGAAAAGTGGTGTACGACCGTGGTCATCTTGCTCGAAGAGAAGTTTCCGTCGTTCATTGTCCGTTAAACCATCCATATTTTTCCCCATTTCATATCCAAGTATACTTGTCTCATTCGATTGTAACATTATCAATTTATCCCCATTAATGCCCGTTCGACTACACTCAGGGTTCGCTCACATCTGAAAGACTGGTTATCTAACGACGCTATTCCTTTACTGGCCCGTTCTCAATCGGATAAATTTTCGACTTACTACTTACGACTTACTTTTTACTGATTACGTTGTCAATCCCCCTTTGACTTCCTCCTCGTCTCTGTTCGGATTCCGCTCAGGGTTTTGGCCTGATTGCTAATCTGGACCAATTTATGCTACACTCATATTAGGCCTGATTCATCCCACAAAAATAGGAAAAGCTATGTTATTCAAAGAAGCAGTCTTTATTGGCATAGATCCTCCCTCCGGCGAAAAATCCCTCACTTATGCTGCATTGGATAAAGATCTTAACCTTATTGCCCTGGGTAGGGAAGATCTGACCGGTGTGGTGGCATTCGTTGGTGGGCAGAAAGCGGCCTATGTGGGAGTCAATGCACCGCGCAGGCTCAACCAGGGTTTGATGAGTAAGGATTCCATTCGGGACACTCTAAATCCACGACCTAACCCGGGGCGCTATACTGCCTTCCGGGTGGCGGAATACAACCTGATCCAGAAGAATATCCGCATCCCCAAAACACCGGACAAAGTAAACCTCTGTCCCGGCTGGATGAAAAACGGCTTTCTTCTTTACAAACGCCTGGAGGAGCTGGGATTTAAGGATTTTCCGGCCGAGGATTACAAATTCCAAATGCTGGAGGTCTACCCCCATGCGGCTTATACCGCCCTCTTGAAAAAGATCCCGTTTCTGAAAAAGAACCTGGAGGGCCGACTTCAACGTCAACTGCTATTACATTCCCTATCGGTGGATGTGCCAGATCCGATGAGGCTTTTCGAGGAGATCACCCGCTATAAGATCATCCAGGGCCAACTTCCGCTGGACGGCCTCTACTCCGTAGAGGAACTGGAGGCATTAATTGCTGCCTACACGGCCTGGAAGGCGGCATCAGAACTGGATGAAATTAGCCTGGTGGGGGAACGAAATGAGGGTGAGATTGTTATACCTGTTAAGGAACTGAAGCCGAAATATAGCTAAATCGACATTATTATTATAGGCAGGCCTGAACGTGACATCAATTTGCCTGGAATAGACATTTGAGAGGATATTTTTATGAATAACAAGAAAACCCTTTTTATCATCAATCCCAATGCCAATATGGGCCAGGCCTGGAGGCAGGCGGCTGACCTGCGGCCGATCATGGAGGAATATGGCGGCGCTGACTGGGCGGGTTCGGTTTACCCAACCCATGCCATTGAGCTGACCAAGAAAGCCGTCGAAGATGGTTATGAGCTGGTTATCGCCGGGGGAGGGGACGGCACAGTTCATGAGGTTGTAAACGCCATCATGAAATTCCCCAAGGAAAAAAGACCCGCACTGGGTGTTCTGCCGCTTGGCTCCGGGAATGACTTTTCCTATTCGGTTGGCATGGACCCTGACCCTGCCAAAGCTTTGCGCCAGATCTTCACTGGAACAGAGTCCTGGGTAGATATTGGCAAAGTCAAGGATGACCGCGGCCGTACAGAATATTTTGATAACACAGTCGGAATCGGCTTTGATGCCATAGTCACCATCCATTCTCACAAGATGCTTTGGGTGAGGGGATTAACGATGTATGTCCTGGCTGTCCTGAAAACTATATTCCTGAATCACAACCCCCTTGGCGTGGATATCACCATGGACGGTGATAAAAAATTCCAGGAAAAACTGATAATGTTTACCTTGTGCAATGGCGGTCGCGAAGGCGGCGGATTCCATCTCTACCCGGAAGCAAAAATTGGCGACGGAATATTCAATTACATCACTGTTCCTAACGTCAGTCGGGGGATGATGTTACGATTTATCCCGATGTTCATGAGCGGTTCTCATCTGAACCATCACAAGGTCAAATTTGGTGATTTTAAGTCCATGGAGGTGGAATCAGACTCAGCCATGTTCATCCATATTGACGGCGAGGTCTTTTCGGGTTTCACCTCAAACTTGAGAAAGATCCAGGTGACTATGGAACATGAAGCCATAAGGGTTGTATCTTGATTAATTAGTATGACCGATCTGCGCCAAAGCCTCATCAAATCTGAATTCAGCCACTTAAAAGTTGTGGCTGAAAAATGGGAGCTTTCCTTTGATGCTCCTGATGCCCGCCAGGGATTAGACCTGCTGGTGGGAGCTCTGTTTACTTCCAAAAAACTGGCGGACCTAAAAAATATCCTGTCTACAGAAGAGATAGAAGCCCTGGTCTGGCTGGATGATCGGAACGGCAGAGAAAGCTGGGATCATTTTACTCGCCGCTTTGGGGAGATCAGGGAAGTGGGGGCAGGCAGACTTGATCGGGAACGGCCAGACCTGGCCCCAATCACTCCTGTAGAAGGACTCTGGTACCGAGCTTTGATCGCAAGAGGGTTTTTTGAATCGGAATCAGGATTACTGGAGTTTGCTTATATCCCTGATGATATTCGTGAGTTAGCCTTGCCCAAATTGAATCCCGACCGAAAAGAGATAACAAACGAAACCTTCCTGTGCCGGGTGGCAGTGCCTAAGGAAACCGAAGAACGCCAGCTGGCTTCAATATCTATTCTGGACCATGTCTGCACCATTTTGGCTGGATTGCGGATGGGTCAAGACCCAGAAGAACATCTACCTGATGTGACAGATCCTGAAAGATCCTTTTACCAGATGTTATTGGTCCTGGCTGATCTTCTGGATGGAAAGTTATCAACGCTGCCGGAAAATTTGCGCCATTATTATGAATTGACCGAATCGGAAGCTTTGCTGAAACTATGGAAAGCCTGGTTACTCAGTGAGACACATCATGACCTGACTATGGTTGATGGGATCCTGGTCGAAGGTGTGCCAGAATTGGATCCCATCCCTGTCCGGGAACGGTTGATCGCTCCTCTCAAGGACCTTGATCCGCAGGTATGGTGGAGCATGGAATCCTTTATTTCTCAGATCAAAGAGAGGTATCCGGACTTTTTACGCAGTGCTGGTGAATACGAGGCCATGTTCATCAAGGATACAGAGAGCGATGCATTCCTGACTGGATTTTCCAGCTGGGACTCCGTTGAAGGGGAATTGATCCGCTACATTCTGACGGGACCACTGCATTGGCTGGGTATGATAGACTTGGCTGGGGCAGCTGAAGATAGCCGACACCTGGCATTTCGTGTGGGAAAACTGTTCCAAGATTTTGTTGGCGGGGGTGTCCCTTCTTTACCGACAGTGAAACCTGATCCGATCCAGATCCGATCCAAGGGGGAGATCCGGGTAACCATG
>CAYORF010000032.1:17845-25067 GCA_964406305.1 uncultured Anaerolineales bacterium | reverse complement strand
TCGGCGTCAAGCAGGTGGAACAGGTTGTAGTCGGCTTCGCTTCTGACATCGATCATAACCAGATTGAGCTTGTGGTCGTGGAATGTATCCAGCAGCTCGCCGGGATGAATGTACACTTCCCTGTTAGTTAGGGCATCACCCCTCACTGATTCAAGTTTATTCCAGCGGTCTGCAGTGGTGGGCTGGCCAATTATCGCTATTGCTACAGCTAAGATCACCAGCACACCTGCGCCATAGTAGCGGGCTTTCGGGGCTTTTTTGGGATCCTTTTTTCCGTAGATCTTTTCCAGCTGTTCTCCACCCAGGAACATGAACAATGCCATCAAAGTTACCAGGATGACAACGATCCCGGTAGGTATGTTAAAGACATCCATCAGGGTTAATCTGCCGTAGTAACTTCCATTAAAGAAAAACTTATATAAATCGACAGTCTCTCCAAAGATAAAAACACCCACAAGTCCGCCCAGAACAAAGAAGATGCCATCGATCTTTAACGTTGCCAGCGCGACCAGCGATGTACCGGGACAGAAACCTCCCAGGATGAAACCAACACCCATGATCAATCCGCCAACAATGCCGGACCAAAGATATGTGGGGTTAACCCAGATCAGATTGTAGTCCAACAGCCCAACTGCAGAACTTAGGAATAGCAGCAACATACCCACAACGATCGCTGTGAAGAATACTTTGAACACACGTAGATCTTTGAAGTAGAACTGGGATGCCAGGCTGGGGGAGTGATTAAAACCAGAGATTTCCAGAACATATCCGAATAAGAATCCGATCAATAAAAAGACCAGATATGTTAGAGGCTTACTGAGTAAGGATTCTAGATGAAGGGGAAAGGGTATCATTATTTTCTCCTATTAATTCCAAAGCCTGCGAACAAAATAGGCCAGGGCGTAGGCACCACCGAAGATGGAAAACATTACCACCCAGCTGCCGGCGGAAAGTGTGGCTCCACCGGAAAGAGCTTGTCCGGAGGTGCATCCACGAGCTAGGCGAGCGCCGTAAGTGAAACAGATCCCGCCCAAGAAAGCGAATAACCAGCGGGTCTGATTGGATATATTTGGACCTTTATTGGTTTCAAATTTGGTCCGTCCGTGGATCACTCCGGAAGTGAATCCGCCGATCAATACACCTGCGGTCACGATCACGATCCAGCTGTCCAGAGGATTCCGCTGCCCGCCTGCCATATTGATCAGGTAAGGAACCTGATCGATATGCCCAGGAGCGATGAGATCCTCAACAAAGGCGGCAATTCGGCTGAGACCTCCGGAAGCGCCCAATCCATTGCCTGTGATGAAATAAGAGGCAAATAGAACTATGCCCAATAAAACACCACCAAGATAAGGATTCGCATAAGGCTTAGAAGGTCTGTTGAACAGATCCTTCAAACGAAATTTCTGTTTTTCTTGTTTTTGATTTTCTGTCATTTCTACTCTCTCTTTTCTAGGCGGAGTTTTCTAATCTGCCATTTATTACTTAGTAATTACAGTCGATTGAGATCAACTCTCAATGTCCTCCCAACCGGTGATCATAGCTTCAATGCTGGAAACAGCGGTATGACCGGTTGTAGTCAGGTAAACATGCAGGATCAGGAAGGCTGCAAACAGCCAGGCAATGATGGTATGGAATGGCGCCAGGATTGGCAATCCTCCCAGTCCTTTCGCTAGACCAGGCCAGCGCTGTAAACCCCACATCAGGGCGCCGGTGATGCCCTGAAGAGGCAGGAGCACATTCAGCAGCCCGAAATAGGTGATCTGCTGGAGAGGATTCAACTTCTTGTCAGTTGTTTTTTCAAAGGGGTGATGTTCACCTTTGAAGATGCCCAGCAGATAGTATTTGATTTGTACAAAAGTACGGTCAAAGAATCCACGCGGTCGAGGAATATACTGCTGGATCTCTCCTGTAGCTAGATGGAAGAACAAGGACAGGAAAGCATTGACAGCAAGAATTGCTGCGATGATGTTGTGGATCAGGACCATATTCCTGAAGTCAATGAAAGCAAAGGAATCAGGCCTGTGAATAATAAAACCAGTCAGAAGCAGGATCACGATGGCCGCTGTCTGAAGCCAGTGCCACATGCGCTCATACGCTCCGTACATATAAACCTTTTTAGTTAGTTTCTCTGAGGCAGGATTGCGGGAAGAGAAATAGATTCTGAATCCGCCATGGGTCATAACGCCGAGGACAACAACAGCGCACAGACCTAGCCCTATCCAATCCAGCCAGGCCAGGCGGTTATGGCCTAAGACATACAATGATTTGGCCGCTGCTGCAGGATAGTAGAAAATCTCTCCATCTTCTGTTAATTTGATCTCGCCAGTTAAGTTTCTTTCAGTGCCTGGTACAAAAGCTGGCAAGATTCCTCCAGGAGAGGCAGCAGCCAATTTGATCGGCTGCGTAATTCGGGAATCATCGCCATGGCAGGCTGTGCAGTCATCCAGGGCCCAATCTGAGCTGGCAACATCATGATTAATGCTGTAAGGCTGGGTCTCTCCCGAAATTCGGGGATTGGAAAGCCCAAGCAAGGCCAATCTATCCCGCACAAAATCCTCTTTGGCCGAGGAATCGATCACTAGTTCATCCGCTGTCAGGTCTCCATCTTTATTGGCATCAAATCTCATGATGATGCCTGGATGATAGTCGCCATTTTCAAAATAGGCTGACTGCAGATCTGCCAGGATCACGGGACGGGGAGGATCCCCATAGACCCAGAACCAGGTTGTAATCAAGTTATGGGGTGCTAATTTCAGATTGCCGTCTTTATCAGGACTTGGGATTAATACTGGCTCAAAACCAACCAATAGAGAACCCATCGTACTTACATCTCCCTCAGCCCCGCGGCATTCTCGCCGGGGAAGGTCTCCGGGCAATAATACTGTCCAGTCATGGACCTGGTTGCCCGATGAATACATTTGAGGAATGTGGCAGGACTCACAGCTCAGAACGTCCAGATGGCTGTCAAGGTAAGGCAGCCAGTCATGGGAGCTCCCAACCTCATGGCAGGACTCACAGGTCCTCATCGTATCATTTAATTCAGGAGCGACATTGCTCTGGGCGCTGTTTCCTCGAGCAAATTGATGTAAAGGTTTTTCCAGGTATTCACCGATCTCAACCCGGCGTGGATCGAACAGCAGGTGATCTGGCCTGGTTTTCTCTGATTCCTGGTAATAGAGTGGGTTGTTAATCGAATAATGGCAATCCACACAGTTCAATAAACGCTCTGCATGTACATCCCAGGATCGATTTAGAGTTTCTTTGTTAGCCAGGTTCATCCCTGAATCGGACATCTTCTGGGGTGAGATGATCTGACCAGTAGTGATCGTGCTCCAGCGTTCTGGGGAGCAGCCGAGTGTAACCAGGGGATCCTCAACGTTATCATGTACAAGACCGTGACATGCCCCGCAGTTATTATTGGTTGGATCCTGGATTTGGATCGCTTCTGGAAGGATTTCCATGTCCTCGTCAAATAAGCTTTCGTTCCAGGTGTAGGAATCCCCGCTCATAGTAACAATACCTGATTCGATCAAGGTAGATGTGTTGACCCATTTGAAATTCCCGCTTTGCAGGGCGTCTGCCCGAGCAACATTGTCTGGACTCGGGATATGGCACAGGAAGCAATTCATTTCAACTGAGCCAGATTTATTCCAATCCCAGTGTTCCAACTTGCCGGTATCTGGGTTGACGATATTGGTTTCCAAGCTGGTGCTGCTGTACGGCAGATCAGCCAGCATTTCTCCATTTTTGGCATATATAGCAGGACCGCCTCCGACATGGCGTAATCCGTATAGCTGGATCCATGCAGGGGTGGTCAGGTCTATCCTGTCATCACCCTGGGGTGAGAGGTAGCGGTACTCAATTGAATTCCACGAACCAAACACTCCCGGGGAGATATCCCAGGGCCTTTCTGTAACAGTGCCGCCTGGTTGGGAGATATCATTCAATCCAACGCTGACATGGTAACTGTGGTCAGCAATGAACGCTGTGTCATGACATGCCCCACAGGTATTCATGGTGGAAACAGGATTGCCTGTCACCAAGACATTATCCCCAGCTTCATCAAGGAAGGGGAAAGAGGGATGCAAGGGAGAGGCCTGTTCGGATTTTTCCTGTCCTGAGCTTGCCCAGACCACTCCCTGGGTTAGAAGGACAGTACCCAGGATGATCAGGAAAGAAATTGCTGTTAGGAGGAGCAATTTGTTATATTTACTGAGTCGTGTTATATGATTGCCCATATCAACTGCTTCCTTTATCAGGGTCGATAACTATTGGACTGGAAACGGCCGCCCCAATCGATTGGGTCACCATAATATCCCAGTGATTCCCAATCCATCCTGCCTTCAGGACCGTGGCATTGATCACAAGTCAGAGCTTCCGAGGCTGCTCTGACCATGTGAGTGGTTGGCCAATACATATCAGTTTCAGTGAAATCATATTGACCACTGAAATCCAGGCCGGTGATATCAGAACCGAGTTGAAGGGCTAGATCCCAATCAAATTCGGTCCAGAAACCTCCCTCGCCAAAAGTTTTTGGCTGGAGGAGGATATTGTTTACTGTGTCATAGGGTTGTTTGGCAGTGTGAACTTTGAAGGGGAAAAGCTTGGAAGAATTATCTGTGATATCACCTGCTGGCAAGTTTATGTGTATAAGTTGATTAGGATCGATTGTATCTCCCAGGATATATCGTTCAGCTACACCGCCGTTGTACCAGCGGTAAACCGGAGTGAAATTGCCTTCATATACAAAACTGCCCTTGATCTTCAAATAAGTGTGAACGCTTTCTTCTATTTCATCGCTACCGGCTGTGGACCAATCCCAGTACATCTTGGTTGCATCACGGGTTGCCGCATTCGGAATGTGGCAAGTCTGGCAGGCAACTGACTCAATGTGGGCGTTGATGCGGTCATCTTCATGCAGTTCTTCGGTGTGGCAATCAATGCAGTAGATCTGGTTTTCATCATCCAGGCTGACAGAGATCGACCGTCCCATGATATTGTGACTTTCGGTTTGGTGGCAGTCGGTGCACATAAAATCATGCTCACCCATATGGATATCCACATTGGAGGGCGGGAAGTAGAGGGTTTCATCCAGGTCACCATGTTTTACCGCATTCCCGCCGCCGCCATTAAAATGGCAGCTTCCGCAATTTTCCCGGGTTGGCGTGGCGACACTCTGGGCGACTTCCAACAGATTTACACCTTCAACCGGTATACCGGCCAGGCCTTTCACATATGTGCCGGTATTATCATGGCATGCCAGGCAATCGACTGATTCTTCCTGGCTAAAGTCAAAATTAGCATCTTCCCATCCATAACCTGCATGACAGGAAGTGCAGCTGGGCCAGTTGCCCTGGATTCCGATGCAGAAATTGTTGATGGAGTTCTTTTTACCAATAGTGACGGGGCTATCTCTGTCTTCAAGTTGATAAGGCTTGCTTTCCCAGGTCCAATGTGCTGTTGCCATGATTTCCTGAGCTGAATCTTCGTGGCATTCCAGACAGGCACGGGTAACTTCTTGGCCCGTTTCAAAAGGCCCTTCAATGATCGCTGAGTGATCGGTGTGAGGGACTTTCAAAGGTACATTTTCCCAGGGATCCGAGCTAATTGCCTTTTCTCCTCTGGGGAAGAAGATCACAATTGGGATCACTATTATAAAAAGGATAAAAACGGCACCAAATATCCAGCTGAATTTGGATGGTTTCATAGACTACCTCTCAATAGATTGGTTTTGTTTGATAAGATCAGCCTGCTGTGATAACTGGTCTAGCATGACCTCGCGGAGCAAATCCAGAGCTTGAATAAAACGTTCATCAGTCAGAGAATAGATCACCTGGGCTCCATCGCGCTGAGACTGGATCAATCCACGCTCGCGGAGGACTTTTAAGTGACGTGAAGCCGCTGACTGACTGATTCCTACGATTTCCGCCAGATTGTTCACATTGAGGGGTTTATCCGCAATAGCATAAATTAATAATATACGATTTGGTTCTGATATAGCAGAACAGATTCTGGCATGAAGTTGATTGATTTCTTGGGCAAGGGAGTTGTTGTTCATAGTCATATATGTACATACAAGTATATATTAGTTTGTGAAGATTATAACAGCTTGGGAATGACGAGAAAGTGATATTTGTCACATGCCTAATAGAGGCGTGTTACGGTCTATGGGGGAGAAAATATAAAATTGAGTTAATTAGAATTGGTGGGGCGAAGGACAACAGGATCTGATCAGGATGAGTTAATCTTTTCTAACCCATCTCAGCTTTTTCTTGCATTGCAGGACTGGATGTTGTAATGAATTCCCAGAAGGCATCTCTAAATGCGGTTGTTAATTGGGTTTTATCCCTAACGATGTATAAGCCCTGTCTTATTTAACGGGACATATTACAGAATGTAGTCAAAAATCTGTTATGGTAAACTACCCATGGAGATTCAAGGTAGATAAAATTATGGTTGACCTGCTTCGTATCGAAACTTTTTTGCATGCTGCTGAGAACCTGAATTTTTCAGAGGCAGCCAGAATCCTGCATTTATCCCAGCCTACAGTAAGCCACCATATCAAAACCATGGAAAATGACCTTGGTGTGACCTTGTTTGAACGCCAGGGCGCTACCATCAAACTTACTGATGCTGGCAAGCTTTTGGTACCCTGGGCCAGACGGGTGATGCGGGACTCGATAGAAATGCAGGAAATGATGGAATCCCTCAAGGAAGGGATGGCAGGTAGTCTCCAGATCGCTTGCAGCACAACTGCAGGAAAATATGTGCTTCCGCACCTGGCTGCCCGGTTTTCAATTCGCCATCCGAATGTGCGGACCCAATTACTGCGCTGCACGCCGGCTTCAGTCCTCATGAATTTAATTGAGGGAGACGCCAACCTGGGTGTGGTCAGTTATGAAATCCCAGGAAAGGATATAGAGCTGCAGGAATTCTTCGAGGACTTGATTTCAGTGATAGTTCCCAGGGATCATCCTTTTGTATCGCGGGAAAAGGTCCTTCCGGAGGATCTTCTCGGTGAACCGATCATCATGCGTGAAGAAACATCAGGCACCAGGAAAATTGTCCTATCTGAATTAGCCAAACATGATATTAGCCTGGATGACTTGACAAACTTTATGGAAGTTGGCAATGCTGAAGCTATCGTCCGAACTGTGGCGGCAGGTTATGGGATCTCATTTGTATCAAAATTGGCTGCTGCCTGTGCAATAGAACGCGG
>CAYORF010000032.1:0-17745 GCA_964406305.1 uncultured Anaerolineales bacterium | reverse complement strand
TCAGTTCCTAAATTCTAGAAACTAAATGTGAGAGTTGCATCCTCAACTTCCATCAGGAAAGGTGGGGCTGAGGTAATTTTGATCCGGTCATCGCGTAGGTCTTTGGGATCAATACCTTTATTTTCCAGTGCCAGTTCACACAGTATCATTTCAGCGCCTAGGTCCATAATGGTGTCAAATAACTCAATAGGATTGGGAAGGCCTTTGGGGGTTCCCAGGGATTCCAGTTCGCCCTTTAACATCCAGCGGGCGCCGGCAGGACAAACAAAAACTACTACCTCGTTATCAAGCGCCAGACCGGAGGAAGCCATGATCAGAGTGGGCATGATGTTTGCAGAGTCGTCTCCGTTACAGGTAATTGCCATTTTTGCCATTTGAAACTCTCCTTTATTATTTATTGAATAAAGACCGGGATAAATCCATATCCCGGTCTCGCATTCAGAACTGACTATTGATCTTTTTTCTGGGGCAGAACAAACATCACATAGGATGCAGCCCAGGCACCCAGGACGATGGATACACCGGCGAGGATGGATCCCAGAGATAGTTGGGGAACACCGCTCAACAGGTGGCCGATATTGCAGCCGCCAGAGGTCACGGCACCAAAGCCCATCAATAAACCACCCGCGAAAGTCTGAACCAGGGTGAGGGGTTTGGGCATTCGGAATTTGAATTCCTTGGAGATCAAGGCAGCAACCAAACCACCGACGACGATGCCGATGATCATCAGGCCGAGCCAGTCGAAGGAAGCACCAGTGAAGATGACTTTGACGATGTTGATCCATCCGGCAGTGATGCCCAGCGGATAGTTGCGGCCAGCAGCGGCTGATAACGGGAAGGCCAAGATGCCAACCAGTCCAACCAAAATACCAGTGTTCAGCCAGCCCCATCCCGGGTCAGCTTCACATTCTTCTTTTTTGGATTTTGCAACAAAATACCAAACTGCTATAGCGATAACTGCAATGATCAGCGCCAGGGTGGTGTAGTCCATTCCCAGGATCCCGTGCAAAGTCAAGGCATTTCCATCAGCGCCAGGGATAGTGGTGGCAGCTTGCAAGTTGGCCTTGAAGGGTTTCAGGAATCCGGCAGCGGTGAAATAACCGGCGGTGGCCAGGCCGAGAACGGCAGTCATTGCGCCAACCATACCTTCACCAGTTCGGTAGGTGATGCCACTTGCGCATCCGCCAGCCAGGACCATACCGATACCAAAAACAAAGCTGCCCAGCAGGTTTGCGCCCCACCAGAAAGGTTTGGGGTTGATGGCTATGGCGCCGGCTGCATCCATCAGTGCAAACCCGACCAGTTCCACCAACAGTGCTGCGAATACAGTTTTGAGAAGGACGTTATCCTGAAGAAGTATGGCGTCTCTGAAGGCTGAGTTCATGCAGAATCGACCTCTCTGCAGAACAAAGCCAAATAGAACACCTACAAATAATCCAGTTAATACAGCTTCCATTTCTCTCTCCTTGACTAAATGGTTAAAAAGCTATTTCAATCCGTGCGCTTCGATCAACATTCGGTGGTTGGGGCCATCCAATTTCTCGACTTCAATTAGTTTGTGGCCCTGCTTTTTGAGATTGCGGGGAATCCTTTCCACTGAAAGAGGATAATCCAGAAGAACTTCCAGGATTTCACCTTTTTCCATTTTCTTAAGAGTGGTCATTGTATTCATGTCAGGATACGGGCAGATCTTTCCGCAAACGTCAAGGGTTTTTGTGGGGGTCACTTCACTCATACGAATTTCTCTCCTTATTTTAAGTGGATGATGGGTACAAGTTCCTTAGTTAATAACTGAATGTCATCTTGGCGCCTTCTGCTTCAAAGAGGAAAGTAGATGCCATCATGACTTCTACATCATCAACCAGATCTTCTTCTTTCATATCCCAGATCGGCAGGCCAAGTTCACACAGGATCACCCGACCGTCCAGGACCTGGATGGCATCAAAGAGCTCCACAGGATCCGGCTGGCCTTTGAGGTTCTGGTACTTTTCCAAAGCACCTTTCTTGACGATCTTTGCGCCGCCAGGTTGGATGAATAACAGCACTTCATCCCCAGTGGCGGCTATTGCTGCGCTCATCACCAGAGCAGCCATAACACTTTGTTCGTCATCATTATTCAGGATAACAACCATCTTCTCGATCTGAAAATCCTCGGTCATCTTTGATTCCTTTTCTAAGATTGCTCTTTCAGAGTTTAATTAACTCACTGGAACGGGAGCATGGGCAATCGCTTTGTTATGTTCCTCAGTCTTTTCTCTTACAATCTGGAAATAAACCGCAAAGGGCCGGTATATAAGATGAGCCCATTTTCCCATTGGACCAATACAGATGTACAACATCATCATTACAACCAGATGTCCGACATAGGTGTAATAGGTGGCAAGGGGTAAGCTCATATAGCGGAAGGTGCTGACCATCAAACCGGAAACAGAAAGCAGGATCAATAGGATTGGGAATAACCAGTCACTGATGTGTGAATAGCGGTGCATCTGGTGTTTTTTTGAAATACGCCCGATCAGCGCGTCTCCTGCGCCATAAATGATGGCCAGAGCGGCTGAATAACCGATTAATCGCTGCGGGTGGTAGAGCGGATAAATCTCATCGGTCTGGAACCAGGTTAGGAAGAGAACAATCAGTATAAACATTGTCCCGTAACCATAAACCAGGATCAAGTGACTGTACCAACGCTGTTTCCCTTCACATTCCGCAAAACGTTTTTGGGTGAGCGTATGCAGGACCAGCTGCCAGGCTTCGGTGATGAAGATTGACAGGGGAGGCTGCAGATTTTGACCACCTCGCGGAAATGTAAATTGGTACATCCTGAACAAATTGGATAATAGGAAAAAGCCCAGTACTGCGGCCAGGATCAGGTCTGCTGTATGCATCATATGCACATCAGCAAAAGTGTTCAGTTGTACCTGGTCGGTGACCAGAGGACCGTGCAGTCCTATTGCCAGGAGAATTACGATCAAAGCCCCTACGATCAAAGCCCCGATAGACCAGGCTGTTGAGGTATAGAGCTTCTTTGATAAACCAGTCCAGTCATATTGAGCCGTCAGCCAACGCCGGGTTGCCATCATGGTTTCTCCCGGTTCTGCTTCTTTCGGACAGGTAGCTGAACAATCTCCGCAGTAGTAGCACAACCAGGGATCGAGGCTATGGACCATGTTGTCTTTTAACCCGAGCTGGATATTGCGGATCATGCCCCTTGGGAAGGGATAATCATCTCCCGACAGGGGACAAATTGCGGTGCAGTTTCCGCAGTTGAAACATTTTTCAATTTCTGCAGCGCCAAATTCCTTTAGTTCGTGCATTAAACTTGGATCCACTCTTGTGGCCATAGTGTTACTCCTCTTTCCGCCTGTACAGGACATATTCGCCATCCATGCCATCTTCCCGGACCTTATCGTATTTCATCAGTCCGGTCAGGAACCATAAAACGCGGTGTGTTGGCAGACCGATCTGGGAGGCAAGTGTAGGCACAGTCATTGATTCATCTTTGATCACCTTGAGGATCTCACGCTCGACTTTGCCTTGTTCTTTTAATCGTGCCTGGGTTCGATCCACAGTCGTTTGGTGTTCAGCGCGCAGTTCCTTCAAGATTTGAGCCCGTTTTTTTACAGCTTCCTTTTCGCTCATTTTGCTACCTCCATCAATTCACCGAGATCGAGAGCTAGTGCGTCCAGCATTGCATCATACTGCGGGATGGTCCAGCCCATGACCTCAACGGCCTGGTTGGGGCAGGCGCTGACACAACATCCGCATCCGGTGCAGTTTGCAGGGGATACAACGGCACGCTTGAAGATTTTCCCATTGATTTCTACATCCTTTACAACGATAGCATCTTCATAATTGCAGACCGTTACACATTCTCCCGTACCAGTGCATTTTTCAAGGTCAACCTGGGCAACAAAGGGTTCCAGTTCCACCTGACCTGTACTGAGAAGCGCAGAAACTTTTGCTGCCGCAGCTGATGCTGCTGCGCTGCTTTCCTGCACGTTCATGGGGCCTTGAGCAGTGCCAGCCAGGATCACACCAGGAACAGCTGTTTCAACCGGACGGAGTTTGGGGTGGGTCTCTGCCAGGAAACGATCGTTCCCGCGGGAAATTTTAAGCATTTTCACTAGATCATCAATATCCCTGGGCATAATGCCAACTGCCAGTACAACCAGGTCTACTGCGATTTCCAGCTCTTCTCCCTTAGTTAAATGGTCGCGTATCTCCACCAGGACCGGGTGTGTGTCACCCGCCTCAGCTTTTTTAACTGTTGGGCGGTCATCTCCATGGAAACGAAGGAAACGGACCATTTGCTCCAGAGCGTCCATGTAATATTGTTCGTGGCCGCGACCGTAGGTCCGGATATCTTCGTACAAATCATAGATATTCAGCCCCGGAAACCGTTCTTTGAGGAGATTCGCCATATGTAGATTGGCAGTACAGCAAACTCGGGAGCAGTAATCATTTACTTTACCGTCTTCCTGTGGTTCATCCACCCCCTCAATCTCCCGGCTTCCAACACAATGCACCATGGCGATATCTCGGACGGAATGACCATTCCATTCAAGTTTTTCTCCGTCTTTTATCATGGTCATATGACGGATAAGAGCTGGTAAAGTGACAACTTCAGGTACTTCACCAAATCCAAATTCACCCTGGCGGGGTTGATAGGGATCAAACCCGGTTGCGACAACAATAGCGCCTGCAAGGAGGGAGATGGCGACAGGATCATTTTTAAGGACGAGATCCTTCCCGTCAACCTTGATGGGTTTTCCGTCATAGTTTTCCCAATCAACTGCTGGAGTGTGGGGGAAACAGCCCTGATAGGCTTTGTAAACCACCTTGCGGTTGGTTAATCCATAATTGAACTCATCTGGGACTGTCTGCTGACAGGCAGCCATGATCTTTTCAGCATTGGTATCATCCACGCCGCGGGATTCTTGTTGGATATTAACATGGAAATCACCTACATATCCAGTTACATCTTTGACCTGGGCTTGAGTGTAGATAACGATATTTGGATGAGAAATTACCTTATCGATCAGATCATGTAAGGTGTCTTTTGCATTTTCGTCGGTGGGGAAGAGAGTATCCAGTTGTGCAACTCTGCCGCCGAGAAATGGGGATTTTTCAACCAAGGTAACTTGGAGTCCTCTGCGGGCGATATCATAAGCTGCTTTTAATCCAGCAATTCCTCCGCCGATTACCAGGGCGTGTTTTTCTGCGGTTAGCTGGATAGGCGCCAGAGGGTCAAGCAATCTGGCTTTTGCCAAGCCGGATGCCATCAAACGAATTGCTTTTGCAGTTGCACCTTCACAGTCGCTTCCATGCACCCAGCTGTCCTGTTCTCGAATACCAACATGATAATAAAGGTATGGGTTCAAACCGGCTCTGGCCACTGTGCCGCGGAAGGTCTGCTCATGAAGGGAGGGGGCGCAAGCGCCAATCACTACTCGATTGACCCCATTCTTCTTGATATCCTCTTCGATCATTGACTGACCAAGATCTGAGCACATGGCCATATGGGTCCGTGAGACCACCACATTGGGGAAATTGGCTAATTTCTCTGAAACTAGATCACAATTGACAACATCACTGATATTTCCCCCGCAATAACAGGTGTATACGCCAATCTTGATTTCTTCATTCTCTTTGTTAGGCATAGACATCCTCACTTTCTTTTTTCAGTGTCGGAGATTTTTTTTGAGACTCGATATATGCGGCTGTTTCTGATGCCGCACCGCTGGCCATGATGATGCTGTCTACGATATCCATTGGGCCTCCAGCTGCGCCGGCCACAAAAATGCCATCCCGGTTTGACAGACAGGGATAGGAATTGATTTTGGGGATGTCAATAAATTTATCATCTCCAAGGGACACATTGAAGATTGCTTCCGGATCATACTGGGGAAGCATTCCTACTGAGAGTACAACCAGATCGTGGGTTATCTCTTTTACTTGGGATCCTTCGTCAATCAGTTCCACTCGTACCACAGGGTTCTGGTTTTCATCTTCTTTAATTGAAGCAACTTTGCCTTTTACGAATTCAATACCCATGGTTTTGGCGGTTTGGTAGAACTGTTCATATCCTTTACCGAAGGTGCGGATATCCATGTAATAAATAGTGATATCTGCCATAGGGAGAGAACCCGCCAGGAGCATGGCCTGTTTGATCGCATACATGCAGCAAACCCGGGAGCAGTACTCCACCCCTAAGGTGGCGTCCCTTGATCCCGCGCACTGGACATAAGCGATCGAGTCCGGTTCTTTGCCATCACCAGGGCGAATTACACGGCCGTAAGGACCTGTAGGCGCCAGCAGGCGTTCCATAAACATGGCATTGATGACATTTTTGTTTTCCTCTGCGCCGTATTCCTTTTTGGCCAGATGAGATGTGGTTTCATAGCCAGTTGCTAGAACGATTGCCTTTGTCTGGATTTCTATCGTTTCCGGCTGCTGGGTGAAATCAATGCAATTCACTGGACAGGCTTTTTCACATTTGCCGCATAAAATGCAGTTCTCAATATCAAGAACTGCGTATTGGGGAACAGCGGTAGAAAATGGAACCCGGACAGCTTTGGTCGCGCCATAATCAAGATCAAAGGCATTTGGCAGGGTGATAGGACAGGCGTATTCACACTGACGGCAGCCTGTGCAATCTACTTCATTCACATAGCGGGGCTTTTTTAGAACTTCAGCGCTGAACCCAGTGCTATTTTTTTCGAGGTTTTGAACTTCATGATAGGTAAGTAATTGGATGTTGGAATGATGCGCTACGGCAGACATCTTGGGAGTTGTGATGCAGCTGCAGCAGTCAAGAGTTGGGAAGACCTTACTGAGGGCAATCATCTTGCCGCCAATACTCGCTTCCTTTTCTACCAGAGCGACCTGGTAGTCCTGATCTGCGAGATCAAGTGCAGTTTGCATCCCGGCAATGCCGCCGCCAACGACAAGAGCATCAACTTGAATTTTTCTCAAGGCAGTATCTCCTCTTTTGTGTGCGACTGTGTCGGACTAAATCTGCTAATCATATTTTTACCGGAACCTTCATGCTGCAACCGATTCCTTTCCTGTAAATGCTGCCATTTCTTCCTTAACAAATCCAATTTCATAAAGCAGCAAATTCATTTGATTGACTTCTTTCAGGAATGGTTTGGTACAAACTGTACAGATTGCGGTCAGTTTTAACCGGCGGGTATCTATACCGTGTTCTTTCATGATCGGGTAGGTTTTGTTAATTATCTTGGCAGCCCGTTCAGGACCACCTTTATAAGGGCTGTCTGTTCCGCTGTACATGACGATTACTCCGTCAATACCGCGTTTAAATATCCTGAGATAAAAATCCTCATTAAACATACTGGGGCATAGCACTGGCAGGATATAGGTGTTATTTGGATAATCTGTGTGCAGTTGTCCTACTGCATCCGCTCCAGCATATCCTCCCGAAGTTGTAGCCAGGATGAGAATTTTTGGTGTATTGCATTCTGACCAATTTTCCATGGTTGTATCCTCTATGCAGACATAGAAGTATCCCGCAAGCCAGATTGAGCTGCGGGATACTTGGAACGGTTAAGTTTATTTCTTGCGTCGAATGAAAAGTCTCTCATATCCATCGGCATGGACATCACCGAGATATTCGTGTCCAACTTTTGCACACCAGCGAGGCATATCAGATTTGGTATTTTCATCGCCAGCCCAAAGCTCAAGGATTTCTTCTACTTTTACTTTACCGATGCTTTTTTTGGCTTCCAGCAAGGGACCGGGGCAAGCCATCGCCCGGGCATCAACCACTACTGCAGCTTCTATTTTTTCTAATTCTTCTGGGGACATTTCTTTCTCCTTATCGATTAATAAAGCAGTTTGATTAACGGTTTTTTGAAAGGATTGGACAGATACGGCCGAACTTCGTATCTGCAATCCTGTAGTAGATTTCCCTGCCATCCCTGCGTGAAAGCAAAACACCTTTGTTCTTCATCAACCTGAGATGCTGAGATGTGTTTTGCATGGAGGTGTCTATTTCCTCAGAAATCTCACTCACAGTTAACTCTCGTTTCCCGAGAGCCCAGACAATCTGGATTCGATGGGCGTTTCCCAGGATGCCGCAAAACTCTGCTTGTTCCTGGGCTTCAGCAATCTCATTTGGTTTCATAAAACAACTCTCAATCAATAAATTGATTATTTAATTACAAGACCATGGAAAGTATATAATTGAGGCTGTTTTTGAATAAGTGCAATCTATCACAAGCAATATCAGGTCTATTGATGAATGGTCATAGAAGAAGCCTATAGCCTAAATCTAACTGATGATCCACCGAGAGAGATTCTCAGTAAATCGAAAACAGGATATTACTTTTTTGTTATTGGCCTTTAGGAATTTATAGCAAGTGAATACAAAATAGTGCCTGCTGGCAATTTGGTATACAACTTGTTAGAATACAAATAGACAGTTGGAGACGAAGATTATGAGTGAAAAATTCTACCGCGAGAAAACAGCTCTGATCACTGGTTCCGGCAGAGGGATCGGCCGCGCGATTGCGCTGCATTTTGCTTCCCTCGGGGCCGATATCGTTGTGAATTACTTCAGAAACCGTGAACCTGCTGAGGAAACAGCCCAGCAGATTTTGGACCTTGGCGTTCGAGCTGAGATTATTAAAGCCAACGTTGGAGATATGGATGATCTCAATAATTTGGTATCTGAGACCGATCGGATATTTGGAGGTTTGGATATACTGATCAGCAACGCAGGATCGGGATATAACCGGCCCATCCTTGAGCAGCGGCCTAAAGGTTGGGATTGGACCATGGATATAAATGCCAAGGCATTCCTTTTCCTTGCCCAAAAATCTGTACCCTTAATGGAAAAACGCGGTGGCGGATATATTGTCAGCATTTCTTCCCCCGGATCCTTCCGGGTCCTTCCGGAATATGCGGTTGTGGGCGCTAGTAAAGCTGCTATTGAGGCGCTAACTCGCTACATGGCAGTGGAATTTGGTCCAAAGAACATATCTGTAAACGCAGTCTCTCCAGGTATTGTCGCCACAGAGGCCTTACAGCATTTTAACACCATGCAGGATGAAGATTTGCTGGATGAGATAGCTGAACAAACACCGGCTGGTCGGATTGTCACACCGAAGGACGTGGCTGCTATCGTAGCTTTTCTGTGTTCTCCGAGTGCGTCTATGATACGGGGTCAAACAATTATCGCTGATGGCGGTTTTACTCTCCCGGTCAGTGGATTGCAGCGGCCGAATTGACTAAAAAAAATCCGCGTAGGTTTATGGAATTAGGAATTTGGACGAATCCCTCGTAAGAATTCAGCCGGTTTTTTTGTAGGAAAATTTTTCCAAATGACAAGATAATCATGTCCTTGATATATATTCGAATTATGTTATACTCCACTTTTAAGTGATAATTTTCCCATTATCCGAATTCCCACAATTCAATTTAATTTAATTTTCTTCTCTAATTTACAGATTATTGGTACCTAGAACTTTAAATAAAATACACGGGTATAACCCTAGCAGATGGAAGGGAAATCCCGATTGTACGAGCAACAGGCAGTAGATTTTTTTCGGTTAGGAATTGGTTCCTGTAGGTGATGACCAGAATTGTCTATACTAATGACTTGTACAGGTTTTTTTCTTCATTAAAAAGGAAGGAGGTGAGTCGGAAATCATTTATCAACCCCGTATAAAATATTTTTGTGTTTATGAAATTTCCTTAAGGAGGAAACAGTATGTCTAAAAGATATTATCTATTTAGTATTGTTATCGCCGCCAGTCTAATTCTGGCAGCTTGCGGTGGCGCAGCAAAAGCTCCTGATGTCTGTGCCGAAAACCCCGATGAATCTGTGTGCGCCGTGATCGAAGAAGGCAGCACAATTAAAATTGGTTATGCCGGACCGATGGCTGGTGACTACTCAGCCTTTGGTACCGACATCTCCAATGCCGGTGTATTGGCAATTGATGATGCTGGTGAATTCAACGGATTTACCTTTGAGTTGCTGGTAGAGGATACTCAGGGAAGTGGTGAAGGTGGTGCCTCTGTTGCGAACCTTTACGTTTCTAATCCTGATGTGGTGGCAATTGCCGGCCACACTTTCTCTGGTTCCACAGCAGCTGCAATCCCCATCTATAATGAAGCTCGTTTACCGATGCTTTCTCCTTCTGCAACCAAGGCTGACCTGACCGATGGCCCCCAGAATGTCTTTAACCGCATCCCCTTCACAGATGACCTTCAGGGACAGTTCGCCGCAGAGTACCTCTACAATGTGCTCGGTGTGACCAAACTGGCTGTCATGCACGATGGTGATGCATATGGAAAGGGTGTTGCTGAGAAGGTTCAGGAAGTGTATATGGGTCTTGGTGGCGAAGTTGTTGCCGTTGAAGCTATCACCCCTGGTGAGACTGACTACAGTGCTGTTTTGACTGATGTTGGCGCCTCAGATCCCGAAGCTATCTACTTTGGTGGATATTATCCTGAATGTGCAGTGATTGCCCAGGGTATGCCCGTTGCTGGTATGGAGGACGTTCTCCTCTTCAGTGATGACGGCAGTTATGGTGCAGCATTTATCGAATTAGCTGGTCCTCAGGCAGAAGGTGTTTACGCTGCTACTGGCGCACCGCTGGCAAGCGCTGCTAAAGCTGAGTTTGATGCCTATTTTGAGAGCGTCTATGGTGATCCTCCTGGTGCGATCTCAACATTCACCTGGCACGGTTATGACATTGTTTCCGCACTGATCCAGACCATTAAATCTGTTGCCATCCTCGGCGATGACGGGAGTCTTTATATTCCTCGAGAAGCTCTGGTTGCTGCAGTTAATGGTTTGACTGATTACGATGGTCTGACAGGAATGTTGACCTGCAACGGCGGTGAATGCAACGCATCCGGCCCGTCTTTCCAGGTAGTACAAGATGGCGCCTGGGTTATTCCCTAGCCAATAAGTCTGTTTTAGACCGTTGTTAAAAAATGCGAGGCAAGCGAGTTAAGCTTGCCTCGCTGAACCCTGTAATAATAAGAAGTTTGTATGATCTAGGATCGATGAAAAAGAAGGACAAATTATGAGTGATCCCAAACCGAAAAAAACAACCTCGCGAATAAATGCCTTCAAGGTAACTCAAGTCATTATCTCAATTTTATTCTTGGCATTTTTTGCCTGGCGGTTATATACAGTAATAGATTCAGGCATTTATGGACCAGATACCTGGGTGAGGTTTGCCCTGAGTGGATTGATCATCGGCAGCGTTTATGCCCTTATCGCCATTGGGTATACGCTGGTATATGGAATCCTTTTTATGATCAATTTTGCTCATGGCGAAATTATGATGATTGGAGCGTTTTCAGGGTATTTTGTCTTTGAAGCCCTCAAGTCCATCCCGGTAGCTGCTACTGGAATGAGCTTTTTGGATTCCTACCAGATCATCTCTGTTGTGCTGGCATTTATTGTTGGCATGTTTATGGCAGCTCTTTCTGGCTATTTTCTTGAGAAGATCGCTTACAGACCTCTTCGTGGCGCACCTAGACTAATTCCGCTGATCAGCGCCATCGGTGCATCTATTTTTCTGCAAAATGCAGCTCAGGTAATGTTTGGACCAAAACGAAGAACTTATTACAACCCGATGTCTTTGGCACGGAGCCAGGGTTGGCGTATCCCGATCGGTGGAGAGGAAGTAATGCTTACCTATACGGGTGCACTGACATTTATATTGTCTCTGCTGCTCCTGATCGGCCTCTATACACTGGTGATGAGAACAAGATATGGTAGGTCCATGAGGGCTGTGGCGGAAAATAAGCAAACAGCCGCATTGATGGGAATTAATGTGGATCGGATTATCAGCAATACGTTTATCATCAGCGGTGCTCTCGGTGGGGCAGCGGGTGTGATGTGGGGCATACATAATGGGATCATTTACCACTTTGTTGGTTTTATTCCTGGACTAAAGGCTTTTACCGCCGCTGTTCTGGGAGGAATTGGGAGCATCCCTGGTGCTATGGTTGGAGGTCTATTGCTGGGTATTGTTGAGTCTGTTGGACCAGCAGCTCTGGGATTAGATTTCCAGCTTAAGGATGTAATCGCCTTTTCCATCCTGGTCCTGATATTGATTTTCCGACCCTCAGGCATTGTAGGTGAAGTATTATCGGAGGAGAAAGTCTGATGAAGGATCTAATTAAACAAGGTTTGCGGTTAGGTTCAATTTTTGGGGTAGTGATCATCTTTTTGATCTTATTTGGTCTAACATCAACCTTATCTGATATCTTGGGAGAATTTGTAAATCTCGAATCTAGCACCCGCACAGGGAATCCTGGTGGCTTGATAATCTTTTTTGCTATTTTGAGCTTGTGGGCAGGATCCAAGGCAACAGCATCTGATAGGTCCAACTGGAAACCAGCCCTGGTTTCTGGAGTGTCAGTGAGTTTGATCATTGCTCTACTCATTTCCGGGTTTATTCTTCTGGTAGGTTTCTTGGACAGTTTAGATGTTGCAATGCGGGATTATCTCGCCCAACTAGATCACCTGTCCATCCAATTTTTACTCTACGGAAGGGATCTCACTACAGGTGTTTTATTAACCTTTGGGATATTCTTCTTTTTCGGAATCCTGGGAGCGCTATTGGCTTATTGGTATGAAGCTAAACAGGCTGGAGAAGTCATCCAGAAGCAAGTGCTAGTACTGAAAGAAAAGGTGCTGGATTCCAAACTGGCAAAGCAATATAAAGAAAATCCCAGATCGAAATGGATCGGTTATGGCCTTTTAGGACTTGTAGTATTTATTACACCCCAGTTCTTGGGGAAGTATTGGAACTACGCCATGGGAACTGTCGGTATTTATGTCCTGATGGGATTGGGGTTGAATATCGTGGTTGGCCTGGCTGGATTACTTGACTTGGGTTATGTGGCATTTTTTGCTATAGGCGCATATACAGCTGGTTTGTTGACAGCTCCTGCTCCACTGCCCCTTCAAATCGGCTTTTGGCCAGTACTGTTCTTCAGCATTGTTATGGCCGCTTTTGCAGGGATTCTCCTAGGTATACCTGTGCTTCGCATGAGAGGAGATTACCTGGCTATTGTCACACTTGGTTTCGGAGAGATTATCAGGGTCTTGATCCGGAGCGATATGCTGTCTCCTTATCTGGGTGGTCCCCAGGGAATCAGAGATATTGCCGGTCCAAGTTTGTTTGGCGTTTCATTTAGCGGAAAAGCATATTTATATCTGATAATACTTGCCATTCTGTTAATAATTCTATTCACGAATTATCTTCAAAACTCAAAGGTTGGTCGAGCCTGGATGGCAATGCGTGAGGACGAAACCGTTGCCCAGGCCATGGGTATAAACACCCTATATTACAAATTAATGGCTTTTGCCACCGGCGCTGCATTTGCAGGGTTGGGAGGAGCACTATTTGCAGCCAGGAACCAGTATACTGGTCCTGCTGATCATACCTTGATGGTTTCGATCAACGTTCTATCCTTGTTGATCGTTGGAGGTATGGGCAGTATACCTGGAGTGATCGTTGGCGCCTTTGTACTTAAAGGACTGCCTGAAATTCTCAGAGAATTGGATCTTTACCGGTTATTGGTCTTCGGTGGATTATTAGTACTTATGATGATAATACGTCCGGAGGGTATTTGGCCTGCGCCGCGCAGGAGGATGGAACTCCATGAAGGGGAGTTAGATGTTTTGCCACCGGAAGAGAGTTTAGTAGGAAAAGAGGGTTAGCAGATGAGTATCCTAGAAACCCGAAACGTAACCAAGCGATTTGGCGGTTTATCCGCTGTTGATAATGTTACTCTTCAGATTCCAGAGGGATCGATCTATGCCATTATTGGCCCTAACGGAGCTGGAAAAACCACATTATATAACTGTATTACTGGATTTTATCCTGCCGATGAGGGTGATATGTTGTTTAATGGTAAATCTCTAATGGGTTTATCTCCCGATAGAATTACCAGACTAGGCATATCACGAACATACCAGAATATCCGTCTATTCCCCGCAATGACTGCCCTCGAAAACATCCTGGTGGGCGCCCACCCTCAATTAAAATCAAATTATGTTGATGCTATCCTTCATACTCCCAGACAAAGAGCGGAAGAGAAAAAAGCTCTCGAAGACGCTCAGGATTTGTTGAATTTTGTGGGATTAAAAGGCAAAGGCGATTTATTGGCTAGAGGTTTGCCCTACGGTGAACAACGCCGGTTGGAAATGGCCAGGGCATTGGCGAATAAACCTAAGATCATTTTGCTGGATGAGCCAACTGCTGGAATGAATCCCAATGAATCAGTAACCATGATGCGCTTTATTGAAAGTTTGCGAGATGAATTAAAGATCACAATCCTGTTGATCGAACATGACATGAAAGTAGTTATGGGCATCAGCGAGTTCATCTATGTTTTGGACTTTGGTCAGTTAATTGCCAAGGGAACCCCGGGAGAGATCCAAAAGAATCCCCAGGTGGTTGAATCCTATTTAGGCCGGGGAGCTGCGGATCAGCATAAGCAGCCCTCAAAGAGAATTTAATTATGGCTATGCTTGAAGTTAAGAACATACATACGTATTATGGAAATATTCATGCCCTAAAAGGTATCTCGATTACCGTTGAAGAAAAGGAAATTGTGACCCTGATCGGGGGGAATGGCGCCGGAAAAACCACCACTTTGCGTTCTATCAGCGGACTGGTTCCACCCCGCTTGGGAGAGATCTTTTTTGAAGGGGAGAATATTACAAAAACTCCTGCTCATGAACTGGTATATAAAGGAATTACGATGGTCCCGGAAGGGCGAGGGATATTTGCAAGGTTAACTGTTTTTGAAAACCTGGACATGGGGGCTTATTCCCAATCCGATCGGTCTACATTTGACGATGATCTGGACAGGGTATATCAGTTATTCCCTCGATTGAAAGAACGTGAAAAACAGGTCTCAGGAACATTGTCTGGTGGGGAACAGCAAATGCTTGCCACAGCCAGGGCCTTAATGGCTAACCCTCGGCTGTTGTTAATGGACGAGCCGTCCATGGGTTTAGCACCTATTCTGGTAGAAAGCGTTTTTGAGACGATCCAGGCCATCAATAAAACAGGCACTACTATTTTATTGGTAGAACAGAATGCTACTGTGGCCCTGGCCATCGCTGACCGTGGGTATGTTCTACAGACAGGAGAAATTGTCCTTAAGGACACCGCCGAGAACCTGCGTAAGGATGAAATGGTCCAGAAGGCCTATCTCGGGATCGAATAAGGCAGGAATATTTTTACTTTACAGTCCTGTGGTGTTAAAATACACCACAGGACTTTTTAATATATGGAGACTTTTTGTTATGCCAAGTGCGGAAATTATAGCCATTGGAACTGAATTGTTGTTGGGGGAGATAGCCGATACGAATACACAGGAGATCGCTCTTGCTTTGCGTAAGATTGGCGTGGATGTATATCGGACAGGCATGATTGGGGATAACCCTGATCGAATTGCCGGAATGCTCCTGGAAAGCGTTCAGAGAGCAGATATTGTGATTCTGACCGGAGGGCTCGGACCGACTGTTGATGATCCAACACGCCATGCTATTGCTCAGGCTTTTGATCTCGATTTGGAATTTCATACAGATTTATGGGATGAAATTGTTCGTCGATTCGAAAAATACGGCATCCAACCGCCAGAAAATAACAAGCAGCAGGCGTATTTACCATCCGGGGCAGATAGCCTTCCAAATCCCAGGGGGACAGCTCCAGGCATTGGATTGGAGATCCAGGATACACTGATCTTTGCTATGCCAGGTGTGCCAAAAGAGATGGAAGGGATGGTCAATGAACAGGTTGTACCCAGGATCACCAAACACTATGGCTTGACCGGTGTGATCCTGATCCGCAATATCCGTGTGGAGGAAATTGGCGAATCTCGTATTGATGCTTTGATCAGTGATCTGGAAGAACTATCAAATCCAACCGTAGGGTTGGCAGCCGGTAAGGGTTTTGTCCTGGTGCGTTTAACAGCCAAAGCTGAGAATGAGGAAGTGGCCGAGGCTTTGCTGGAGGACCTTGAAAAGGAGATTCGGGAACGTTTATCAGATTGGATGGATTTGGACCCGGGAAAATAATAGGGATGCCGTTATAAAGATATTATCCCCATAACAATATCGCGGTGAATCCAGCTAACAGGGGGATTAGCAGTCCGATCATCCAGCGAATGGCTGTAAAACGCCACCCCATAAAAGGAAGTTCAAAACTAATTGTCAGTAACGATTGGGTTGACCAGCTGGTTATTAGAGCGATTGCCGGGCCGAGACCTGCCCCAGCCTGGACCAGGATGGCTATGATCGGGAAAACCACATAAGGTCCACCCGGAAGCAGTGTACCCAAGAATTCGGCTGAGATGATGCCGCGCCAACCTGAATTTGGCCCGATCCAGGCGGTCACCAGATCTTCGGGGGAGAGCACTGTTACAAATCCCGCAATTATAAAGGCCAGAATAATTAACAAACCGTTCTTCTTTGTGGTTGACCAGGCTAGCTGAACTCCCTTTTTGACTGTATCTACCCCCTTTTTCCAACTGAATAGAAACAAGGTCAGAGTGATAATCCAGAGAACGATCGTAGAAGTATTCACTCTTGAACATTCTCACGGATTTTTTGAATATATCCTCCGAAGATCCATTCGACCAAAATACCAAGCAGGGGTGGGATCAAAAAAGTGATCAGATAGCGCCGAATGGTGATACTTGATCCAAGGATGGCAAATTCCAAGGGCAACCTGGATACTGACCAGAGATTCTTAGCAGTTACAAAAGCAACCAGGACTCCCAATCCAGCGCCAGAGGATAAGAGGGCGCCAGCGATAGGGTAGTAGACGTAAGGTCCTCCTGGTATGAGACCGCCTCCCAAGCAAGCCAGAAGGATCCCTTTAAGGCCGGAATCCTGTCCCAACCAGCGAGTAATAAATTCTTTTTTTACAAGGGCTTGAATTAGACCAGCTGTTAAAAAAGCGGCTGTTAGCAGAGGGATCTCTCGTACTAAGATAGTGATTCCAGTAATAATTCCCTCATACACCAAACGCCAACCCTCACGCGAAAAAGCAATATATGCCAAGATCAAGATCACAATAAGCAGAAGGGAAGATATCCAGTTCTTTTTAAGGAACGATCGCATGGGTTCTTATTTATCCGCTGGCAGGGTAACAGTGAAAGTAGTACCTACATTCACTTCGCTGGTAAGTGTGATCCCCCCGCCATGATCTGTGACGATCTGTTTTGCAACGGACAGCCCGAGACCTGTACCGGGAACCAGGTCCCGATGGCTTCTAACACGATAGAATTTTTCAAAGATCAAGGATTGCTCATCTTCCGGGATACCCATTCCTGAATCAGATACCGAGATGATGACGTGTTTCTTTTTTGCTAGGGCCTTGATGGTGATCTCGCCTCCTTCATGATTGTATTTGACGGCGTTATTAAGTAAATTAGTAAACGCCTGTTTAAGCTGTTTTCGATCCCCTGTGACTCGAGGGAGTGTATCTGGTATATCAAGGTTGAATCTGATGGCCTGGTGTTGTGTATCAGAGTAGAAGATATCGTAACATTCCGAGAGCAGCTCGCGGATGCTGAATTCTGTGACGGAATACTGCTTTCTTCCGGACTGCAAACGAGCCAGGTCCAGGAAGGAGCTTGACATATCAGATAGCGCTTCAATTTCCGCTTCCATGATATCGATCATCTTCTTCTTTTGCTGATCGTCTACACGATTACTTTTAAGCAAATGGGTAG
>CAYORF010000031.1:0-25213 GCA_964406305.1 uncultured Anaerolineales bacterium | reverse complement strand
GGTACATTCTTGCCGAAATTAGATGGTACATTTACGTGTGCTAATTGACACCAAATCTGATTTCAAGTTCTTTTTCTTCAATAAACCTGGTGTAGAGCAAGATGATCACTGAAAAGATCAATACCATAACCAGGGAACTGATGGAATTAAACAAAATGCTGATTCCAAAAAAGAGGTTGATCACACCGAAAAATATCGGGTTACGACAATATAAATATGGTTTTTGGACAACAAGATTTTGAGTAGCCATCAATGGCATAGGCGTTCCCTTACCAAGCTCTCTTTGGGCTCTGATAGACCAGAATATGAAGATTAAACCTATGGTTATTAAACCTCCTCCCACAAACGCTCTACTAACAGGGCTTAGAAATGACGGAAGGCCCAACAAGCGATCCAAATAGAGTTTTGGAATAATAAAGAGTAAGGCAGGAAAAAAGATCGTGTATACGAAGATTGGGAGGACCTTGGCCAGAACCCGCCGGCTTGTAGACGGCGGATGACTGGACGTTTCTGCTAATTTATCTGCCAATTTCATAGGTTGTCCCTCGGGATAACTCATCTGGATGTTATATATTCTTCAGCTATGTGTTTCTTTTTTTTACTGCGATTGCGGCTCCATTTTGTGATGTAGGGGACCAGATAAAGATAAGAACCACTGATCACCAGCAATAACATCAAGATGGATTGAAATTGCTCTAATTGGGGCGGCAGGTGTTCAGCTCCTGCTCCAGAAAATTTTGAGATAACAGCCAGAGGGATGATAATAACCGTTGGTACAGCTATCCAGCGGTGGAATTTTCGAGTCCATTTGTTAAAGAATTTTTTCATTTTGTATCTCCTTGTGTTTCATTTTCGGCTATATTGATAGCCTTTTCCAATAAATTATTTAACGTTGTTCTTTCTTGAGGGGCGAGATATTTAAGCAGCTGTTCAAACTTCTGGCAGCGGAATTCATATGTGAGTTGATGCAGTTCCTGACCTTTTGGGGTTAAGAATAGCTGAATCGCGCGGCCATCCTGGGGATCGGGTTTGCGAGTTAAAAAACCAGCTTCTTCCAATTGAGCCACACCTATACTAACTGTTGGTTTTGACAGATTAAGACCTGCGGCCATAGCTTGAATACCACAACCCGGGTGAGACGATGAGAATGTAAGGTAAGCTAAATGTGAGGGTGAGATGTTGGCTTCCTTTGGGGGGGCTGTTTGCGGACCCATCCGGCGCAACCTGTCCATCAGATTTAAGAACTTTCCTGCTGATCCTTCAAGAGTGTTTGTCATGAGTTATTTCCCTGCCTATAAAAATCAGTGCCCTATGATTGATGTTCTACTTAACCTCTTTGTCGTTCTTTACAGCTTTATCCAATATGTTCAAGAACTCATCCAGCGGCACTCGGTGGATGTGCGCTGCTAACTTTACAGTAAGCACCTTTCCCAACAATCTGCGCAATGAATATCGCCCAACACGGTTGACACCAAATATTTCCATGACATCTGCTATATCACCGTACTCGTTAAGAATATCTGCCACTCGAGTGTTTTTTGTTATTTCCACGATATATTCTCCTACATTATAGTTAGTTTGTAAAACTAACTATAATGTAGTGCACAATGTTTGTCAAGCCATTTCATAAAACTCGGGTATGACCCCAAATTGGGCTTTGGTTTGGTGATATTAAATGGAAGGAACTTCCCGGAAAGAAGTAAACTCGAGTTACAGTTTGAACTAAATTTCCCCTTATTACAGAAAAATCTCCGGTTTTTGACCGGAGATTTATTTATTACTGAGCGCTTTTATCCTGACTGTCCCCGATGATTGTTCAGCGTGGTTGCCAGGTGATCCGCTTGGGCGACAAATTGAGAGTCTCGATTGCTGCGATAATGCTGTGGGCATGTTTATCAGTTACCCCTCTGTGAAACAAGCGAATTACCATTGTCATTTTTAGCGTTCCGCTACTGTAATCACGGTCAAAATCACAACGGATAACACGAACATTTTTAGTTTTAACTGTATCTAAAATCGCACTTACATCCGCCTCTAGAGGGAAGGCGATCTCAAGCACTCGATAAGAGTGTTTCTTAAACACTACTTCAAAATACGGCAATAAAACCAACGCAAAAATTGCCATAACAGAAATTAAGAAAGCTACTGTAAAAAGACCAGCTCCGCAAGCCATACCAATAGCGGCAGCTACCCAGAGGCAGGCAGCAGTAGTCAGCCCGCGAATATTGACTCCTTCCTTGACAATTGCTCCAGCTCCCAGAAAACCTATTCCAGTGACAATTTGAGCAGCAATACGTCCGGGGTCTCCCGCAAACTCTCGACTCATCCCTGCTATCATTGGTGACATCAGCGTAAATGCCGCCGCGCCAAGGCTGACCAGCAAATGAGTGCGCAGCCCTGCTGGCCTGCCGTGAATTTCTCGTTCCAGGCCCAATATGCCCCCCAGCAAAGTTGCGAATGCAAGCCTGATAATCAGATCTGATGAAAAATAGATATCCATTAACATTTCTCCTTCTATAAAACATACTTGCAATACGCCATGATTATAGTACTTCCCTCTTTAAAAACATAGTTGACGGAAACCCATAGAGTAACTAGGTCAACGATGGTACTCAGAATCTTCCAGGCGACCTCATTGCTTGACAAACCATTATTTTCAGGTACTATCAGACCCGGTTTATTAACCCTAGGCAGTCGGTGCCGTTTTAGTAGAACGCTGCTAGATTCCCCTGGTAACCTGAAGACAAATTGAATACAAGGATCTTTTTATAATATGGACTTCAATCAGTTCAATCTTGATACACGCTTAAATACGGCCATTAAACGGTCTGGATTTTATGAACCAACTCCCATACAGACCGCAGCCATACCACTTGCTATGGCGGGACGGGACCTTATCGGTACCGCTCAGACGGGAACGGGAAAAACCGCTGCTTTTATGCTGCCGATTCTGCACAAACTTCTAAATTCCCCAGGGAAGGGAACCCGGGTTTTGATTGTCACCCCAACCCGAGAACTGGCTGAACAAATTCATGAAACAACAAAAAAATTAAGTGCTGGTACAAAAATTCGCAGTGTGACCGTGTACGGTGGAGTTGGCCCAGCTCCTCAAATCGAAGCCCTGAAACAGGGAACAGAAATTGTAGTGGCTTGCCCAGGCCGCCTTTTGGATCATCTCCAAAACAATCATGCCAAGCTGGGAAAAGTTGAAATATTGGTCCTTGATGAAGCTGATCGAATGCTGGATATGGGATTTTTACCTGATATCAAAAGAATTCTCAAGCATATTCCGAAAGACCGGCAAACTATGCTGTTTTCTGCTACTTTCCCAAAGGAAATTGAACAGCTGGCAGGCCAGACCCTGCGCAATCCAAAACGGGTAGCCATTGGTCTTGCTCGCCCAGCCTACACTGTTGACCATACGCTGTACCCTGTACCTCACCACCTGAAAAATCGGCTATTGATCAAACTACTTGATCAAACAGACACAAAATCGATATTGATTTTCACCCGGACAAGACACCGGGCTCAAAATTTGCTGAAGAAGATCAAAAAAACCAACTATAAGGCAACAAGCTTACACGGCGACCGCACTCAAGGCCAACGCCGTCAAGCTCTGAATGGTTTTAGGGATGGAAAATACCAGATCATGGTGGCAACAGATATCGCGGCCCGCGGCCTTGATATCGATGGCATTTCTCATGTGATCAATTTTGATATGCCGGATACAGCGGATGCCTATATCCATCGAATTGGGCGAACGGGAAGAGCACAGCGGTCAGGGGAAGCTTTCACCTTTGTCACCCCCGACGATCAAGCCCTGGTGAAGAAGATCGAAAAGATCATGAAGAAAAAACTGCCGCAGAAGACTTTGCATGATTTTGACTACTCGATTCCCAAACCAGAAAACCAGCAAAAAAGAAGAAAACCTAAAACTCAGAAAATAAAATATGGGAAGTAGTTTAAGGTAGCTACATAGCTCTTTCGGTTAGAAAAACATTAAGTATCTAAGTTCCCAGAAATTGACTGGAAAAACAAAAAAGAGACACCCGTAATGCGGTGTCTCTTTTTTGTAAAACCGATAAATAAACTGTTATTCAGCTTCGTTTACGAGAAGAGCCTTGAAGGAAGGGATCAACAGCAATACAACCAGGATGATTCCCTGCAAACCAGCCATCCAATAAGTGGAAGTTAAAACCGAGGCGGCCAAAGTTCCCTTGGGAACAAGTGAGGCAACCAACGGTCGGGCATAGTGGGCAGGAAATGCACCAAATGCCATCACTGCACCGGTCAGAAGGGCCATGTACCAGCCTGCTACTTTACGCTGGGACAGATTGTAGATCGCAAAGCCTGCCAGAACAACGACCAGGAACATCATTGGGCCAGTTCGGAGCAAGACTGCATTGGCGGGATTCAACAGTGCATCAGCAGGGCTTTTCAGAATTACACGCAGAGCATGAGGGAAGAGCATGAAACCCTGGGCTCCGAGCATACCCAGAAGAGTATAAACCCAGAACATTAGGTGTTTAACTTTTTTGTCATTCTCTTTTAGGAAGAGCAAGGCCCAAAAAGCGACCAGGCTCAGGAAGAAGGTGATGTAAGCCGGGGGGAATAGTTTGAGATTTTCCAACCAACCCAGGCCGATATAACCATTAACCATGGCGGGGATGGAAAGCAGCACCATCGCAACTGGCCAGGCCCATTTCTTTTCAGAGTACAAGGCTGCAGAAATTGCGACCAGGGCCAGGCCTACTAACATTTCAACACCGCTGTATAAAGATCCAACGTACAGGCGGCTTAAATGCCCGGCGTTAAGAGCTGTGGCCTGCTTGGATTGCTTCATGATCAGTTGACCCATCGTTGTATCAAATAATCCGGGGGAAACAAAAACTACAAATAACCCCACCAGCAACACGATTGCTGCCATAATCTTCCAATTGATTTTTTTCTCTTTCATCTTTTCTCCTTACTAGATTATTGAACAATAACTGTAATATATTTTGTGCCCGTGTAATTTTATAATATATACTGCGATGAGACCTTATTAAAAGTCAAGTTCTCTAAACTTAATAAAAAAGGCAGAGTTTTCTTTGACTTAAGCTAAGGTTTGGTTGTGGAGGCAGGAGAATAGCAGAATAGAGATTAAAACAGATTCATCTGGCTGTAATGCAAAAATCTTCCAAGGCCGCCTTCTTCTTCAATCCAGTCCACGATTTCCTGGCAAGTAGCTTTGATTGATCGCCCCTCTGTATAAACTGTCTTTTTCGCCAGCAATCCATTGGAGGGATGGCGCACAAAGTGCTCGTTTAACGCCAGCAGTTCGGGGTCGATCTTCCCCACTTCATTAATCAACATCTCTGAGAACCTCTGGTTGACGATCTCCACTGAGGTGTCTATATCGGGCGAAGGCAGGATCTGGATCACATATTTGTGGGGCTTGAGGGCTTTTTCGACTCGCTGGAACATTTCCTGGTCCTCATAAACAGAATGCCCGGCCCCGAAGTCCATCACACAGTTTTTATATTCCTTCAGAGCCCGTTCTACTGCATGGACTTGAAAGGGTTTCCAGTATTTGATCAAACCCGTCATACCTTCTTTGCCAACGATCTCGGATGCGTATTGTTCATCGTAGCCGATCTCGTTAAAAAACCGCTGCCGGATCTCATCCAGCTCAATGCGCGGCACACCCAACTGCTTGGCCAGCTTCTTGGCCAGGGTGCTTTTGCCAACACTCATCGGTCCGATCAGAATGATGATAGATTTCATAAGTTCGTAGTTTACCTACCCCTTTATATCAATTATTCACTGTTTATAACATTTATCCGAGGAATTCGTTTTCTATCTGGCCTTTTACATCTGCCTGAAGCAGGAACAGATCACCGGCTAGGGGCTGCTCCTTGCGGTCAGTGTCGTTTAATCCAGTCCAGGCGGAAGTAATAAAAAGCTGGTCCAGATCGCGGCCGCCAAAAGTGCAGCTCGTGGGTCGCTGAACGGGAAGGTAAACCACATGTTCGACATTACCGCTTGGATCATAGCGGGTGAGCCGCCAGCCATCCCAATGAGCACTCCAGATGAACCCCTCACTATCGACAGTTAAACCATCCGGGAATCCGTCCTCAACGGGCACCTTTACAAAGTCCCGCCGGTTGCTGATCGATCCGCTATCAAGGTCAAAATCATAAGCATAGATCACCCGCAGGGGTGAATCCGTATAATACATGATCTTATGGTCCGGACTCCAGCCAATGCCATTGGAGATCTGGATCCCGGTTTCCATTGTACTGATCGAGCCATCCAGGTTAAGTTTGTACAGGCAGCTTTGGTCATCTTCTCCCAGCGTACCGGCCCAGAAGCGTCCCCCTGGGCCTACTTTGCCGTCGTTAAAGCGAGCGTTTGCTCGTCCAGCTTCGGGATTATCGATAATCTCTATTTCAGCGGTTTCTTTATCCCAGAAAGCCAGTCCATCTCTCAACCCAAAAACCAGTCCTCCGGATGCCCGGAAAGCCAGGCATCCAATAGGCTGCCCAACCGGGACAGTATCTCCTTTGCCTGTTTCCGGGGAGTAACGATGGAAATATTCCCCCTCGATATCCACCCAATACAACAATTCCTCTTCTGGATGCCAGAGAGGTCCTTCTCCCAATTTGTTCTTTATTGTCAGGAAATGTTCTACTTGTGTCATTCTTTCTCCTCTCAATTTAAATAGTAACATAATTGAGAGATTGAAGAGGTTCGGCAGGAGGAGTTATTTGTGGCGAGTTGGATCTGCTAAAGGGTAGTATGGTTCTGGAATTTCCTGATCTAGCTGCTCTCTTAAGATCATAATTTCCTGGCTGATCTGCCGGCTCAAATCATATACTCGGTCAAAATCAGCTTCGGTCCATTCTCCGCTGTCCATCAGGATATAGCCATGTCGAAAACAAGCTTCGATTTCCCCCAGAAGTGTGCTCAGGTTCCTGCTCTTCACTGGTAAGGACAAAGATTGTATCCTCTGTCCTTCAAATATGCGGAAATAATCAGTCGTCGTGTCAATATCAAAGATCAAATCAGATCTCGAGACTGTGCCCACAAAGTCGCCAAAAATCAGCACCCTGCTCAACACATAACCTTCAATCCAATCGAGGACTTTTTTATTTATCATAACAAGTGATTAGTAGCAATATCTGTACCAATCTGATGTGAAATCCCTGGACTTTTTCTTAATTGAAAAAGTTTTCCAAGCTCGGATTATACCCTATACACTCTTGAGATATTCACGGATCATCAGAGCTGCCGCGGCACCCTCACCGGCAGCCGATGCAACCTGCTTGGTGCTGGACGCCCTTACATCTCCGGCACTGAAGATACCTGGGACGCTGGTCTCCATTGAAGCTGGCGCCCGATCTTCGTATCCTTCCCTATCTTTATGCTCATGTACCAGGTCATGACCGGTGACAATAAATTTCCATTTGTTCAGCTCCACTCCAGATTTCTCCAAGAAGGAGGTATTGGGCATTTGGCCGATAAATATAAACACGCCATCAGGATGAATTTCCTCTTGTTTTCCGGTTTGGCTGTTGTTGATCAAGACCGATTCCAATTTCCCACCTGATCCCTTGAATTCCTGAACATCTGTATTAAATTGGACCTTGATCTTGGGATGGGAAAGCACTTTGTCCTTCAAGATCTGGCTGGCCATCAGCTCCGGTTCCCGGACTAATAGGGTGATATGATCCACGAATTTGGTTAGGAATAGACTTTCCTCAGTAGCGCTGTTGCCGCCACCTACTACCGCAACAGATTTTTCCTTATAAAATACACCATCACAGGTAGCACAGAAATGAATACCTGCTCCAATGAAATCCTCTTCGCCCGGCACGTTAAGCAGGCGATAACGGCTGCCAGTTGTGATCAATAAAGAACTGGCGCTGTATTCGCTGCCATCGTTGGTCGTCAGGCAGTGATAATTACTATGGCTGTGAATACTGACCACGTCCTGGGCTTGAAGCAGTTCGGCTCCAAATCTCTCTACTTGCTGTCTCAGCTGACCGGAGAAGTCTGCCCCCGAGATGCCCTCGGAAAAACCAGGTACATTATCCAACCATTGAGTGGTGGCCGCTTGTCCACCCAGGGCAGCCCTCTCGACAATGAGGGTGTCGATCCCTTCCCTGGCTGTGTATAATGCCGCAGTCAATCCGGCGGGGCCACCACCCAGGACAATCAGATCATAGTGGCTTCTTTCCGCTGATGTTTTTAAACCCAGTTTTTCCGCCAAGGCAGCATTGCTGGGCTCAACCAAAATAGAGCCGTCCTCAAATTCAATAGTCGGGATGATCCTTTTTCCATTATTTTTTTTGACGACATAGGCTTCGCCTGCCTGATCATCTTCAATGTCTACCCAGTTGTAGGGAATCTGGTGTTCTCCCAGGAATTGTTTGCTGCGGCTGCAATCCGGGCACCAGTAGGCGCCGTAGACGGTGATTTCAGGGGTTGCGTTCATTTTTCCTCCGATAACAAATAATGGCTCTTCTACCTTTCGACGAGACTAGATACCAGAGCCTTACTTGGTCCAGTTTTTTTTGTTTATAAAGAATTCTGGTAAATGGAGGATGGTTTTACATTTGCATCTTTCAAATTGCCAGGCTATAACAAACAACCGATTCGGTGAGAATAAACCCTTCTTTCTCATAGAGCTTAATAGCACCATGATTCTCGCCATTCACAGACAGGATGATCGGTTTGAGTTCTTTTCCAATCAAAAAGTTGATCCCATATCTCAGAAGATTTCGCCCCAGATCCAGACCCCGATATTCCTCAAGAATTCCAAAAGCCAGGATCTCTCCCGCATCCATATCATCCAGGTCTCGCATCATGGATATAGTACCAACTGGATCTTGCTCTTTCTTCAGAAGGCACATACCACCTTCTATGTGGCTCTGATCCTCAAACCAGGTTTGAATATCCTCCGCCGTGGAGGGAGTATGGCCGGCTAATTCCTTAAACTCTTCGTTTATACAGGCCGCAAACTGGCTCATGCCTTCCTGATCTGTTGGATCAAGTGGATAAACGGCAAATCCTTCGGGGAATACAGGCTCTGACAGGGCAGGTTCACTTCGTTCGAGGATGAAAGAATAACGTTCAACTTCGAATCCAAGATCACTTAGAATTTCTGCTGAACCTTCGTTTTTTTCCGGGATGAACATAAAAACGTTCTGGAGATCATTTATATGGGGGCGAATAGCATGCAATAATTTTTTATATGCGGCCGGGTCTCCTTTCTTAGCATGGAAGATGGAGAACCTTCCTTTGCCAACACTGAGGAAACGTTTGGTGCGCATCAAGCTGACTGCACCAATCACCTGGCCATCATCAACCAGTAAGTAGGAAGGATGTTCGTCGGATAGGTCAAAATCCCGGCCGGGCACATAGGAGCTGTCGTGGTCCACAGCGAAACTGGAGCAGTAGTCATACAGCTTCCCCGGATTGTCATTATTCACCCGGATAATATCTGCTCCCATAGCGGTCCGCCTTTTGTTTTTATTAGATCCTATATATTGTATTCTTTAACCAGCTGCTATTGTACAACGTTTGAGATAATCAAATCCATTATCCACTGTTTTTTTCCTTTCCCCTGATGGTAATTCTCTCGAAATAAATAACGTCCAGGTAAGTTTTTTTTTCATTGACCCATCCGTTGATAACCTGGCGCTCTTGCCAGATCCATAAACCTTATCACCTTAAAGGAGCTTCTTATGAAAAAATTTAAAACCTTCTGGATTCTTCTTCCCGCTCTAGCTTTCATTCTGGCTGCCTGCAGTTCTGGGGGTAAAAACCAAGTCGTTTCAGAGGTAGAATTCCCCCAGAAAGAACAGGATCCTACTTCTGTACCTCTCCCGACCACAGCGGAACACAAGGCAGCTTCCTGTGAAGATTTATTTGATGGATCTATCCCCGCTTTCAGAACTGATGGATGGAAAACCAACTTCTGTTTACACAGCGTTGATTATGAATCGCTCTTTTCAGGCGGCCCACCCCGCGACGGAATACCACCCATCGACAGTCCCCGTTTTGAAAGTATTGAATCTGCTGACGAGTGGATCGAAGAGCTTGAACCGGTCATCCTCCTGGATTATGAGGGAGAAATCCGAGCCTATCCCCTACAGATCCTGACCTGGCATGAAATCGTTAATGATGAGGTTGCTGGTGATCCTATTGTCATTACATATTGTCCGCTTTGCAATACCGCCCTGGTCTTCCGCAGACCCACCATCGACGGTGAAATTCTAACCTTCGGGACCAGCGGCAACTTGAGGTACAGCGATTTAGTGATGTGGGACCGCCAGACCGAGTCCTGGTGGCAGCAGTTTACCGGAGAAGCCATCGTGGGTGATCTGACTGGTACCAAGCTAGAATCTCTTCCAGTAGCGATTATCTCCTGGGTAGATTTCAAATCCAAACATCCGGATGCCCTGGTCCTGTCCATTGAGACAGGATTTCAGCGAAACTACGGACGGAATCCTTACGCGGGGTACGACAACATTACTTCTCAACCATTTGCTTTTGTAGGCGACTTGGATGCACAGCTGCCAGCTATGGCCAGAGTAGTGGGCATCAGCCCTGAAAACGGGGCGGGCGGGGCCTTTTCCCTGGATCTCCTGAGTGAAAATCAGGTATTGAATGAAAAACTAGGAGATATGCCCATTGCTCTTTTCTGGAAACCCGGCACCGCCTCCGCCCTGGACAGCGGCTCAATTGCCGATGGCAGGGATATCGGGACCACCGGTGTCTTTTCAGCCCAGATTGATGACCAGGAACTGACTTTCTCTGCATTGGAAGATGGCCTGTTCCTTGATCAGGAAACCGGGTCCACATGGGATATCTTCGGTGATTCCATCGACGGGCCCCTGGCTGGCAGCAGCCTGGTTCCCATCCCGCATCACGATACTTTCTGGTTTGCCTGGGCAGCCTTTGTTCCCGACAGTGCACTAAGCCAGTAAGGAAAAAAACATGCTGCTCCTTGATACTTATATCATTGGTCGGGAAAGAATCCTGAACTGGATACTAGACACAAATCCCAAATTAACTCTCAACTCCCGGGGTTCCTCATCCAAAGGGATCTCCGGGGGAAGTTCTCTCGCTGGAGATATCAAAGATTCTCTTAATCAGATCAAATCTCTAGCATTTTTTGAGAACGGAAAAGTGGATTACCAAAAGATTATTCAGGATCCGCTTTATCATTCTTACCGGGAACTGACAGGGGAACTGCGCCACTTTGACTACAGAACCCTTCATTCCATCGAAGAGAAACTTGCTTTTTGGATCAATCTCTACAACGCATTGGTGATCGATGCGGTAATCCAGGAAAATGTCCGGAAAAGCGTCACTGAATCCAGGCTGGGTATCATGGCCTTTTTTCAGAGAGCTGCCTACCAGGTTAACGGTCTGCGATTCAGTTTGACAAATATTGAACACGGCGTATTAAGAGATAACAGCGGTTTTCCCTATTTTCCCGGTCCCCATTTTGCTTCTATTGATCCCAGGCTTGAGACTGCTATCCAATCTTTTGATCCCCGGATCCACTTTGCGCTCAACTGCGCCAGCAACTCCTGTCCACCCATCGGTGTCTATACCCCGGAAAAGATCCAGGAACAACTGGATCTAGCCGCCAGGAATTTCATCAACAATGACCTGGTCATTAATTCAGACCTGAATAAGATATCCATTTCAAAGATCTTCCGCTGGTATCAAGACGATTTCGGCGGAGAACCGGGTATTCTCTCGTTCCTATTGAAATACATCACTGATCAGGACACCAAACACTGGATATCAAACAACCGCCCTTCTATCCAGATCCGATATCATCCCTATGATTGGGGGCTGAATAAGATCAGCGATTGATCCCAAAAAAATCGAGCAAACCAGGATGTCTGCATGCTATAATACTTTCACTTCCAGAGGAAGGAATCCATGCAGACACGAACAAACGAAGAATGGCTCAGCGACCTTCGTGGTGATAACCAGGACCAGGCCATAGGGGATTTAACTCGGGTGTTAAAGAGAGGTTTGATCTATGCCCTCTCCAGCCGAATTCAAACCGACCTTGAAACCCAGGTAGATGATTTTGTACAGGACGCGGTATTGAGAATCCTGGACAAGATGGACACATTCCGGGGAGAGAGCAAATTTACAACCTGGGCCCAAAAAGTGGCTGTGCGGGTAGCTTTTACTGAAATGCGCAGGCAGCGCTGGAAGGATATCTCTATCGAGGATCTAATGCCTGAAGACAGCGGCGATTTTACGCCCCTGGTTCTTTCAGACCCCAGCCCTGATCCAGAACAGCGGACCAGCCAAACATTAATGTTGGAAATGGTCGATGAGATGTTAAAGACGGATCTCACCGAGCGCCAACGGACGGCCCTGATGGCAATCATGCACGGGGGAATGCCCCTGGAAGAGGTTGCCCGCCGGATGGACACTAACCGGAACGCCCTCTACAAATTGCTGCACGATGCCAGAAAACAAATGCGCAGCCGATTAGTTGAAAAGGGTTTAACTCCCCAGGAAGTTCTGGAAGTATTTGAGAGCGGGTAAGAGAATTCAGCTCAAACCCGTCAGAAATGCAGGAGCACAAAAATGAAATTATCATCTGAAACCATCCGGAATATGATGAACTCGGTCAAATCGACCCGGGATCAAGAACTGACCTGCGGTCATTGTTATGACGAGTTGGATCTTTTTATTGAAATGAAATTGAGCGGGAAGAACGCCGATGAGGCCATGCCTTTGGTTAAGGAGCACCTGGACCGCTGCGCCGCCTGCCGCGAGGAATACGAGTTTTTATTGTTAGCCCTGAAAGCCATGGTTCAGTAATTAATTACCCAAAGAATATTGATCTAACGAATTATCAGTTGAGGTGTAAATGACAGAAAACAATACCCGGACTTGCGTACACTGCGGACAGGATGAGAGCCAGGTTCCCTTGATCCTTTTCTACTATCAGGGCCAGGAACGTCATATCTGTACAGAACACTTACCTGTCTTGATCCACAACCCTATGGAATTAACAGGCAAATTACCGGATATGGAAAAACTCAATCCGGTTGATGACGATTAGTCTGTACTCTCGTTTATAAATTACTCCAAAAAACGGCGAAGCCCATGAATATCTTAGCTATTCTTTCCGGCGAATTCGGCCATCGAAACGTACGTAATATCCAGGCAAATGCACCTGATGGCTGGAATATTGAGGTCTGGCAAGCGCCCCCGGCTCTCCCGCAAATGATCGATTATCCAGAAGATCACATTCCTGACAACCTCCCTGCTGCCGATCTGATCCTTTCCTTTGCAGAAATTGCCGGGGTGGCTGAACTTCTGCCCGAGATCGCCAAAATGAGTGGGGCCAAAGCAGTTGTTGTGGCCGTGAATAATGAAACCTGGCTGCCGCTTGGATTGGGACGCCAACTGCGCGGCTGGCTGGAAGATATCGATGTGGTTTGCGCCACGCCCAGGCCGCTCTGTTCATTAACCGAAAGTGATTACGGGGTAACACGCTATGACCGGGTCAAATTCGAAAGTCCGGAGATCGCCGAGTTTGCCCGCTATTTTGGTAAACCAAATCTAAAGATCGAGGTTGATATAGATAGCAACACAATTAAGTCCACCGAAGTGATCCGGGACGCTGTGTGCGGTAATACGCGTCATGTCGCCCAACAGATCATTGGTCTTTCAACCGATAGGGTTCTTGATAAAGCCAATCTGCTGCACAAACATTTCCCCTGCCTGACAACGATGACCAAGCTGGATGATTTTGATCATGAGACCCTGATGCACGAATCCGGCCATCAGCTGACAGAGAATATCAGAGCTCAGCTCAGCACAGACTAAAGAACTCAATAAGCAGATCTTCATTTGACTTAAATACAAACACCGGTCATTCACCGGTGTCTTCTATTTAATCTAGCTCTTCTATCCCAACTGCGGGAATTAAATAATCCCGGATCAGCTTCTGCGGCTGGACAAAATCCTTATCAGCGATATTGGCCGTGATCACAACAACCAGATCCTGTTCTGGCGCCAGGTAAATGAACTGTCCTTTATAACCATGGGCTGCGTATAATCCATCTCCATGGATCCACCACAGAAAGCCGTAGTACAAATCCCAGGGTTCCAATGGGTCCGGCACCTTGTGATAGCGGCGGCTTGACAACTCCACCCAATCCGGCGGCAGGATCTGCTCCCCATCCCAAATGCCATCATGAAGATATAAGTAGCCAAACTTCGCCATATCACGCGGGGCTAACTCTAATCCCCAGCTTCCATTGGGATTCCCTTCCTCATTCCGCTCCCAGCGATAGTTGGTAATTCCCAGCGGTTTAAAGAGATATTGGTCTGCAAATTCAAGGGTATCCATTTCGCAGGCCTGGCTGATCAATGCCGAAAGGACCTGCGGACCGCCGTTGCTGTAAAACCAGGTTTCCCCGGGGGGATAGATCAGAGGTTCGTCCAGTGTGTACTGAGCCCAATCCGGGTATCCATACATCTCATCCGGATCATAGGCCAGGCCAGAGGACATGGTTAAAAAATCCTTGATGGAAAGGGCTTCTTTTTGGTCGTCCAGATTGAGGAATTCTCTATCTGGGAAATATGTCAAAACAGGATCTTCAATGCTAGCGATGCAACCTTGCTGCAAGGCGATGCCCACCAGGGCAGATATCACACTCTTGGTGACAGAATAGGTTTCATGAAGTGTTATTTCATCATAGATGAAATAATATCTTTCAACAGTGATGACCCCCTTATGAACCACAACAAGGCCATCGTAATCCAAATCAGAATGATCGATCTCTTCAAGCATAGCAGAAATCAATTCACTATCCAGTCCGGTATTTTCTGGATTTTTCTCTTTCCAGCCCCTGGTTGGCCAACTGATCTCGCCGCCAGAACGAAATATATCACAGCTGCTGTTCAACAGCACCAGCGCACTCATGATCAGGATTGAGAACAGTTTGATCGAGGGTTTTACTTTCATCATCCACTCCAGGAATATCAGCATGCAAATCAAGTATAGGTAACTCAATCCAGTTGGTCAAGAAGCTGATGTATAATCTTCAAAGAATACTCGAAGGTTCATCATGCGCAGCCGGTTCCGAATATCGATAGTCATTTCTTCAGTACTGATCCTCCTGGGAGGATTATTTCTTTTTTCCAGAACTGTTGGTGCATCCCCATCCCCAGAACAGCATTTATTGACCACACCCATCGCTGAGCGACCGGGTCCTGTGCCGACAGTTTATCCACCATATCAAGCGGATAACGGGGCCCAGGTCTATTGGGGCATGTGCCAGGATTGCCACGGGGATCGTGGGCAGGGCCTAGACGCCGAATGGCGCTCCACGTTCGCGCCGGCATCCCAGGATTGCTGGGGATCCGGCTGCCACGGGAAAGACGCTCCGGATAACAGCTTCATCCTGCCGGAAGCCGGCGCGCCCGCCCTGGCTGGGCCAGGGGCCCTGCCCCAGTTCTCCACGGCCTTCGAACTTGGCACCTATATCCACAAGAGCATGCCCTTTTCACCCACAGGCTCACTCACAGGTGATCAGGCCTGGGAACTAACAGCTTATATTCTTCACCTCAATGATAAGAACAACCCGGAGCTGACACTTTCAGGCACCAACAGCGCAGCCATCCAGGTCCATCAGGAAGTCAAGCTGCCCGGGACGGAGCTGCCGGGGATTTTAATCCTCTCCCTGTTTTTGATCCTTGGGGCTGTATATATTAGTCAGTTATCTAGACAAACAGCCCCTGAAACTAAACGGGGAAATTTTTATCATCACCTGCATCCTGCCACAATTCCAGAGACTCAGAGTAAATTCAGCTTCACTCTTGGCGCGGGAGGCCTGGCCATCTTTTTCAGCCTGGTCTTATTGATCACTGGCGCCCTGGAAATGTACTATTACCTACCCATACCTGATGGCGCGGCGGAATCGATCCAGGTCCTCACTGGCATTATTCCATTCGGGAATCTGATCCGTAATCTTCACTACTGGTCCGCCCAGCTGTTGGTGATAACCATGATGGTGCACCTGGTCCGGGTAATCCTGACCGGGGCCTATGCACCTCCTCGCCGGTTTAATTTCCTTCTGGGAATAATCCTGCTGGTCTTGATCCTGCTTCTGGATTTCACTGGTTACGTGCTGCGCTGGGATGAAGGCATCCGCTGGGCTTTAGTTGTCGGAACCAATCTCCTTAAAACCATTCCTGGGATTGGAGAGGGGCTATATCATTTTGTGATCGGTGGCCCCGAGCCGGGCGCTCCAACCCTGATCCGCTTTTATGCCTGGCATATCTTCGGGCTGACCCTGGCCGTGGCCGGCATCACAGCCTGGCATATCTTTCGGGTCAGAAGGGACGGCGGCATCAGCGCACCTCCTCCGGAACGGGGGGAGAAAGCCAAACGCATCTCCCGATCCGAGCTATTAAGGAAAGAAATCATCGCCATGATCATTGCCGGTGTGGTTCTGCTGCTGCTCTCTGTACTCATTCCGGCTCCAATCGGCCAGCCTCTTGTAGAAAACGGCGCCCTGGTGGGCGATTCTCAAGCTCCCTGGTTTTTCCTCTGGATCCAGGAAACTCTACAATGGGGCGATCCGTTTTTGTGGGGAGTAGCGCTGCCTCTCGCAACAGTGATCCTGTTGGGGTTGCTGCCCTATATTCTGCCCAATGCCAAAAAAGAGGAATGGGGCCGCTGGCTGCCACCCGGAAACCGCCTAGGGCAGATCGTCGGGATAACCATAATCGCTTTAATATTCCTATTAACTTTACTGGGGTGGCTAAGGTAACCAATGAAAGAAGAGATCTCTTTCCCGCGTAGAAAATTCCTGCAGCTCAGCGCAAAGTTGGCTCTGGGGTTGGCCGGCATCCTGGGGTTGGGCGGCCTGGTGCGTTATTTCAGCCACGAGCCGGCAGGGCAAACTCCCTCCAGTTATGACCTGGGATTGGCAACGGATTTCCCTGCCAGCGGAAAACTCGTCCGTCTTGATATCCCCGCCATCATATATAAAACGAAAGATGGATTTCAGGCTTACGGCCTGGTCTGTACCCACCTGGGCTGCACAGTGGAAGAGGATGGAGAAAACTTTAGCTGTCCCTGCCATGGCTCCCTATTCGATCACAACGGTAGTGTTCTAAAAGGTCCGGCAACAAAACAATTGCCTACTTTAATGATGACAGTGTCTGAAGATGGCAGATTAATCCTCGAGAGCGGAGGGGTGGGTAAATGAAAGGCCTATTGAAATGGCTCGTGATAATTTTTGGCGGGCTGTTTGGCCTGGTTCTAATTATTGTCCTAGTCCTCTACGGCATCGGCCAAGCCCGATTGAATAAAACCTATACGATCACACCTCAGATGGTCGAGCTGCCTAGAGATGAGGAAAGCGTCCAGGAAGGAAAACGTATATTCCGGTACCGGGGCTGCGAGGCCTGCCATGGCGAAGAATTGCAGGGCGTAGTCTATCTTGAAAATCCAGCCATCGGCCAGGTGATCACACCCAACCTAACCACTGGTGAAGGTGGTGTCGGAGATGAGCGCACAGACCTGGATCTGGTCCGGGCCGTGAAGTATGGGATCAGTTCGGATGGCACGGCTTTGTTATTCATGCCTTCCACTGAGTTCTATTATCTCTCCGATCTGGACCTTGGGCTGCTCCTGGCTTATATCCGTAGCAAACCCGCTGTTGATAATCTACCGGAGCCCAGCGAGCTTTCCACAACCGGCTTCATCGTCATGAACCTGACCCAGGAGATCACTTTCTTGCCAGCGGAGTGGATCCCGCTCGGGGAAGAACCTCCGACCGCTCCTGAACCAGGCCTGACCGTTGAATACGGGGAATACCTGGCCTTATCCTGCCCTGTCTGTCATGGATTAGGGCTTTCCGGGGGAGAGATTTCTGGCTTCCCACCCGAATGGCCTGCAACTGGAAACCTGACACCTGGACTTGGCAGCCGGCTGCCCACCTGGGGAGAAGAGGGATTTATCGAGATCATTCAAAACGGAGAAAAACACGGCCGTGCCATCCACCCGGACTACATGCCCTGGACCTCCTACAGACATATGAACGACCTGGAGCTGCGGGCAATGTATCTATACCTGATGGGGCTGGAGCCTCGGGAGTTTGGGAGTCACTAATCTCCATTCCAAATCAATTCATTCCTACACTCTTGACAGAGGAGGAGTATTCAGTTTTTATTCCAGTACTGTAGTATTCTAGTACTGGAATAAATTATGCCCTCACACCCCTTAACTGACGCCGAACTGGTCATTCTCAGCCTGATCCTGGAGCAGCCCCAACACGGCTACCAGATCGAGCAGCAGATAACTCTGCGCAATATGCGGACCTGGACGGATCTATCCACCTCCTCCATCTACTACATCCTCGGCAAACTGGAGGAAAAAGGATTTATCGAGCAGCTTCCGGATAACCCAAAAACCAAGGGAGAAAGACCAAAAAAGGTCTATCAAGTGACCGAAAACGGCCGTTCTGTATGGAAAGAAGCCACAATGAGTGCCTTAACTAGCCCAAAAATCACCTACACCAACTTCTTAATGGGATTGCATAATCTCTGGAACATTCCGCCCCGAGAAGCCCTGGAAGCAGTAACAACTTATCGGGACTGGCTGGAAACTGACCTTCAACGCCAGCGAGACGAGTTTAAAGATGTAGGTATGTCTTTTTTCCCATTGGATGTGCTATTTGACTATGGTTTTATATTGGGAGAAGCCGAATTGGGCTTTCTGTCAGACCTGATCACCCGCCTCGAGGAATTGGACAGCGAATCCCAAGCCCTACCCAAAAATCAAGATTCAACCACGGAGGAATTAACCTCATGAACCAAACTAAATTTGAACTCTCTCCTATTGGCCGTGTTGAAACAGATGAGAACCAAGGTCTCTTTCGGATCCAGATTGATGAACCTTTCCGCCCAGCCCTATTGGGACTGGATTGCTGTACCCACGCGATTATTTTCTGGTGGGCCGATAAACACGACAATCCCGAAGATCGGAAGAACAGCCTGGTGATGGATTTGCCCTACGCCCCTGATGTAAAATCAGGCGTATTTGCCAACCGCTCCCAGGCCCGGCCCAATCCAATCGCCATCACTACTGCCTATCTGCTTAATGTTGATGAAGAAACAGGTATCGTTGATCTTGCCTACATCGACGCCTTTGACGGGACACCGGTGGTGGATATCAAACCCTACCTGCCGATGTCTGATCGGGTGCTATCTGCTGAATATCCTGATTGGATGGAAGGATTCCCGGCCTCAATGGAAGAAGCTGCTGAGTTCTTTTCCGACCCGGAGAATATTAAGAAGTTTTCCTGATAATGTGAACTTATATTTCAAAAGCTGACTCAATAATCCCTTATCCTTAGTTGTTGAATAACAGATAAAAAAACTCCTCAGAATTGACTTGTTCTGAGGAGTTTTTAGTTAGCCGCATCCGTAGCTCAATGGATAGAGCCCTTCGACTACGCTCAGGACAGGCATCTGACTTCGAATTGGACGGAAGAACTGAACATTCTTTCCATGGGGGAAAATAGCGTCCATCCTCTCTATGAAATGGACTAGAAGTTATCCATCAAGAGCACAAAACCCATCCTTTCCATGCTAATTGCACCACAATTGCACCAGAAATAACTACTATCAACTGGATTGGTGTCTCGATTTCTTAAACTCCCGTCATTCGTAGTCAATATCTATCAGAATAAGAATTAACTCTAGACCTACATACATAAGAGTCTTAATAGAAGATCAGGGATAATTGGTCGAACAGATTCTCTGGCTCATCGGAGAAACCGCTGATTTTTTTTCAAATCCCAAGAATACGGATGAATTCTCTCAACCATCACTTAAACAAAAAGGATTCGGTTTTCTTATAGGAAACCGAATCCTATTCTTAGCTCGCTACAAGAATTATTGATTGAACATTGCATCCTCTAACTCTTCTATTGTTATGCTCAGGATTTCTGCCGATGCTTCAAGATCAGGCGGGGGCGAACCCAGCGCATCCAGCAGATCTTGTTCAGTGATACCTAATGCCTCAGCTGCAAGGGCCAGGTCAGGAAGATCTCCTCCAGGAGGACCGCCTTGCTGGGCACTCGTTTCGGAATTAGTTGTTCCATCAGATGAACCACTGCTAGTAAGTGTCACTGTTCTTGCAGCAGTCGGGTAACCATCGGGCGTTTCAGCCACATCGCCAGACCGTACCAGGCGGACGTAGTTGTAGATGCGGATGGCATCACCTTGAGGTCCATTACCTGTGGGCCAATCGTCCGGATCACCAGATTTAGGATCACTGCGCTGTGCGCCAGCTCCATGAACATCAGACCATTGGCCATCCATATAACCCATCGCCCGGCCAAAGCTGACATACGCGCCTGCGTTTCCCGGATTGTTTGTCCAGTTGGCGTGCGTGGTTCCGCTCCAGTAGAAAGCGTAGTCTATTTCACCAGCTTCGTTAGTAAAGCTAGTTGCATTGAATAGAGGATCAATGGCGGCGGAATCCGTCGTGTCAGGTGATCGATTGTAATCAAGGATGCTCTGCAATTCCTTGACATTAGGTAAGCGCCAGTCACTGTATCCCAAGTAGTTGGTAGCATTCTGCTCTTCTACATAGGCCAGGGCTTCTTCCCAATTGAGACCGTCGTGGGCATCGCTTCCGCTGTCATCCTGAGCCCACATCAAACCGGTGGCATTATCCATGATGGTGCCATCACCAATATCGCTGAAGTCATTGACTCCATAGGTATAATTTTCACGAATACAAGCAACCGAGAAGGTCTTGTCCCGTCCAAACAAGGAAAGTCCGTAACCTTTAATGCGGCCGTCTGCAAAATTGACACCAAACAGAAGCTTCTCAAAACCTTCACTAACGTACAGGGTACTGGACGCATATTGAGAATCGATAATACGTTCGTTGCCGCCAGTATCACCATAGGCGAACTCAAAATATTCGGTGTCGATAAAAGGGGTCAAACCAGATGTATCGGTGCTTTCATATCCGCTGGGATCTACACCGTAGAAGTCCATCAACGAATAAAGCTGCTTGATGGTTGGCAATTGCCAGTCATCCTGGCCTGCCAAAGACAGGTTTTCACAATACATTCCGGCAGCTTCAAAAGACAGTTTGTCAGAAGCATCAATATCACCATCATCGTCAGTATCAGCGGATTTCTGCCAAATCAGTCCAGTGACATTGTCGGTTACAGTGCCGTCGCCGTTGTCTGTATAGCTGGCTGAATTGCTGGTGTATTGAGCATCTTGTCCGTAGAAGGCCTCCCCCCCGGCAGGGCAATCGATCACGCCGCTGTCATCGTAGCATGTGCCCTGGGCGGTATCAACAACAGGATAAGCATATTCACCGTTAGTTGCTGCTTCAGATGCTGTATCTCCTGTAGTTGTTTCCGTTGAAGCTTCAACTTCGACGGATACATCCAGAGTTGGTTCTTCCGAGCTGCTGCAAGCCGCTAGACCTAGCGCCAAGATACTGATTAAGATGAATAGCGTTGATATTCTTTTAAACATTATCCTCCTTTTCGTTGTAGTGAATAAGCCAGCAGCTACTCTACTGCGGCGTTCCCAGGGCAGACATAAGTTCTTCCTCAGTGATTCCAAGCGCTTCTGCTGCAGCGGCAAAATCTGGCGGACCTTGTTCTGCGTCACCCATGGCTTCCATGAGCGCTTCTTCGGTGATGCCAAGTGTTGCAGCGGCAGCGGCAAAGTCGGGCATTGCCCCATCTTGTCCACCTGGACCATTACCAGTGTCACCATCTTCAAATTCGACAACCCGATCAGGATTGACAGTGGTTGGATCGCCATACGGTGTTTCGGTCACATCACCATCACGCACCAAGCGCACATAGTGGTAAAAAACCTCAATGCCCGAGCCATCGGAGACGTCTTCCGCTTTTGTGTCAAAAACAACCGCGCCTGAACCATGCAAATCGTAGCCATCCATGTCTGTGCAATAGCCGACAGCAAGCATCCAAGCATAAGTGTAGCCAGGCACGTAATCTGAACCTGAGTCGCTGTCGTCAGTCTCTTGATGAAATGCTTCAACGTAAGGATTGGACGTACTCGTCCAGTAAAACGGATAATCGGTCTGGCCCACTAGATTCGTGAGCTCTGTTAGATTGAACACGGATGTATTCATGGCCGGGAAGACACCGGAGTAATCAGCAATGCTCTGCAATTCCTTGGCATTCGGCAGACGCCAATCATCGTAGCCGGCAGTGGTGGCCGCTTCCGCATAAGCCAGCGCCGCTTCCCAGTTTATTGCCTCGCCGTTGTCGTCCTGCGACCACATCAAACCGGTGGCACTATCGCTAACCGTGCCGTCGCCGTTGTCAACAAAGTCGTTGGTGCCGTAGAATGTATCGCCACGGACAGCACGCACGAATCTGTTACCGCTCATCGCTTTGATGTGTCCGGTCCAGTCGTTGACAATGAATGCGGGATCACCTTGCACCTGCTCGTTCTGATATTCGCTTTCGACCAGGTAGAGATTACTTGTCCATGAATGCTGCTGACGTTGATCTGAACCATCACTAACCAGGTAAAAGTAGTCGGTATCGACCCATGGCCACCCTTGCGAAAAATCCCTGATGGACCACAGTTCTTTCACATTGGGTAAGCGCCAGTCGCTGACACTACCAACCTCAAGTGATTCGCAGTAGCCCGAGGCGTCAGACCAGGGCATGGATGCGTCTGACAGGTCCTGTGCCCAAACCAGACCGGTGATGTTGTCGGCGATAGTGCCGTCCCCGTTGTCTGTGTAGCTGGGAACATTTCCTGTGTATTGTGCATCCTGCCCATAAAAAGCTTCTCTTTCAGCAGGACAGTCGATGAGTTCGCTATTGTCATAGCAGGTGCCCTGTGCGGTATCAACGATGGGATAAGTATAATCACCGCTGGTTGACATTTCAGATGCTGTATCTTCTGTGGTTGATTCCGTTGAAGCTTCTGCCTCGACGGGTGTATCCTGGACTAAATATTCCGAGCTGGCGCAAGTAATAAGGCCTAGTACAAAGACACTGAAAATGATGCTTATTATTGAAATTTTTTTCATGATGTTCTTCCTTACTATTCATAAATTAAATCAATAGGTGATTGTTTTACCAACCTTCAACCGATTAGACCAAAAATGTGTTTAGAGATTATTAAGGATATCTGGAATTTTGATAAATGATTGATCGAGAGCATCCCTTGACTTTATTTTAGCAAACGGTTTTCTTCGAAGGAAACCGTTTGCTAATCTTGTATATCTACTATCCTTGCATCAAAACCACATATTACCTTGAATTCCATTGCCAGATGAGAAATCGCGGCAACAACGCTAAGTTACTTGAGTAAATATGCTGTAGTAATAGCCCCCTCAATAATCTTATTAACTCCTTCAGGGATCATTACAAGTGCATCACTCGTTGAGATCATTTGCAACCGGCTTTTTTGCTTGATGGGTTTGAATGATATAGTTTCGTCTTTTCTTGTTAATTTCCCATGAATGAGCTGAGTCCAGTCGATCTGCCCCCGGATCGTTTCGGACAATACAACAGGCATAGACGGTAATATTGGATCTTTCCATCCTGCCAAACACTTCAATCCAGGAAGCGCCAGCTGCAGAAATGCTATGTGATTGGATGGAGGGCCACCGGGGAGGATAAATACCGGTTTCCTACCCACCATTCCAAAGCCTACTGCTTTTCCCGGACCCATGCGAATGTGATGATATTCCATTTTCCATCCCAGATCTACCAACACTCTCTTTACTAGATCCCGATCCCCAGTCCAGGCTCCCCCACTCGTAATAACCGCATCATATCTTTCCAGGGCTGTATTCAATCCCTTTTTGAGAACATCCGCATCATCAGGCAAAACATCTGTTTCGACAGCAAATCCATATTTATGACACCAGGCTGCTAGAGTAACCAGATTACTGGCATATAACTTTCCCTCTGGCAGGGGTTTACCTGGAGCTACAACCTCATCACCTGTCGCAATAATACCCACCCGGGGAGTTCTAACAACCGGAATCTCCATATAACCTGCCGATGCTAATAATCCCACCATCCCCGGTGTGAGAAGAGATCCTTCACCAACCAAAAAATCACCCTGCTTAACGTCTTCCCCTTTCTTTAGGACATTGCGGCCTGGTTCTGCATTGTTATAAACCAACAACTTGGTATCTTCTTGCAGGGTAAATTCTTCGGCCACTACAGCTTGTGCACCAGCAGGAATTGGCGCCCCACTGAGAATCCTCACCGCTTGGCCAGACTGCAAAACCCCGCTCCAATCACCTCCTGCCGCGATACTCCCCACTACGGTCAAGGATAAACCTTGTTCCGGGGAAGCATCTTGAATATCCTGAGATTGGATTGCATACCCATCTTTCAGAGAGACATCCAGTGAGGGAGACCAGACTTTAGATAAAAGCTCTTTGGCAGTCACGCGGCCTTCAGCTGCCAATAACTCTACAATTTCTTCATCAAGAGGTTTAATCTTCTTGATGGTCGTTTGATATGCTTGATCAAATGAAATCATATTCACTCCAGAATTAATTTCACTAAATTATCAATAAAACCGATAAACATGTTAATGAAAACACTACCCAATCGATCGGACTCCGGGCAATTGGTAAGGGGCGGGTTTTTTCGGGAGAGAAAGCCCTTGATTCTGCAGCTAAGGCAATTTCCTCTGCCCGTTTGAGCGCGCAGGTAATTGAAGTAAGGCTGAAAAGTTTGAGCCCCTTCCACCAGCTCTTTCTTAATCCCCCTCTCATTTTTAATGCAAGCCAGCTCTGAGTACAGGATTTTTGCAAAGATGGCAGCAAATTAACTGCCACTCCCATAGAAAATCCCAACCCTTTTAATCCAAAACGTTCCAAGATGCCCGCCAAGGCAGATATTTCAACTGCGCTGGTCATCCCTTCCAGGGCCATCAGCACTACAATAAACTTCAGGCCGATATGAAGTGAAATGATACTACCCACAGAAGAGTATGGAATTCCAAGAAAGATCTTGTCCACATCACCTAGAAAATAAAGGGGAGGGATAGCAATCAAACCAAGCAAGAGTAACCGACGGGCATTGATTATGGATCGCCAAACTCCCGGATAAAGGATCATTAAAACCACTATACAGAGCCCCGTTATCCAGAACATGTTCTCTGGGGTCGAAGA
>CAYORF010000030.1:0-25443 GCA_964406305.1 uncultured Anaerolineales bacterium | reverse complement strand
ACCGCCATATCATACTTGGCTTCCTTGATGTAATTCTCAGCGTTGCCACGCTTTTCGTAAGAAATGACAACTTTTTCTGAAGGTAGTTCAGTATTGGTTACAAAGAAAAAGTATTCGTATTGGTTGCCGTCAAAGAGAGATAATTGTTCTCTGTCTTTTTCTGGTTTCAATATCCGAGAGACTACAAATTTTCTGTCTTTGCCCCATGTGTTTAGTTTCGTAAAAAGCTCAGCCGTTTCTCTGCCCTCATCACCTGTCACGAATAAAATGGATGGATCCGTTACTTGAGAAAGAAGTGTGGGATAACCTTTAGCTTTTATCAAATACTTGCAACCCAGTGATTCTATTGTTTCAATAATTTCTTCATCAAAATAGCCGCTGTCCATTCGGAACATGATCTCTAAATCATCTGTTTTGATATTGGCAACGATTTCTTTGATCATTTCAGCAGCGCCGTTTGCAGTATAAGTGTTACCGCTTCTCACAAATCCAGTGATATAGGCCTTAAGTTCATCACAGAAAGCAAACTGGATGTTGTAACAAAGGTTGCCAGGCTTTTTTGGATTATATCCCTTAGCCGTACCTTCTTGATGACCTTCTACGTTGACAACACTGCTGTCAATATCGATGGTGATTGATGTTAGCTTGCTTTTAGAAAGCAGCTTTCTGAAGACTTTGAAATTGATATCTCTGAACATTTGAGTTGTTTTATAGCTGAAGTTTCCTAAAAATCTTGATACCGTTTCAGGTTCCTTCACTGAAATATCAAACTCGTTGATCAATGGATCACCTTGTAGAAGTTTGAGCCGTTCCAATTTATCAATTCCAACAATGTGGCCGTAGAGCATCGTTTTTATATGGTTCATCTTGATTTTGTTGGTTGATCCATTATCAAACACAAGGTCGGTGTCAATGAGTTCAAAAACTCCATTGGGCTTTGCATTTTCAAATAGAAGGAATATGCCTGCATTTGAGGTTAGATTCTTGGCTGCAAAATCAATTTTATTGATCACAATTAAGTCCCTTTTCGCTGTTGCTGTTTTATTTATTTCAATTTTAACATGCGTAGAGGGGGTGAAAATTAGCTGATCCAATCGTTTTTTCTTTCACCCATTGGATGAAAACCAAATTTGACGAAACCCTTGAGTTTTCAGGCTGAAAAGGTTGTTTGTGTGTGTTTTTTGATTAATTGACGTAGAATGCAGGGATCACATAATTCTAATACTGCCGTTCCCTCAACGAGGTGCTTTCTCAGGATGGATACTTTCTCTTTCGGGGTATAGTTTTTGCGCTGTTTTCTCATTGTTTTTGGCCTCCATTTTTATACTATCATGGGATGACCAATTTTCCATTTCCGTCTGAAGCAAAACAGACCTACCAAGTCAAAGGAGCGCTTATGAGCTACACACAGCTCGCTTTGCGTGCCTGCGGCAACCCAATGTCAACAATATCAGATTCAAGCACTTTTGAAAAGTGACCATAAACAAACGGAAATAGCAGAAACGATAGGAGTCCATAAATCTACCATCAGTCGGGAGTTGAAATGGAACCAGGGTCAATGAGGATATCGTCCAAAACAGGCCCATCGCAAAGCGATCAACAGACGTAAGCATGACCGACGGCATATCCAACCTCAGACCTGGGCCTGGATTGAGGAAAGGATCTGTGAAGATTGGAGTCCAGAGCAGATCTCGCTGTGGATGAGGAAGCATGAAAGCGTCAACGTCAGTCATGAATGGATTTACCAATACATCTATGCCGAAGCTTTGCATGCCTGCGGCAAAGAAAGCTGGAGGTGACCTTTACAAACATCTGCGATGCCAGAAAAAACGCCGAAAGCGGTATGGAAGCAACGAACGCCGAGGGAAAATACCCAATCGAGTGAGTATCGAGCAGCGCCCGGCCATTGTTGAGGAGAGAAAACGACTGGGAGATTGGGAAGCAGACACTGTGATCGGGAAGAAGAGTCCCTATGCTTTAGTTACCCTGGTTGAACGTAAGTCGCGCCTAACATTATTGAAAAAAATTGATCAGCGCACAGCTGCGGCTACTAAAATGGCAATCATTCAGATGTTGACACCTTACAAGGCTAAGACCCTGACCATTACCTGTGATAACGGGAAAGAATTTGCGGATCACCAGGAGTTTGCCGAAGAACTGGATGCGGATGTATACTTCGCTCATGCTTACTCCTCTTGGGAACGGGGATCAAATGAAAATTCAAATGGGTTATCCCGGCAGTATTTCCAGAAAGGAAGTGATTTCTCAAATATCACAGATCAAGAAACAAAATTTGTAGAAAAAAGACTTAATACTAGGCCAAGAAAATGTCTGGATATCCGAACGCCCGCAATGGTGTTTTTTGAAGTTAGTGATGTTGCACTTGAAACTTGAATCTAAGAAAATATAAGATTTACTTATTGTCACAATCCTTGGGATTATTCGAATAAAAATCAATTTTATATCTTCTATTTACTATTGGTTCTTAACGCGTCCGCCCTTTCGACAAGATCTAATTGCTATCAAATGGGTTGTATTTTTTTCATTCATCCGGATTGTTGACCTGCCATCCTAAATTACCGGATTTGTGTTGTCCCTCTTACCTCTTTCCCGGGGTAACCAATTTTTCAGTTTATTCGGATCCAGCTCCTGTCCAGCTCAAGTGGGACTTCCCGGTTTTCCCCAAGCATCTTTAATAAACCACAAACTCGCTCACTCCCCGAAAGGCTTTTATCAAAGAGCGCCTGATACCTAAGGCATGGAAAAATACCAATTGTTCTTCTTTCTTGTAACCTGTCCTTCAACATCCGATTCAGACAATATATTTATATGTAGTGAATAGCACCGTGGCATTTCTCCTTACCTACTTTGGAGAATCATATTTAGCTTTCTCAAGGAATCCAATGACAAGAATTAAATACTTTACTATTGAAGTGCGATTTTTAGCGCTTTTTGCCATGAAGGAAGTTTTAGATTGAAAATTCTTTCAAAAACTGAACAATCAAGACCTGTATTCAACGGTCGCACTGCTGGTGTCGGGAAATCATCACTTTTGGCAGTTAGCAGCTGCTTCACTAACTGCTCTTCCTTCTTCGGGTCCAGCTCCAAAATAGATTTGGCCCATTCATAGCGGCTCGTGTGACCCGACCCAGCCAGGTGGTATAAACCACCCTTTTCCTGAATATAGTCTGCTATCTCATTGCGTCCCTGGGCAATAACCTGGGCGGTTGATTCGGCCAGTATGCGGGCCCAGGTGGGGCTGCCAACCTGGTCCTCAACAATCCTCAGAATCTCCTGCTGGCGAGCCCATTGCAGAACCTTGGTCACAAATCCACCCTGTCTCAGGCTGTATACCCAGCTGGTGCGGAAGATGAGTGAGGCTCCGTCAACTCCTTGAACTAGTTGTTCTCCTTCAAGTTTGGTTGATCCATACACATTCAATGGGTTGGGAATATCTGTATCAATATAGGGTAAACCCTTTTTTCCATCAAACACATAATCCGTCGAATAATGGATGAAGACACCGCGTAACTTATTAATTTCCTCAGCTATGACAGCCGGGGCGATTGCATTTATCTTTCTGGCTAGATCAGGCTCACTCTCCGCTTTATCCACATTTGTATATGCAGCGGCGTTAAGCACTAAATTCGGTTTATGTGTTCTAATTAGGTCTCGAAGATCGTTTGTCTTAGACAAATCAATCTCCGGGAAATCCACAGCTGTTAACTCTCCCAGAGTTAAACAAGTTCTCTGCAGCTCCCAACCTAATTGTCCGTGTTTTCCGATCAATAATATTTTCACCATTTTTGATCGATTAATTCCTGTAAGTAATCTCCATAACCATTTGCTTTATACTTACCAGCAACTTCAATGAATTGATCCCGATCAATAAAACCCATCCGATATGCAATCTCTTCAGGGCAGGAGATCATTATTCCTTGCCGTTCTTCTACAGCCTGAATGAAATTTGCAGCCTGCAGAAGGGATTCATGAGTCCCGGCATCCAACCAGGCAACTCCTCTACCCATTTGCTGCACATTAAGTTCGTCTTTCTCTAGATAGATCTTATTTAAATCAGTAATTTCAATTTCCCCTCGACGAGAAGGTTTTAAAGATTTTGCATGTGAGACGACTTTATTATCATAGAAGTACAAACCAGGCACTGCAAACGGCGAGCGTGGGTCCTGGGGCTTCTCTTCCAAACTGATGGCTTTGCCATTCTTATCAAACTCCACAACACCATAACGTTCAGGGTCACGAACTGGATAGGCAAAAATCACCGCACCTTTAGCTAATTTTGCCGCCAGACGTAATTTATCAGGTAATCCCTGTCCAAAGAAAATGTTATCGCCCAATATCAAACATACAGACTCGTCCTTAATAAAGGACTCTCCAACTATAAATGCGTCTGCAAGACCCCGAGGAGTGGCTTGTTCAGCATATGATAACGAGAGTCCCCACTGCTTACCATTCCCCAACAACCGCTCGAAAAGAGGTAAGTCCTCAGGTGAACTGATGATCAATATCTCACGAATATTGGCTAGCATCAGCATTGATAAGGGGTAATAGATCATCGGCTTATCGAAGACTGGTAATAATTGTTTGCTCATTGCCAATGTTAGTGGAAAAAGGCGGGTGCCTTTGCCCCCAGCCAGAATGATGCCTTTCATTTTGTTCCTCGCTCAGTATAGTTTTCAGTAACTCAATCGCTGTATTGCTGTTGTTTTCGAATGGTATTAATCCAGTCTGGATTTGATAAGTACCATTCCACCGTTTTTCGCAAACCATTCTTTAAATCGTATTTCGGTTTCCAGTTAAGCTCCCGGTCGATCTTTGAAATATTCATCGCATACCGTCGATCATGCCCTGGCCTATCAGTAACAAATTCTTTCAGTTTTTGATGTGGAATATTTGGTGAATCGGGTCTTAATTCATCAATAAGTTCACAAATTGCATCGACAATCTCAAGGTTTGTAGGTTGGTTATCGCCTCCTATATTAAGATTTTCACCGGTTATTCCCTCCTGTAATACTTTCCAGATGGCTTCACAATGGTCTTCCACATAGAGCCAATCCCGAATCTGCATCCCATCGCCGTAAATTGGTAATGATTTTCCATCAAGGGCATTTAAGATCATTAAGGGAATTAATTTTTCAGGAAACTGATAAGGACCATAATTATTGGAGCAGTTTGTTAGTGTTATTGGAAGTCCATAAGTGTGGAGATACGATCGAACAAGATGATCGCTGCTCGCTTTGGAGGCTGCATAAGGGGAATTGGGTGCATAGACAGTGTTTTCAGAAAAGGCGGGCTCTCCAGGTTCCAATGAACCAAAGACCTCATCTGTTGAGATATGATGAAAGCGTACATCCTGATCAGATAATCGTAGCTCAGTGAGCCATACTCTTCGGGCTGCCTCTAAAACCGAAAACGTCCCCAGGATGTTGGTATTTATGAACGCCGATGGCGCCGAGATTGACCGGTCTACATGCGATTCAGCAGCAAAATGCACAATCGCATTTATTCCGTTATCACGAAGAAGATCTGTCACCAAATCCTGTTTGCAGATGTCTCCTTGGAGAAATTGATACATAGCATTCACTGGTAATTCTTTTAGATTCTCAAGACTACCTGCATAAGTCAACAGATCCAAATTCAGGATAAATACATCTGGAAACTTATTTAATACAAAGCGAATGAAATTTGAACCAATAAATCCGGCTCCACCAGTAACTAAAATTCGATCAAACATTATGGATAAACCTCCGCCTCACTTAGATTTTTACCTTTTTGATCTTTATCAGAAAGGAGGATATCTTTGCTGGGGATCAATGGCCATTCAATACCGATTGTTGGATCATCCCACAGGATAATGCGTTCGTTTTCGGGTGAATATATATCAGTAGTTTTGTATATGATTTCAGCCCAATCCGAGAGCACATAAAATCCGTGGGTAAAGCCAGGTGGAATCCAGATCTGACGCTTGTTTTCAGCTGACAAATTACAGCCCACCCATTTTCCAAACGACGGTGAGGAACGTCGCAGATCAACAGCCACATCATAAATTTCACCAACCACAGCCCGGACCAATTTTCCTTGAGCATGTTGAATTTGATAATGCATTCCTCTCAACGTTCCCTGGATTGAGCGTGAATGGTTGTCTTGAATAAATTCTAGCGCATTACAAATTTTCGCAAATGTATCCTTTTGATAAGTTTCCATAAAGAAACCACGCGAGTCTTCATATACCTTTGGCTCAATTAGAACAACTTCTGGGAGGGTTGTTTGTGTAATTTTCATATAAAATTGAAATTGGTTGGCTACCAGCTATTTGATGAAGTCCTTATTTAACCTCTTTACAAGTTCCGGTATTGAGAATCAATATTGCACATAAATGGTTAAAACGAATAACGGAGTAAATCCACCTTTTGATATTTTAGTGAATCAGGCAAGCGGGATTTTGAAATTTATTACAAATTTCCTCAATATCTTTACCTTAATAATACCTATGGTATTGTACTGTATTGATTGGAGAATTGAAAATAGAAAATTGGTTTAATGATCACGATCCGGTTTGGATGAACGATGAAGAGAAGAGCGGGCGGTAATCAGAGAAGTCAGCACCATGCAGGCGGCCAAGATTAACGTGATGCGCACCACCCAGCACTCCGCGCTGAGATCGCCCTCCATTCCTTTGTTAATATCCACCAGCGCCAGATGGCTGATATTAACAAAATCAGCACTATAGCCGCTAAGACTGTGTTTATTCTGGTAAGTGTTTTGGTGTTCATGAATCTATTATAAATAATAGAATAGAAAATATACGATTGAAAATATAAGATTGATAATATAAAATAGATTTATTGTCACAATTCTTGGGATTTTTCGAATAAATATCAATTTTGAATTTTCTATCTTCAATTTACTATTGGTTCTTAACGCGTCCGCCCTTTTGACAGGATCTAATTGCTGTCAAATGGGTTTTATTTTTTTCACTCTTCCGGATCGCTGCCCTGCCATCCTAAATCACCGGATTTATGTTTTCCTTCTTACCTTATTCACAGGGTAACCAATTTCTCAGTTTATTCGGATCCAGCTCCTGTCCAGCTCAAGCGGAACTTCCCGGTTTTCCCCAAGCATCTTTAATAAAACACAAACTCGCTCACCCCCCAATAGGCTTTTATCAAAGAGCGCCTGATACCCCTGGAAAGCCCCCCTTTCCACCAGGACGCAGTCGCCAGCCTGAAATTCACAAGCCTCTTGCCTGCAACCAGATTCGGCCGCTGTCAATGTTTTCCGAACGCAGGCAATCACATTATCCGGGACTGGTGCCGGCTGTCCGCAAAAACTCACCAGGCCGTGTGAATGCGACATCCAGCGAAAGGTATTGTTTCCCAGCAGGTCCAGATCACAAAAGACAAAAAGGTAATCCGGAAAATAGGGGATCACTTTTCTGGCACGGGGGTTGATTGGATTCACCTCCAAACAGGGACAAAAACAGGTCACGTCCATTGACATGAGATAGTGCCAGGCAGCTGTTTCTTCTCTGGGTTTACTGCGGACAACATACCATTGGCTTGTCATAATAAGGATTCTGCAAAATCTTTTATGAGTCTGTAATTTATTTATGACTAATTAACACGGTCAAAAGTATAACATAACTAGCAAGATTACTCAAAAACCGCGGGGTTGCTGTCAAGGCAAAGTTAAAATGTCCTACTATCCAGCAAAGTAGAAATGTCCTAATTTAGGGCTGAATAGTTTGATTGTCTAAGGTGAACCCATAGTTTCTCCAGGGGTGATCAGCAGCTGGTTTGGCAGGTTTTCGATTGAGATCTTTGGAAGAAACTACAGCAGCTTGTTTGGGTTGTTGGTAAAAGACCTGAAAAGCCAATGGGCTGCTATTCAACAAGACCTTTATTTCCCCTAACACATTTTCACAAACCGTCACTGCACGACCTTGCAAAGCATAAGCAGGGCGATCAGTGGTGATCTGGTAGATTATCCGTTGATATTGAAATTGAAGATCTTTGGAAAGCTTCCACTGGAACTGTTTGGAGAGGATTGCATCCAGGCGGACTCTGTCCATGGAATGCGTTGTCTTGATATCTATGATACGCGTGTTACCATCGCTAAGGATATTGGTTCAACCCGGTTTTCCGGTCCAACAAGGTCTATCCTTTTACCAGCACCATATCTATATCTATGACTGACTTATGATCAAAAAACACAATTCTTGAAACGTATAGGATGGGAACTTGCCCAAACCGGGGACATTCTCTGCACCAAGTTGAATCCACAACTAATTGAACAATATTAATAATCAGCCTTTGAAGTGTACCAGGTTGCTGGTATCCTGAGCCCAGACTGGGGGTGTTCTTGATGTGATCAAGCTGCCGCACAGCAGATCATATTTCAATTCTATAGGTGAGATTTCAAGCTCGGATGCCGCGGACTCTAACAAATCAATATGCAATTGAGGGATATCCGGGTTGGAATTGATATTTTTCTGGGGTTTCCGGTGCCTTCCCGGGTATCCCAGAAAATTTGCCACCCGAGTGGCCGAATTCGGATCCCGGATGAAATTGATCACCAGTAAATCTCCTGGACGAGAGGAAAAATAATCGAACACATACAAATGGTAGGTATTTCTCTTTAAAATCCAGGATTTCACTGCCGCTACAGTAAGATCCCATTCAGGTCCACCAATATAGGTATTAGATTCTTTTTCCCTTTGAATATGAGCCAGGCGACTTAACACCCAGTTGTCAAGATCTCTCACCTGGAGGATATACTTGGATTTTGGAAACAAACAATCAAGTCTTGGCAAATCTCGTGGGATATCATCGCTGAAGCATTGATACGAGGAAAATAGATCCAAATCACAACAATCCCGCCATTCCACGCCATGATAGGAACTCAATCCCAGAGATAAGAATAAAGCATGCAAAGAAGTGGTACCACTCTTATTAAAACCAATCGCAAATACTTTCCTGTTGCTGAATAATCGCTTTCTTACAAAATTGAGAAAAGTTACAAACCACCGGTTCAGGCGTTTATTTATTCGATTCTTGATTTTCAATCGCAGCTCACTGAATTTCATATCATATTCCCAATACGATCCCACCCCGGAGTTTTATCCAGATCTTTTCGATATACTGGCGCCAGCTATAGCGCGGTAGATAATGGGGCAGGATGTAGACATATGGCGTCCAGGCCAGCAGGCGGTCAACCTGCTCTTCCGGCAGCAGCTGGCTGGAGATAACGATATCAGTGTGGAAATCAGCTGGCAGGTCAGCGCAGAGATCAACCACATTTCCCTTTCCAAAATCATCAACTGTCCACAATCGGGGGGACGGCAGCTCTCGATAGCTGGAATCCCTGATCAAGTTGAGAAAAGGCTCCCGGGGGTAGATTTCCCGGTAGCCTGCGGTGACGCTTTTCAGCCAGCCTTCATCCTGATACACCTCTGGATTATAGCGCCGGATATCCTCCTTCAACCGATCCTGAATCTCCATAGCCCGGTGAATAAAACTTCGCCCCACCCGGCGAACAAAAATTAACTTTTCCGGGATGCGGTAGCCGCGATATCCATGATAAGCCAATCGGATCCAAAATTCCCAATCCTCGAATCCTTCCCGCATTTCTTCCCGAAAGCCCCCCACTGCCTCCCAGGCCTGGCGTTTTAACACCGCCGGAGAATTAAGCTGGTTGAAATGGATCAGGGTTGTTGGATCGAACTGAGACGCATACCAGACCCGGTCCCCATCTCCGAATACCTGGGTCCAGGAATACACAAAATCAATTCCCGGATTGGTTTCCATCACCAGGAGAGCTTTTTCTAAATAGGTAGGATGTAGTTTATCATCCGCGTCCAGGCAGCAAATATATTTCCCCACTGCGTTTTTGATACCCGTATTCCGGGTTGCTGGTAGACCCCGGTTTTCCGTATGATGAATAATGGTAGTTTTTGGTCGAGTAAAAGATTTCAGGGTCTTTATGGTATCAGGATCAGTAGACCCATCATTCACAATAATGATTTCAAAATCCTGCCAAGTTTGATTAAGGATACTATCTACCGCATCTGCCAGGTAGTGACCATGGTTATAACAAGGGATCACCACACTGATCAGTGGTTTGGATTGTTCCCATACCTCTGTCCTTTGATGTTTAATGGGATAGATAGAGGATCGAGAAATCCAATAAGAAGCCCAATCTTCCAGTTTTGATCTGCAATCTTGTAAGAGCCTTGGGAAAGAACTAGGCATTCACATCTCCACGGGTAAGTATCGGGAATTAGGATATACTGTGTTCCAGATATAAGGCTACTGCTTCTTTAGCATCTCCAATAAATTTAACCTCTCCATGATCCAACCAAACTGCACGATCACAATTTTCCTCGACTCTACTCATAGCATGGGATACCATCACCGTAGTCGTCCCAGATTCTTGATAGCCATGAATGCGATCAAGACTTTTTTCCTGGAATGCCGCATCGCCCACACTCATAACTTCATCCACAAGCAGGATATCTGGTTTTTTATCCGTGGCTACAGAAAAGGCCAGTCGCATGTTCATCCCCGAGGAATAAGTCCTGATAGGGGAGTCGATAAAATCTCGGATACCAGCAAAATCTACGATCTGCTCAAAACGTTCTTGCAGCTCCACCTTTTTATAACCCAACAAAGTACCATTGAGGAATATATTCTCCCTTCCGGTTAGATCAGGGTGAAAACCTGCTCCCATGGCCAGCAAGGGGGCTATTTGTCCTTTTACCCAGATTCTCCCTTCCGTAGGGTACATTACCTTGGCAAGTAATTTTAATAAAGTGCTTTTACCAGCGCCATTCGATCCAATCACACCAAAAAACTCACCCTCATTTACGGTAAGATCCACGCCTTTTAAGGCAGCGAACTCGTCACTGTTAATTCTTCCTCGTCTCATGATCTGCACCAGGTATTCTTTTATAGAGCGTACATTTTCCTGGGGAACATGATACCGGACCACAACATCTTCAACACTTATAACTTGTTTGCTCATGGAGATCATTCCGATTGTCCATTAAGTTCGATACGCCAATTGTTCAGATACCTTGGCAAATATTAGCCAGCCGATGATAAGGGGAATAAACGAAAACAGGGCACTCCAGCCAATTTCTGTCCAGGTAAACCCCTCGCCATAGTATGTAGCTTTACGGATAAGTCCTACAACATGATACATGGGATTAAAGAACATCAACTTCTGGGCATACTCAGGCAGAATATCAATTTGGTAAATAATGGGGGTGAAATACATCCAGGCTGTCAATAAAATTCTATACATTTGAACTACATCGTCAAAATAAATTCCTGCGCTGGATATGATCAGTGACATTCCTAATGAAAATGAAGCTGTAAATAAGATAGGAACCACAATCAACAAACTTGCCCAGGTGATTGGAACGCCAACGACTAACATCACACCAAAAAGTACAACTAAAGAAAACAACAAATTCACTATTCCAGTTCCTACTGAAGATATAGCAAAAGCAGTCCGAGGAACATAGATACGCGTGAACATGGGTCCACCACGAACCAGGTTATTGATTCCTGTGCTGGAGGATTGAGAAAAGAAGTTCCAGATCACCAAACCGCTTAATAAATAAGCGGAGTATCCCTCTATGCGACTAAATAGCTGGGAAAAAACGATCGTCATAATGATCATTGTCGCCAGGGGATTAAGCATAGTCCAGGCTATACCAAGGACCGAGCGTTTATAACGGGAAGTTACATCCCTAATAATCAGCTGCCAGATTAAATCCCGATACCGCCAGACTTGTACCAGCTCAAAAATGGCTACTATCCTACTTTTGGCTGTATCATAAATGGGAACTACTTGTTTTATTGACATACATATAACCTATTGGTTTGTGATACTCAAAGCAGGCAATATTCTAAACGACCCACAAGTAATTGTCAAATTCTTATTTTCTTTCTTGTTTTCCCGGTACATTATTGATTATAAACCTATATATCATTCCGGTATTCAAGCAGTCTTTTCAACCGGGCCTGCCAGTTATTCTCCTGAACAAAATCCTCCACTTCAGAACGGGGAAATTCACCATCCACAGCTTTCTTCACGAATGTCAGGAATTCTTCTTTTCCTTCAGCCAATAATACACCAGGAATTCCCTCCAGCGGATCCAATTTCGGGGCCACCACCGGGGTATACATCGCCAGGTATTCATACAACTTCAAAGGGCTTGTCGCCTGGGTGATCGGGCTCACTTTCCAGGGGATCAAAGCCACATCACTATGTACCAGATATCCCGGCAGTACTGTTTGTGGTTTTAACCCTAAAAAGTGCAGGTTGGGCTGCGGGTCCGGGCACTGCCCCTGGTAGTCTCCTATCACAACCACCGCTGCTTCCGGGTATCTCCTGGCAATCTCGATTAATAAGTCCCAATCAAACCATACTCCCCACAATGCTCCAATATATACTGCCACCCATTCCCCTTCCGGCAGATCCAAAGGTCGGGGATAATAACGTTCCGGGTTAAACAAACGGCTGTTAACCGCATTGGGCAGGAATAATGCCTCCCGTCCACTGATCTCTTCCAGTCGCTCCTGCAGTGATGGCGCGGTCCCAATCAACCCGTCACTCAGTCGAATAATCTCCCTCTCAATCTCCCTCGAGTACCATTCCCCTCCCAAAGCGCTGTCCCAATCATCTATCATCTCATAAACGATCTTGCCCCCCTCTTCTTCAATCTTCTGGATCAAAGGCAGGAAGTCCGCATGAGGCAATTCTATCAAGGTTGTTATCGGCCGACTTCTCAGCAAGCTTCCGAATTCCTCTACAAAATCTTCCCAATAGAATTCACTCAGGGCATAGGTATATAAATTCGGATGGGCGATTCGCACCCCGGCATCCTGGGTTTCCCATTTTGGATAACGGTTGATATAGACCACCCAGTAGTTTTGCCGCAGTAATTCCAGGGCGATCTGGGTGCAGCGCGCTCCTCCCCCGGTATCGTCAATCGGCACTCCAGCAAGGATCAAATACAACCCTTTGCTTTCTCCCAGTCGGCGCTGATCCACCTCTGCTTTCTGTCTCGCCCCTGCCATAAACCCCCTGACCTGAGCCATTCGCAGTCCTAGTTCTCCTGGGACCTCCCAGGGGGGTATCCCTCTCTTGTAGAAATAAATAAACGGGATTCCCAATCCTATCAAACCCAATATTCCCAGATACCAGGCCTTTAAAATAATCCCAATCAGGATTAAGATCAAACCGGTCATCATACCGGCCAGTGAAAAGAAGAGTCGCTTTCCAGTTTGACGGTACAGCCAGGCATTAAACCCGGATTCCCCATTCCCAACTGACCAATAATAGGCTTTCCGCCAAAACTCCTTCCAGGTTGTTGGACCAAACCACTCCACGATTGCAGAAGGAACAAAAGCCCAATGGGTGCAGTAACGTTTTAACTCCAGGGTAAAGTAGGTGTCCTCTCCAGTCAAAGTCAACCATTCTGGATATCCACCAGCCATTTTCCAGGCAGATCGAGTAAAAGCAAAAGAACGAGATGAAGGTAAAAATTTTCGTGGATCCAAGTTATCTAAACCAGGACCGATCGAAAATGGTAGCTGATCTCCATTTGAATCCACAGATTCATACCAACCTGCGACAACTTCTGTAGCTGGGTTTAGCTCAAATGGAGAAATGATCTTTTCTAGCCAATCCTCTCGAGGCCGACAGCCAAAATCACTTACTACTATGATTTCATATGCAGCGGCATCGACGGCTAAATTCCTGCCCCTGGAAATATTAACTTTGCCTTCCTTTATAATTCGCAACGGGAAGGCACATCGATCATGGTATGTTTCCAGGATTTTAACAGTCTCATCCGACGAATGAGCATCTACTATTACCAATTCATCAGGTAAACGGGTTTGCTTTAATATATTATCCATCCAATTGCTAACACTCTTTTTCTCATTGTAGACAGTAGATATTAACGAGAAAGTGATATCGGTTTTCTTCTTGTTGGATGGGATCATTACCCTGGGTTGATATGAAGGAAGAGTTTTTTCAGATTCCGCGTACAGATAAACCTGACTGTTATCCTCCATAATATAAGTGTCATCCAGGCTTCGGGGAATCCTAAATAATGGAATTCTTAGAACCAGAATTTCTATTGCTCTTTTAATATAGTATTTGATTGTGTTTATCATAAAAAACTATAAGCTGCTGATTAGTGAGATCGAAGCTCTGAAATAAATTCTCTTAATATCCGGACCCGGGCCTGCCAGTTATTCTCCTGAACAAAATCCTCCACTTCAGAACGGGGAAATTCACCATCCACAGCTTTCTTCACGAATGTCAGGAATTCTTCTTTTCCTTCAGCCAATAATACACCAGGAATTCCCTCCAGCGGATCCAATTTCGGGGCCACCACCGGGGTATACATCGCCAGGTATTCATACAACTTCAAAGGGCTTGTCGCCTGGGTGATCGGGCTCACTTTCCAGGGGATCAAAGCCACATCACTATGTACCAGATATCCCGGCAGTACTGTTTGTGGTTTTAACCCTAAAAAGTGCAGGTTGGGCTGCGGGTCCGGGCACTGCCCCTGGTAGTCTCCTATCACAACCACCGCTGCTTCCGGGTATCTCCTGGCAATCTCGATTAATAAGTCCCAATCAAACCATACTCCCCACAATGCTCCAATATATACTGCCACCCATTCCCCTTCCGGCAGATCCAAAGGTCGGGGATAATAACGTTCCGGGTTAAACAAACGGCTGTTAACCGCATTGGGCAGGAATAATGCCTCCCGTCCACTGATCTCTTCCAGTCGCTCCTGCAGTGATGGCGCGGTCCCAATCAACCCGTCACTCAGTCGAATAATCTCCCTCTCAATCTCCCTCGAGTACCATTCCCCTCCCAAAGCGCTGTCCCAATCATCTATCATCTCATAAACGATCTTGCCCCCCTCTTCTTCAATCTTCTGGATCAAAGGCAGGAAGTCCGCATGAGGCAATTCTATCAAGGTTGTTATCGGCCGACTTCTCAGCAAGCTTCCGAATTCCTCTACAAAATCTTCCCAATAGAATTCACTCAGGGCATAGGTATATAAATTCGGATGGGCGATTCGCACCCCGGCATCCTGGGTTTCCCATTTTGGATAACGGTTGATATAGACCACCCAGTAGTTTTGCCGCAGTAATTCCAGGGCGATCTGGGTGCAGCGCGCTCCTCCCCCGGTATCGTCAATCGGCACTCCAGCAAGGATCAAATACAACCCTTTGCTTTCTCCCAGTCGGCGCTGATCCACCTCTGCTTTCTGTCTCGCCCCTGCCATAAACCCCCTGACCTGAGCTGCTCGATAGGTGAGTTCCACTGGAATTCGCCAGAGTGGGATTCCAACCTTTAAATAATTCCTGATTCCCAAACCAAAAATCAAGAATCCAGCTGCCAGGAAAGCAGCGCCCATCCAATTGGATCCAACCAGGAAATACTGAGAGCTGAAGGACCATAATAGAACACTTGATATACTGGCAATTGAGAAAATTATTAACCGCTGAAACGACAAACGATAGAGTTTGGCTGTAATACCAGATTCGCCATCTCCACTTGACCAGTAATAGGTCTTTTTTAGAAAAGAAATCCAGTTCCCGGGAGCAAGCCATTCCACAATTGATTCAGGTACAAAGGCCCAATGTTCACAATGCCTTTTTAATTCCAGCGCAAAATAGGTATCCTCTCCAGTCAGGGTTAACCATTCTGGATATCTTCCTGCCTTCTCCCATGCGCTGCGCGTAAAAGCCAGTGCCCTTGAGGCTGGAATATACTCCTGGGGATTAATATCGGTTAGCTTGGGCCAACCTCCTGGATAGGATATCTCTCCTTGAGGTGTGCGTGGATGGAACCAACCAGCAGAAACTTCCATATTGGGATCATCCAGAAATGGAGTAAGAATTTTTTCCAGCCAGTCCTGTTGGGGGAAACATCCAAAGTCCAGGGTAGTTAATATTGAATGAGCTGCTTGCTCTATGGCTGTATTTCGAGCCTGGGCAATATTTACACCAGGCATTCGCAGAAGTTTTATTGGGAAGGGCATCTGTTCATTTGCTGCTTCAATCATCTCAGGACTACCATCGGTAGATCCGGTATCCACGACAATAACTTCTGAAGGAAGTTTTGATTGGTTGCCTACATGTTGCAGCCACTTCTTTATATTCCCGCTTTCGTTGAGCATGGGAGAAATGATACTGACTTCCAAAGTTGAGATATCAGGTTGAACCTTAAGTTCTTTTCGGGGTTGATAATCAGGGAAAGCGGTCTCACTGCTGGTATATAAAACAACCTGGCTGTTATCTTCAATCTGGTATGTTTGCTGCCATTTCCGTGGCAATCGGAATAATTTTCGTCTTCTGAGTCCCACCAGCTGATCATATAATTTATAGTAAGTTCCCTGCATAACACCGCGGAACCCAGTTGTTCGAAAGACCTTTATAACCCGACCCATCAACTGGAATGCTCGCTGCAGGGATGGGTCGGGAATCTTGTCACTCAAATACCAGGGACGTTTAGGTGGAGCAAGATCAAGGGAGGCAAGTTTCTCAAGTATTAAATCCCCCCTGGCCTCCCAGGATTGGTTCCTTCCCAACTGAGACAATTCTTTTCGATATTCTGGGTTTTTTGATAATAATAAAGCCTGATCCAAAACAGTTGACCATTGTTCTGGACCATCTGCGGTGAGGACCAAATCATAACGCTGACTCTCCGCCATTGGTGAAATAACAGCTGGAATACCAGAAGCAAAATATTCAAATAGTTTTATGGGGGACGTAGCATTGGTGATTTCATTCACCTGGAACGGGATCATACCGACATCAAAATATTTTAGATAACCTGGTAAATCCTGATATGGCTTTCGACCTAGCCAGTGGACATTGGGAAAGTCTATCAATCCACTTCCCTGGTAAGTTTGATCGTGATCCACTCCGATCAGAACAAATTCCAAATCGTTCCGTTTCTCGGCCAAATCCATTAAAAGCTGGTAATCAAACCAGCGTGCCAGAGCACCATGATAACCAATGATCGGTTTTCGATCCGCCAGGATGGGTTCCATGTCTGCCGGGGGAGAATCCCCGATTGGATCATGGAAATGGTGATAATCAGCACCATTGGGACATAATAGGCTATCCTTCCTTAAGATTACAGCCTTTTGATAAAGATCCTGAGATGTAACCAAAACCAGATCTGCAGTCTGAATCGTATCGTCATGATCTCGCTGCAATCGTTTGGAATCCCCCTGGAAAACGCTGAGATCATCCAAGTAATCATAGATTATTCTTGGGGCGTCAAAAAATGCCAGCAAGGGAATACTCCAGGTGAGGGTATATACATAGGCTTCTGGAATAATCCGGAAAACATCAGCCGGTGTGGAACAAAGGATTAATCTTTTCTCAATTTCCTGAAAATTTGCCGGCCAGGACCTTTCAGGTTGCATATAAAATACCAACGCACCTTGTTTAGCCAACGCACGAGCCAACTGCTGCGGTCTCTGAAACATTTCGCTTTCCCACGGTAAAGTAGGAGCGAAGATAATGACTTCTTTCGCCTCCGAATGACGATCCAAGATCTGCTTAACCTGGGATTCAGGTCGAATTGTGTTCTGCCTATAATTCAATTGGTTCCTCCCCCTGATGAATTCAATAGATCAACGTGCTCCAATATCACTTTTACGCGGTCCTTCCAAGTATTTTGTTTTGCGAGTTGATCCATCCGCGATTGAAACCCTGGAAGAGTAGCTAGCTCTAACGCTTTTTGGATTTGATTACTAAACTCCAATGTATCCCTGGCAATCAGAACCTCAGGATAGTGTTGACATTCCGGTAAAGGGGTTGTCACCACAGGTTTTTGGCAAGCAAAGTATTCAAATAATTTTACCGGATTCATTGCAATTGTCATCTCATTTATCTTAAAAGGGATCGTGGCAACATCAAATTCCCAGAGATATTGAAATAATTCCTGGTAAGGTTTTGGACCTATCCAGCTTACATTGGATTGATTTAAAAGTTCTGTCTTATTTACACTGCCATCATAATCCGATCCGATATATAAAAATTCCCACTGCGGATTGGTATTCGCCGATTGGATCATAAGTTCATAATCACACCATTCTGCCAATGCTCCAACAAATCCGATAATTGGTTTCTTCCGTTCCAAAATTCGAGCAAGATCTTCTGGCAAGGAGCTCTTATCAGGTGATTTACAGCTGACCACAAATTTATAATCCACTGCATTTGGAACAAATAGGATTTCAGAACGATGGGTTTTCGCTTCAGTAATAAGATCTTTACTACTGACCAATACCAGATCCGCTTGCTCTAGCAAGGTTATATGATCTTCAATCCGCCCGGAGGACATTTTCAGTGAATCATAGTGGTCATAAATCAAAGTAGCTTTGTTATATAGAGGAAGCAGTGATGCAAACCATGCTGATCCCAGGTAAAGAATGGGTTTTTCCAAAATTTGAAAAGTTTCAGGAGGAACTGAAAAGAGAATTAGATTTTCTTCTACTTGCTGAAAATTCGCTACATTATCTGCGGTTTCATTTTTAGTGCCATAAAAGAACAGATACCCTTCTTGCGCAAAATGACGGGCAATTTGCTGTGGTCGTTGAAACATAAAACCCCAATCATGGGTTGGAAAATAAACCACAACACCTTTTACTTTTTTTTGATGTGCCTTAACAATTCTCAGAACTTGTTGTTTGTCTGTTTCCTGGAAATTTTGGCGGGACTGATCGCGATCAAATACACCAACAAGGTATCCCGCTACTTCTATCAAATGGACGAAGCCTACTTTCAGATAGTCATACCAGCGTATTTTACCTGGAAATTTCACGTCCGAGAGACCACGTTTCCCCCAAATCAGGAAGGTAATAAATAATCCAATCAATAATATACCCAGGCAAAATAAACCTAAAGAAGGGATAATCAGGGAAACTACTAGACTCCCAAAAACAATCGCCGTCAAGAATACCAGGTAGATTAATTGACTCCAAATATTCTGGGCGAACAAACCTAACTTTCCTTCATTTTTGGCACGAGTATAAGATTTGTTGAGCAAACCATTGTCGAATCCAGGTTCGATACAATCGCCAAGCACATTTTCGGAGACTGTGTAATTTAAGTATTGTTTTTTTATCCGCATCCAAAAAAGAGAATTTTCCGTCCCTTCGGGAACCATCACGGGAAATCCTCCAGCCCGAGCCCAATTGCGCTTTCGGATGGAAAAAGAATTGGCAATAGATAGGGATGTGCGAAAATCCCTTATACTAGAAAAGGACCGGGAATATGTCTGGACCAGCTGCCTCAAAATTGGATATAACTGGGCCGAAAATCTACCAAGGCAAAGATCTATCTCACTGTCCTGCTGAAGTGGGTTTGTCAAAGATGAAAGCCAATCTGAGTTAGGAATAAAATTTGAATCTGCAAATACAATTTGTTCATGTTCTGCCACTTGAAAAGCTTGATTCCAGGTTGAACCTAAGAAATCTTGAGAAGTAGTGATCACCATAACGGGTAATTGAAATTCTTTTGCCAAAGTAGCTTTGAATTCAAATAAACCTGGATCACCAGTTTGTTGAATTAAAATTATCTCAGAAGGCAGCACTTCTTGTTTCTTGAGGGCATTAAAGAATAATTTCCTCAGGTGATCCTCACCCCAATCAAGGAGTATCAAAGAGAAAGGTGAAGTTTGTCCCTCTTGAAGGACAGGTGGGTATGGAACCTCCTTAGCCACCTCTTCCAACCGGTAGATATCAAAAAGTTGGCGGTAATATTTTAGCGGGTATTTCATCCAGGAAAGAATTCGATTCCAGAGCTGTTGAGGGTACTTCATTGGACATCCTCTTTCCTGGAACCATCGACCAACTGTGTGTAAAATTTCCCTCTCTTGCTCTGGGGAGGCAAAATCCAATTTCGAAATTTTTGTAGGTTTTCAGCCAATTGATAAGTCCGGCTTTGTTTTATCAACTGCATATCTTGAACTAGCTGGTCATAAACTGATTGTTGAGATTCCTTTTCCCTAATTAATTCATCAAATTCCCCTTTTACTTGATCAAATTCTTGATCCATTCGTTCCATAACTTGAATTTGTTTTAGAACTCGTTTCTGAAGGACCTGCATATTCTGCTTCCGGATTGGTCGGGAAAGAACCTCCGATAATACATCCATTGGACCTTGAGTCAATTTTTTCTGATCTTCCAGGAATGAACCAATCAGGGAGGACAGCTCAGTTCTATTTTCAACAACGAATAATAATAATGACTTCATTTGATCATTAGTTTTTAGATCGAAAAGAGGGCAAACAGTTTTCAAACCAGCTTCTTTCATCAGGTGCTCTACCTTGGGATCATAGGACAAAGCTACCGGGGGTATGTGATTCAACAAAGCAAATATGACAGCATGATAGCGCATACCCAGGATATGTGAACACTTACCAATCAAGGATCTCATAATTTCTGGATCCCCTACATCCCGGACCAGATGGATCCTTTCTGGCAGTCCCATTAGTTCTATAAAATCCTCACAAACTTGAACGTCATCAGTAAATGCACTCTCATTAAATTTCTGGAATGGCAGCAGCACAACTTGATATTTTTCCTGATATTTGAGGAATTCACGAACACCTTCAACAATAATGGGCAACCACACAGAGGGGGGTTCTGGTCGATCCCAATAACGCAAATTAATACCAAGCAAAGGAGTTCCAGCTTCAATCCCCACTTGAGAAATCAGATCATCAGTCGTTTCATTAACAATTGTTGACGACTCAAAAAGGAAAGTTAGATCAGCTGAAATGGATACAGCTGGCGCTTCTGGATCATCCGGTGAAAATCCACAGCGTAGTAATTCCTGATAACTTTCCTGGTCTCGAAGCACAATTGCCTGACAACGCAGGGCTAACTCCAGCGTGTGTTGCCTTCCAAGTCGGCTGTGGAGAGGACCAATTCCCACCCCTAATAAGATACAGGGAATGCCAAACAATTCAGCCAATAAAATCAGGCTGCCATAAGTTGAAATCCCGCCATGAGTGGAACGCAAGTAGGTGTCTGGATCCAATCCCCAGTAATCCTGAAATAACCCACCGCCCCCAACGATAACCAGATCCATATCTGATACCGTTTCCGCAATTATAGACATCTTTGTCCAGGAAATGGCTTTTACAGAATGGAGCTCCTGAGTACTTTCTGGCTGCCAGGAACATACAGTGATATTCACATCACTTTGTTCCTCTTTAAGGCAAGAAAGAATGGAAGAGAGAATTGCTTCATCTCCTACATTTCCTGCCCCATAATATCCCGCTATCAGGATTGATTTCATGAGGATTTCTTAAAGTCCATCCTGGGAGTACCATCCGCAAGTTGTGCAATGATACCCGTCTGCAGTTAACAGCCAGTTACCCCCACACTTTGGACACAGGCTGGTTGTTTTTTCCAAAACAATCCCCTTCTGTTCCAATTCCCAGATCCAGTGCTGAATAAATACACGAGCTTGATTTTCCCAGGTCCAGGGAATATTTTGGCCATTCCGGCGAATATAGTCCAGATAATCTGATACTTGAACTGACCTCAATATTAAATCCGCAGTTTTTTGGTGAACTTCCTCAGATTGGTGATCTCCAGGCATCAAGAATCCGGTTTTTCCATGCTGAATAGTTTCAAGAAAAGCACCCACTGAGGATGCAATCGGGATACATCCCTGGCTCATGGATTCTGTCACTACCATTCCAAATGGTTCTTCCCGGGCTTGCAAATGAAGGGAGAGATTAGACAATCGCAAATACCGGAAAAGTTCTTTTTGCCCCTTGGTGCCATGATAAATCACTCCCGGTTCACTAAGGTCTCCATCATCTCCCCCCCAGAGGGCATTGCCGCCAAATACGTGAAGTTTAAATCGGGGTTCTTTCTTTCTCAGGATTCTTAGAACCGCCAGCGAAGCATCCAATCCTTTGGATGGATGACTGAAATACATCAATCCGTAAGGATCTCTTTGTCCCCTTTGTTTTCCCCAAGTTTTTGGCAATGATACTTGGGTTAAGCCATTGTAGATTACAAATAATTTTTCTTCTGGAACTTTCCATTCCTGTTGAAGGACATTCCGATTAAAATTGCTTGGAGCAATCACATAATCCGGGTTTAATTCATCAATACCCTTAATGGGTATGGTTCCTTGCACCCAAGCTTCTTTCAGGCGAGCAGTTATTGGAAGGTCTTTTGCACTTCTTAAACTTAATTTATCTCCACTGCTCATCATCAGGAGCACATCAGCTTTCCGGCGTGAATTGGCTTCGCTGAGAGGCAAAAATGTCGCCCCCTGGCTGGTATGAACCCGGGGGACATTGCTGATAACTGACACCTGATGTCCCAATTTTGCCAGATTCTGAGCCAAGCGAATCCTAGCAACAATTCCCCCACCCACACCTTTCCGATCCGGTGTAGTTGCATCATATTCTATATGCCTGTCAGGACAAAAAATTACAACGGATAATCTCATAAAATAATTCTATCACGAGAGATGTTATTCACCAAAACGCGTGAATAACAAATCTTTCATCGCTTGACTATCAGGAGGATAATAAGTGATTTGTGGGGATGAAATACCCTCCAAATATCCAAAATATCCTTCAGAAGTCTTGTTATCAAATATCCTGTAATCCGTTCCATTTGGACATTTTTCCAGAGAGGAAGCAAATTCAGGTCGATTGAAATAGATGATTCCAACCAAACCCGGGTGATTGATGAGTTTGGTGTAGGTATCCATTAACCAGATATTTTTGTCACCACCTTCAGCCACTGTTCCAATTTCGGCGATAAAGATTGGTTTTTCTGGAGCCATGGCATACATCCGGTCCAGGTAAGGCTCATAGATATCCTCAAATACTTCCCATCTTGGCCAATTGGAACAATCACCAAAATTAAACGAGCTTAATCCGATCACGTCTACAACATCATCACCTGGATAATAATTTTCAAATTCGTTGCCCTGCGTACTCCAGCCATTGGGAGCAAAAACCCAGTTGATCCCTTCAGGAGTGACTCCTTCTTGATAAAATAAATCCTGAATACGCCTATAAGCCAGTAGAAAGTTTTCTGGATCCTCTCCATAGGCGGTCCAGAAACCGTTCATTTCCTGCAAGGGGGCGATCATCGCCCACTTTTTTCCCCCATCACACCAGTTCGCATAAACAGAAGCCCATTGGCGAATTTGATCATCAATCATCCCTGCTGCAATCTCTTCTGCAGTATAGGTTTGGTGATATCCTACAGCCAGGTTTACAAAAGGCACATAGCCGTTATCCCAGGCAGCATTCAATTCAGCTGGAATATGAGTTTCAAGATTAGGGTATTCAAAATCCATAAAAGTAGCAGCGAAAGTGGTTCGTTTTTCAATGGATGCAGTCCATTCATCCAGAGCAATGATTTCATTGACCTGATTTTGTAAAAAACCACTTGGATATACACCTAAAAAAACCACTCTTTGATCAGGTTCCGGTGTTAGTGTGGATTGGATTTCTACTTCATCCTCGACCTCGGTGGGAAGTGAAGTTGTAGCGGTGGGGATTATTTCAATTGTTGGCGAGGGAGTCTCTTCAAGAATTGTTGCAGAACAACCAGATAAAAGTAACGTTATACCGAATAGAAATAAGATTTTTTCCTTAATCATTTAACTCTTCCTTGATGATGATAGAGATCAAGAATTTTAACCTAACAGAATTGTTAGGTTAAAATTCATAATACATTACAAATATGATAAGATAGCTCGATTAGCTCAATTATACAATATAATCAAACTAGATCATTATTTATCCGTGGACAGTATTGACTAGCAATTACTAATGGTAATGTGGAATAAAAAACGTATGAGAAATAAAATCTTAATTTTAACAGCATTTTTAATTTGTTTAGCCTTTAGCACAACCAGTGCTGTTGCTGAATCGTCCAAGGTTCTCATGGGGATATACCCTGGTGGTTCTCTGCAAACTGCTTCTGTCATGGATAATCTCAACGAGATGAATAACTGGTTGATTAATAATGGAGCAAGCGAAGTTACAATTGCTGGTGATTTTGTCAGTATCACATTAAATCCTAGTTGGAATGTGTGGCACGAATTAACAGGAGCCTGGGAAAATGAATACATCCCCTTCATAAACCTGATGCTATCCACAAGTGGGGAAGGACAATATTACGATCCAAATTGTGTTACATCACAACAAATAGCAGACGGAAAATGTGATGGGCGTATTGCCATCTGGGCAGATTATTATAAAGAATGGGCCGGATCCAACAAAATGGCCTATATCGCACTTTTGCCAGAAGCCAACGGAGATTGGACTTACTACAGCACCACAGGCCCTGTTTTCATCAATGCCTTCCGCCGGATCCAAACTATCTTTGCCAATCGAGGGGTGCCAGACAACACAGTAAAATGGGTCTTTGCACCCAATGGCTGGCATGATGCTAAGAATAATGATTGGCGAAAGTTTGAAAACTATTATCCTGGGGATGCCTATGTCGATGTGGTGGCTTTCAGTTCCTACAACTTTGGAGGTTGTCCAACACAGTGGGCAGAATGGTCAACTTATCAGGATATTTTTGAACCGTACCTCGTAAGAATGACCGCGTTAGCTCCCACCAAACCGATCTTTATTGCCCAGACCGGAACCGTTGGTAGAGCACCCGATGGGGATGATGATCCCTCCCACAATAAAAATGATTGGCTCCGGGAAGTATTCAGTGACCTGGCGGGGTACCCTAATTTACGAGCAATACTTTACTTCAATGTCGAAAAACAAAAGCCACTGGGTCACTGCCCCACGATCGATTTTCGTGTGTTCGATCCTGACGAAATCCCCCCGATTCAGAAACAAGGATTGCTTGATGCACTTTCAGATCCAAGGTTCGGAGATTTCATCTTTGCAGATGTACAGCCTGTAGATCCAGATTCCGGATTGCAAAACATTTGGTACTATGATGCCGTCCATACTATTTATAATCTAGGCATCACCAGAGGATGTTCCGAGAATCCCTTGATGTACTGCCCGGACAATCCAGTCACTCGAGCGGAAATGGCGGTCTTCCCATTAAAAAGTATGGGAATTACTCCACCACCAGTAAACGGCAGCCACCCCTTTTCTGATATAGCAGGCCATTGGGCGGAAGCGTATATTGAGGAACTTAACGATCAAGGGATCACGGGTGGTTATCCAGATGGCACATACAGACCAGGTAATACCGTTACCCGGGCTGAAATGTCTTTATTTATACTGCGTAGCAAATATTGGGCGGATTTTTCGCCAAATCCAGCAACTGGAACCCGTTTTGATGATGTCATTCCGGATGACGATATCAACGATTGGGCGGATGACTGGATCGAGGCCCTGGCGGGA
>CAYORF010000029.1:0-26345 GCA_964406305.1 uncultured Anaerolineales bacterium | reverse complement strand
TCAAGTTTCTTGAAGAGAGGTTTGGGTTTATTGTAAGGCCGTCCTGCCTGGATATCGCTCAGCTGCCAGTCGCAGCATACTTCTCCCTCTCGATAACGCAGCACGGTGTGAGTGCCCAGGTTGTCGTTGATCTCTTCGGTGTATTGTTCTCCAAAAAGCGGTTTGTCATACCCCAGGATCTGATGCAGCTGTTCACAGGTGAAGGGCAGTACCGGTGCAAAAAGGACCTTGAGTGAGTCGATGGCCTTGATTGCCGTGTAAATGGTCTTCCCGGCGCCTTCTTTGTCTTCTTTGATCTCAAACCAGGGGGCTTTACCGTCCAGATATTTATTCACTTCGCTTGCCAGGCGCATGGTTTCTGTCAGTGCAACTCTCAATTTGACACGGTCATACAGGTCGCCAACCTTTTCGAATCCTTCCTCTATGATTTTCAGAATGGCTTTATCCTCGGGGCGAAGCTCTCCGGGATCGGGTACTATACCCTCCCATTGTTTATGGGCGAAGGCCAACACGCGATTGACTAGGTTGCCCCAGGTCGCGACCAGCTCATTGTTATTGCGGGCCACAAATTCGTTCCATTCCCAATCCGCATCCCGGGTCTCGGGCATGTTGGCTGTCAAGTAGTAGCGAAGGGGGTCAGGATCGTAGCGAGAAAGGAAATCCAGGCCATCCACAACCCAGTTGCGGCTGCCGGAGATCTTCTTCCCTTCCATATTCAGGAATTCATTGGCAGGTACGTCATAAGGAAGCATCAGCTCACGGGAATCATCTTCATCAAAGAGGGCGCCAAATTTATTGCCAACGCCAGCCAGCTCGGCTGGCCAGATCACAGCATGAAAAGGGATATTATCCTTGCCGATGAAATAATAGGCCCGGCTGTCCGGCTTGTACCACCAGTCCTTCCAGCGGTCCTCATCTTCTATAATTGCAGCCCATTCAATAGCAGCTGAAAGGTAGCCGATCACGGCTTCAAACCAGACATACAGGCGTTTATCCTCCCAGCCCGGGACAGGAACAGGGATGCCCCATTTTAGGTCGCGGGTGATGGCCCGACCGTGCAGGTCATTAGCCAGGATCTGGCCTAGTGATTGGCGCAGCACATTGGGGCGCCAGTAATCTTCCCGTTCTTTCAGGAATTCCACGATCTGGGGTTGGAGAGCACCCAAGTCAAGATAAAAATGTTCTGTTTCCCGAAGTTCCGGAGATGAGCCGTCCATTTTTGAGCGGGGGTCGATTAAAGCGTTGGCTTCCAGCAGGCTGCCGCACTGATCACATTGATCGCCGCGGGCGTTCTCATAACCGCAGATGTAGCAAGTGCCTTCCACATAGCGGTCTGGTAAAAATCGTTCCTGGGTGGTGGAATACCATTGCTTCTGGATCTCAGCGTAGAGGTAGCCCTTTTCTTTCAGGGCGCTGAACATGGTCTGGGCCACCCGGAAATGGTTCTCAGTATGGGTGCTGGTGAACAGGTCATAGCTCAGGCCACATTTCTGGAACAGATCCAGGAATTTGGCATGATATTCTTTGTAAACCTCTTCCGGAGTTTTATTCTCTTGATCAGCCTTGACGGTGATAGGTGTGCCGTGGGAATCGGATCCCGAAACCATCAGTACCTTATTTCCCTGCAGCCGATGGAACCTGGCATAGATATCAGCCGGGAGATAGGAGCCGGTCATATTGCCGACGTGAATGTCAGCGCTGGCATAGGGCCAGGCAACGGCGACGAGGATATTTCTGTTCATAATAGACTCCAATAAATAACTTAACAAAAAAAGCTATCCGATTTGGACAGCCCGGGGTTGTTCATTTATATTTCAATCAGTGATCTTTTTTCAATTGCACGGCTGCCAGGATGAAGAATGGGCTCACTCGGCCCTTCGGCATAGCCATCATCATAGCCAGACAAGCAACCAAAACAAGAAAATTCACAGTTTTTCCTCTCTTAAACTTTATCCTAGTCTATATGGCGAGGGGGTTTTTGTCAATCCTCGCAACCTCGCTCTGATAGTTGTTATATCCCTCCGGTCTGCTATTTATAAGTACCTTCTTACTTGATTGCGGTACTCAGTGTATTCCCCACCGACTGCAGGATGCTTTTATATTTTTAACTGACAAATGAACAGCAATAATCAGTTATTTTTATGACTCTCAAACCGAATTTGGATTGAGCAGGGACTTCAAAAGAATCTCCAGCGCCAAAATTTATCCATCCTTCTTTTTCAGATAACAACACTTTAAGGTCCCCAGAAAGGATTTCAATTATTTCTTTATCATCCGTATTGAATTCATATTCTCCGGGGAGCATTATTCCGAGGGTTTTTCGCGAATCATCTGGGAAATTGATAGAACGGCTTGTAACCTTACCGTCAAAGTAAATATTTGCCTTTTTGATTATTGTTACGTCTTTGAATTTAGTCATAATCAATTTCTCCAATTAGTAAAAATATTTTTTATATGTTGATAGTTTGAATATTTTCCCGAATATCGGTAATGTTCGGGCTTTTTTTCCTGAAATTCCCTTATCTTCATTATATATTGAGAATATGATCCAGTTGACGAGATCTAAATGGGAAATATAAACTTGACAGTTTTATTTCTTCGATCTATTCCTCTTGAAGCACTCCAATTAAGGTATACTAAATTTACTTTCTGAGTTGGCCTGGGCTCTTGATCCTTTTGGAATCTTTTTGGGAGAAAACCAGACCCTGCAGGGAGCCTTTCCATTATATATGTTCCGAGGAGAGATCCGTGGCTGCCTTAAAAGATATCCGGATCGTAGATATTACGCGGGCAATGGCCGGCCCTTACTGCACCATGATGTTGGGGGATTTTGGGGCGGATGTGATTAAGGTAGAAAGGCCCGGCTCCGGTGACGAAAGCCGCGGCTGGGGTCCTCCGTTTGTTGGAGATGCTTACGGTCCCTATCCCGGAGAATCAGCTTATTTCTTATCTGCCAACCGCAACAAACGCAGCCTGACAGTCAATCTGAAAGATCCAGCCGGATTGGAGATCATCCAAAAACTGGTCCAGATCTCAGATGTTTTCATTGAGAACTTCCGCACCGGCGTTCTGGACAAGATGGGCCTGGGTTATGAAGCCCTGAATGAGGGCAATCCGGGTCTGATCTACTGTTCGGTTAGCGGTTATGGACGGACAGGGCCCTACCGGGAACGCCCTGGTTATGACGCCATCGTCCAGGCCGAGGGTGGCATGATGAGCATCACCGGCCCCAAAGAAGGTCCGCCTTCCCGGGTTGGGATCCCTATCATTGATATCACTTCCGGGATGTTCGCCTCTTCAGCTATCCTGGCTGCTCTTCTGGAACGTTCAGAATCTGGCCAGGGCCAGCATATCGATGTATCCCTCCTAGATACACAGACAGCGCTACTCGCAAATGTGGCTTCAAATTACCTGATCGGCGGTGAGCCGCCCAAAAGGGTAGGCAACGCCCATCCCAATATCGCGCCTTATGAACCATTCCAGGCCAAAGACAAGGGTTTTGTGCTCGGGGCTGCCAATCAACGCCAGTGGGAGAAGCTCTGTGACACCCTCCAGCATCCCGATCTAAAAACTGATCCCCGTTTCTTGACCAACCAGGACCGGGTAAAGAATCGAGCAGCCCTGATCAAGATATTAAACGATGTCTTCAAAGAGAAAGATGCCCAAGACTGGCTGGACCAGATCCAGACGGCCGGGCTGCCATGCGGTCCGATCAACACTGTGCCAGAAGTTTTCCAGCATCCCCAGAGAGAAGAACGAGGGTTGGTTCAGGAAGTGCTGCACAGTTCTGCGGGGAAATTATCTTTGACCGGTTTTCCCTATAAACTCTCCCGAACACCGGCCGAAACCCACCATCCGCCTCCTCTTCTTGGGGAACATAACCGGGAGATACTGGTGGATTTACTGGGCTACAGCCAGAAAGAAATGGATCAGATGGGCGAAAAAGGCATAATCTAAAAAAACTTATTGTAGGAAGATTCTATGGCAATTTTCAAATCAGAGATTCGATCCGGCGCTTATTTTGATTCAGTGGTCTTGATGCAGCTGCAGCGCTCATTGGCAGAACTGCCCGGTGTGGATGATGCGGGAGTAGTGATGGGCACAAAGGCCAACCTGGATCTGCTGGAACAGACAGGCTTGCTGGTGGAAGAGATCAAAGGTGTCAAAGCAGATGACCTGGTATTGGTGGTCAAAGCTAAAGATGCCAAAACCGCCCAGGAAGCGTTGGATAAGGTAGATGAACTGGTGGCAGCCCGCAGAAGCCGGGAAGGAGCAGGGGAGGATTTCCTCCCCAAAAGTCTGGAATCGGCTGATAAGAATCTGCCTGGAACCAAATGGGTATTGATCTCGGTGCCGGGTCGCTACGCGGCGGGTGTCTCCCGGGAAGCACTCCGCCTGGGAAAACATGTTTTCCTTTATAGTGATAATGTCACTGTTGATGAGGAGATTGAACTTAAGACCATCGGTGCAGAAAAAGGCTTGCTGGTCATGGGCCCGGACTGCGGCACAGCGATCATCAATGGTATTGGCCTGGGTTTCGCCAATCAGGTTCGTAAAGGATCGATCGGTATGGTGGCGGCCTCCGGTACCGGTTTGCAGCAGGTTTCAGTTCGCATTCACCAACTGGGAGGCGGGCTGACCCATGCCTTGGGAACCGGGGGAAGGGACTTGTCCTCAAAAGTTGGGGGATTAACAGCTCGAATGGCTTTGGATCTGCTTGATAGAGATCCTGAGACAAAAGTAATTGTTCTGGTTTCCAAACCACCGGATAAAGACGCAGCTGATGAGATCCTGGAATACGCCAGAGGCCTTTCCAAGCCGGTTGTGGTGAATTTCATCGGCTACCAGACAGCTCTCCAGGAAATTGATAACCTGTTATTCACTTCCACTTTTGATGATACGGCGGCCGCCGCGGTGGCGCTGGATGGAGATCTGGAAGATACGGATACATCGCAAGAAATAAATTTGGAAGGATTTAAACCTCGCCAGCGTTTCCTGCGGGGTTTGTACTCCGGTGGGACCCTGGCATATGAAGCCCTATTGATCCTGGATCGTTATTTGCCGTCCGTGTATTCCAATGTGCCGATCAATAAGGAACTGAAATTGGAAAATTCCCTGGTCAGCCAGGAACACACCATCGTTGACCTAGGAGAAGATGAGTTTACAGTGGGACGTTTGCATCCCATGATGGACAATGAGCTGCGGATCAAGCGTCTGGAGATGGAAGCAAAGGATCCTGAAGTGGCCTTGATATTAATGGACGTTGTCCTGGGCCACGGCTCCCACCCCGATCCGTCAGCAGAGTTGGGACCAGCCATCATGGCTGCCAAAGAAACAGCAGTCAAAGCCAAGAGGCGACTTGATGTAATTATCACCTTGTCTGGAACGGATCTCGATCCCCAGGGGATGGCAGACCAGCAAGTGGTCCTTCAAAAAGCCGGCGCCCAAGTATTTTTAAGCAGTGATAGGGCAGTCCGCTATGCCGCTCGCCTGGTTCGTCAATTGAATGAGGGCTCTGATTCCCAACCAACAGCCATTTTTAAGGCAGTGGATCTGGCATCCTTCCAAGGAGAATTCGCTGCCATCAATGTAGGATTGGAATCTTTCACCGAAAGTTTAGAATTCCAGGAAGCCAAAGTGATCCAGGTCGATTGGAAACCTGCCGCAGGTGGAAATGCCGATCTGGCAGCCCTGTTGGAAAAGATGAAAGGATAAAGGAGCTCACCAGATGAAAGAATTTACAGCCGCCTGTGTCCAGATCGCGGTCACTCCCAACAAACCGCAGGAAAATATCAAGAAATGTGTCGAGTGGTTAGATCAAGCTGTAGAAGACTATCAAGCAGACCTGGTGGTCTTCCCGGAGACTGTGACCACTGGATTTGATACTGGGCTTTCAGCTGATGAGTTATGGGAACTGGTCGATGAGGTTCCTGGAAAATTGACCGAAACAATACAGGAAAGAGCCAAGGATTTGGGCGTTCATGTTGTCTGGCCGACGTACCGCAGGGGAGGGGAAAAAGGCCGCATTCTGAATGCCTCCATCTTGATCGGCCCCGATGGGAATATCATTGGCATTTATGATAAAACCCATCCCTTTCCGGGAGAGAGAAAGGAATACGGGGGCTGGACTGAAGCCGGAACCAGTGCCGAAGTCTATGAGACTGAGCTGGGCACAATCGGCATGATCATCTGCTATGATGGCGATTTCCCGGAATTATCCCGCCTGTTGGCTGTGAAGGGGGCAGAGGTCATTGTCCGCCCGTCCGCCCTGCTGCGGTCCTATGATATCTGGTACATCACAAACTGCGCCCGGGCATACGATAACCACGTTTATATGGTCAGCACAAATATGCTGGGCCATGACGCGGGCGGGAATTATTATTTTGGTCACAGCATGATCGTCAACCCCATTGCCTGGCGATTGGCCCAGGCCCGCGGCACAGAAGAGATCATCGCCGCCAAGCTGGACCCTGATCCACTGCGCTACATCACGACAGGCAGTAAAAGTCTCCAGCCATTCGATCATCTGGAGGACCGCAACCTGGCCCTCTATGAAGAAATTTTGAAAGAAGCCCGTTCGAGATTTGAACCGGGAAAGCGCTACAAAAAGAAATCCTGATCTTATTACTCACCTGAACCTGGTTGGAAAGGAGCTGGGAATGGATATTGAAAAAGCTAATCAAGAAGCAGTTGAACGGATGATGGAGGCCCGGCCTGTATTGATTGGGCTTGGAAAGGCCATTGACGTCATCCCAGGTATGAAGGACAACCTGCTGTTGCATGCCGGTCCGCCCATTACATGGGAAAGGGCATCCGGTCCGATGCGGGGAGCTATCACCGGAGCTTTGATCTATGAAGGCAAAGCCAAGGATATGAAAGAAGCCCAGAAGTTGGTGGAATCCGGAAAAATCGAACTGGAACCCTGCCACCATCATCAGGCAGTAGGACCGATGGCAGGAGTGATCTGCCCATCTATGTCGGTCTATATCCTGGAGAATAAAACCCACGGAAATAATTCCTATTCCAATCTTAATGAAGGCTATGGTAAGGTGCTGCGTTATGGCGCCTACAGCGAAGAAGTTCTCACCAAACTGCATTGGATGGAAGATGTGATGGCTCCTTTGCTTAAAGAGGCCATTGAATCCAGCGATGGTATTGACATCCGCTCTCTGCTGGCGGAATCCCTCCATATGGGAGATGAAGGCCACAACCGTAATAAGGCCGGATCGATCTTGTTCACTGTCAAATTGGCGCCCTTGATCACTGCGGTGACCAAAGATACCAAAGTCGCTTCGGAAGTTCTGGCATTCCTGGGCGATAATGCGCTCAGCGTATTGAACCCAGTCATGGCAGCCTGCAAAGCTATGTCAGATGTTGCCCACGGCATCGAGGGCAGCACGATCGTCAGCGTGATGGCCCGCAACGGGACTGATTTTGGCATTCGCATCAGCGGCCTGGGTGACCGCTGGTTCAACGCTCCAGTACCTACACCCAAAGGATTGTATTTCCCAGGGTACACAGAAGAAGATTCCAGCGGCGATATTGGGGATAGCACCATCACCGAGTCGGTAGGAATTGGCGGTTTTGCAATGGCAAGTGCTCCAGCGATTGTTAACTTCGTCAGCGGCACGCCCAAAGATGCCATCAATACCACCATGGAAATGTACGAGATCACCTATACCGAGCATAAATACTTCACAATCCCATCTCTGGATTTCAGAGGTACACCAACAGGGATGGATCTAAGGAAGATCGTCGAAAAGAATATCACCCCCCGCATCAATACCGGAATTGCCCATAAAGAAGCGGGCATCGGGCAGGTGGGAGCCGGTTTGGTCCGACCCCCGATCAGCCTTTTCCAGGAAGCGCTAATGGCTTATGCGGAGCATTACAAGATCGGGTAAATTAAAAGAGTCCTGCTAGGGAGGATGGATATGGATAGAGAGAAAGTCATCAGTATGCTGGATCAGGCCAGGATGTTCGATCTTAACCAGGCTCTGAGTATATTCACGCCGCCATTTCCAGGTGAGATGCCCTTGCAGGTGCATTTCTTTAAAAGGTTGACCGGCTCATTTGGTGGGGGTATGGGAGCGAATGGCCAACTTATAGAATGGAGTAATAATACTGGCACCCACCTGGTAGGACCGCGGGCTTTCCATTCTGGCGCTCGGGCCATCGCTGATATCCCCTTGGCTGATCTGTCAGGGGAGGGTGTGGTGGTGGACATCTCAGGCGATGTCTCTGATTACAGCCTGTACACACCCGAGATGATCACCTCGAAGGTGGATTTAAAAGAAGGCGATATCCTGATCATCAACACTGGTTATCATAAATACGGGTGGGACCAGCCTGATGTGGCCAATGAAAACGCTCAAGGCGGGATCGAGAACAAGGAGTTTGGTTATTACCTACGCCATCCCGGACCCTCGCCGGAGTTCTTCCAATGGGCGCTGGATTTAAAACTGAAGATGATTGCTGTGGACTGTGGCAGCGCGGAACACCCCATGAATACTAATCTGCGCTATATGCACGCCCGTGAATTTGAGAAAGCTGAAGCCAAACTTCAAAAGACCCATGGTAAGAAATGGGATGAACTATTCCCTCCCGAGGAGTATCACAAATTAACTCATGTGGAAATACCCCAGAGCGATTTGCTGCTGGCGGAATCACTGGGAGGAGAGATCGACCAGCTCAAGGATCAGCGAGCCTGGATCATGGTCTTCCCCATTCCCTTCATGGAAGTTGAATCCTCCTGGAGCCGCGTGGTAGCTCTTCAAGCGCCTAAAGGTATGGATGAGAGTGAATTCTTCGGCCTGATGAAGGATATCCGGATGATGGATATGACCCTGCCCTTTAGTGTGCAGACTCCCCAATGGGCCAATTATGTGCCGCTGACCGTGAACTATACCAAGCGAGTGGGCGGACAGAATTTTGGGCTGGGCCGCAACAATGCTCACTGCAAAGCCAGCTTCCATCTGGCGACCCATATGGATGGCGAAAAACATTTCCATGCAGCGGGATCCACGATCGGTGAAACGCCTTTCGAGAAATGGTTTGGCCCCGGGGTTGTGGCTGATATATCTGAATTTGTCTCCGATACCAGCGTGTATACACCGGAAATGGTCAAGAAGGTTGTCGATGTGAAAAAGGGCGATATCCTGATTATTAAAACCGGTTATTTTAAATATGGTTGGAATAGTCCGGACTCGGATGAATTCCGCTACATGATCCGCCATCCAGGTCCCTCACCAGATTTTGGCGACTGGTGCATCGAGATGGATATAAAGTGGCTGGCCGTGGACTGCGTGGCCATGGAACACCCCATGAACACTATCCAGCGGGATTGGCATCCCAAGACATTCGAGGAAGCCAATCAAAAATTGATCGAACAATATGGGGCAGGTTGGGATGAGATCTATCCCTTTGACAAGTATTACCAGGATATGCACTTGAACTTATTCCCCAAGGGCATTATCCATGCTGAGAACTTGGGGGGAGAACTGGCTGACCTTGAAAGCGGCCGTTATTATATCGGTTGTTTCATTCAAAAAGGAATGGAGCTTGCATCCTGTTGGGCCAGGTTTGTGGCCTTTAAGGAAAATGATTAATAAGAGGTAAATATGATCCTAGTAACCGGAGCAGCAGGTAAAACTGGCCTGGCAGTCATCCGGGGCTTGAAAGAAAAAGGAGCCCACGTGCGGGGATTGATCCATCAAGATTCCTATAGTGATGTGGTCCTGGCCGCTGGCGCTGATGAGATCCTCCATGGAGACCTTCTAAATAAGAAGGAGATCCAACGAGCGATGGACGGTGTTCGAGCTGTCTATCACATCCCTCCCAATGTGCATCCCAGGGAAGTGGAAATTGGTGAAATTGCAATCTCGATGGCATTGGAAATGGGTGTGGAACACTTTGTTTATCATTCAGTGCTTCACCCCCAGATAGAAGCTATGCCCCATCACTGGCTGAAATTGCGTGTGGAAGAGCGGCTGATCGCCTCCGGCCTGTCTTTCACTATCCTTCAGCCCACAGCTTATATGCAGAACATTACCTCGCAGTTAAAGAGGATCAAAAAACGTGGGATCTACCAGGTTCCATATCCTCCAGATACCAGACTCTGCCTGGTAGACTTGACGGACGTGGCCCAGGTGGCTGCAATTGTGCTGGCAGATACTACTCATGATGGCGCTGTCTACCAATTGGTGGGGACTGGTTTAACTTCCCAGACTGAAATTGCAGCCTTGGTCAGTAAGCTGATGGGGCAGGAAATCAAAGCTGAGCAGATTTCATTGGAAGACTGGAAGGAACAAGTCGAAAAAACTGGCCTGGGATCCTACCAGATCTCTGCCCTGGTGAAAATGTTCCTGCATTACCAGGCTCATGGATTCTCCGGCAGTCCGCGGATGTTAGCCTGGCTTTTAGGCCGCCAGCCAGCATCCCTGGAAGAATGTCTCCAGCGGGAGATCTCACGCCTGAACTAGGCCTGAGAGAAAGAAGTTCAACTATAATTTACAAATCAGGTGTTTGTTCTTAATAGAGAGGTACTATGAAACCAGCACCCTTTAAGTATTACGCACCACATTCAATTCCTGAAGTCCTGGAACTACTCAACGAACACGGCTATGACGCCAAGATCCTGGCCGGGGGCCAAAGTCTGGTCCCGATGATGAATTTCAGGCTGGTGCAACCCGCTGTTCTGGTGGATATTAACAATATCCCTGAGCTATCCTATATCGAAACCCACGGTAAAGGGGTTCGATTAGGCGCCATGGTACGGCACAGCCAGGCTGAGAAGAATTCCCTTGTCAAAGAACATGCGCCCCTGATCCACGAAACTATGCCCCAAATCGCGACAGTCCAAATTCGCAATCGGGGCACAATAGGTGGCAGTTTGGCGCATGCGGATCCATCCGCAGAGTTGGTGGTGGTGTCCACAGCCCTGGAAGCTCAATTCAAAATTCAAAACCAGAAAGGGGAACGGTTAGTTCCAGCCAGCGAGTATTTTGTAGGACTATTAATGACCTCCATGGAACCGGAGGATCTACTGGTCGAGGTCCAAATTCCTCCCCTGCCTGTCCGCAGCGGCTGGTCACTCAAAGAAGTAGCCCGCCGGCCGCATGACTTTGCCCTCATGGGTGTGGCTGCGATCCTTACGCTGGATAAAAAGGAACGCTGTACAGAAGCGCGAATGGTGTATCTCAGCGCCGGGGACGGTCCGATCTCTGCTCCAGATGCGGCCAATATGCTGATCGGAAATGAGATCTCAACTGAACTAATCGCAGCAGCTGCTGAAAAAGCCGCGGCAGATGAGATTGACCCTGGTAGCGATATTCATGCAACAGCTGAATTCCGGCGTCATTTGGCTAATGTGCTCACCCGCAGAGCCTTGGAAGAAGCACTTCAACGAGCCAAAGGCGGAAAATAGGAGATCACCATGGATAATACATTCGAACTTACAGTAACCGTGAATGGCACATCCTATCAAGAAACTGTAGATCCCCGGACCTTATTAAGCGATTTTCTGAGGGATGGATTGGGATTGACCGGAACTCATGTAGGCTGTGAACACGGAGTGTGCGGCGCCTGTACAGTATTGCTGAATGGAGCCCCTGTGCGCTCCTGCCTGATCTTTGCTCCCCAGGTTCACCAACAGGAGATTATGACCGTAGAAGGGTTGGGGACAATTGACGATTTGCATCCACTCCAGGAAGCTTTCAGGGAAGCCCATGCCCTGCAGTGCGGTTTTTGCACACCGGGATTCCTAATCACTTTGCTGCCCTGGTTAGAAGAAAACCCCAATCCAACTGAAGATGAGATCCGGGAAGCGATATCCGGAAATTTGTGCCGCTGTACCGGTTATCAGCACATTATTGATGCTGTAAAGCTGGCTGCAGAAAAAATGAACTGATATTCCATATCCCCTGTAAGCCTGAATAAGTATCCACACGAGGTGCTGCTGTGACTTACAAAGTAATTGGCAAACGAGTAAAAAGAGTTGAAGATCCCCAACTGCTGACTGGTGGAGCCCTATTTGTTGGTGATGTCAATCTGCCCAATATGCTGTATGCTGCTTTTTTTCGCAGTGATTATGCCCATGCAAGGATAAAAAGCATCGATACCAGCCAGGCTAAAGAGATTCCGGGCGTGGTAGGTGTGTATACCGCTGAAGATATGGGAGATGCTTGGGAACCGGGCCCACCTCTGGTTTCGCCGCCGCCCACCCTTGAGGATGTGGTCTTCAATTCCAGGAGGCAGGTCCCCCTGGTGAAGGATAAAGTGAAACACGCAGGTGAGATCATCGCTGTTGTAGTAGCGGAAAGCCGCTATATCGCCGAAGATGCGGTGGAAGAGATCTATGTCGATTATGAACCGCTTCCGGCAGTTACGGATCTGGAAAAATGCCTTGAGCCAGGTCATACCCTGGTTCATGATGACCTGGATACCAACCTGGCTGCTCACCTAGTCCAGAATAAAGGAGATTATGAGTCTGCTAAAAAAGAAGCCGATCTGATTCTGAAGCGAAAATTCAACTTGGACCGGGGTGCCGCTGTAGCCATGGAAAACCGCGGATTAGTTGTGGATTGGGATCAGAAGAACCAGCATTTGATGGTCTGGGATACCACCCAATCACCTATCCCGATCCGGAATGGAATGGCAGCCCGACTGGGTTTGAGAACTCATCAGGTGCGGGTAGTGGCGCCATTTGTCGGGGGTGGGTTTGGCCCTAAGATCATGATGTTCTATGCCGAAGAGATGGTCCTTCCATGGCTGACTATGAAATTGAACAGGCCTGTAAAATGGATCGAGGACCGCAAAGAAAACTTCTACGCCACTACCCAGGAGCGGCAACAGATCCATGAAATGGAAATGGCCCTATCAAAAGAAGGACGAATCCTGGGTATCAAACAGAAGATCATCCATGATACGGGGGCTTTTGATCCCTATGGATTGACCACGCCATTGAACACTCAATCACATTCCATGGGTCCTTATGATGTAAAGAACTACAACAGTGAATTATTCGTGGTTTTTACTAACAAAACCATTGTGACCCCGGTTCGGGGTGCTGGCCGCCCTCAGGGAATCTATGTTGTGGAGCGAATGTTGGATATCGCCTGCAAAGAATTGGAGCTTGATTCTCGGGAGGTCAGGCGTTTGAATTTTATCCCCCCGGATGCCTTCCCGTATAACCACGAGATCATCGATCAGGCCTTCACTGCCTTAATCTTTGATTCTGGAAATTATCAGCCTGCCTACGATAAGGCCCTGGAAAAATTGGATTACGAAAAATTTATCCAGGAAGAACAACCCCGCCTGCGGGCCGAGGGGAAACATGTAGGAATTGGCGTTGTGCCTTTCATCGAAACTACCGGTGTTGGGCCATATGAAGGTGCCCGGGTAGCGATCGAACCCAGCGGAAAGATCAGCGCCGCCACAGGAGTAGGCACTCAGGGTCAAAGCCATATGACATCTTTTTCACAGATCATTGCTGAGGAACTGTGTGTAGAGGTAGAGGATGTCAGCATGGTGACAGGTGATACAGCTGAGATCCATTGGGGCACGGGCACTTTCGCCAGCCGTGGCGCAGTTGTTGCCGGCAATGCTGTTCTGGCTGCAGCCAGCGACGTTCGCCAGAAGGTCCTTAAGCTGGCCAGTAAAATTCTAGAAACCCCGGAGGACGAACTGGAGCTGGATGGTGGCCTGGTCAGGGTGGCTGATATTCCAGATAAATCCATCAGTTTGGGAGAACTGGCTGTACTGGCCAATCCTTTCCGGGGTGCAGTAGAACCGGGTACAGAACCTGGCCTGGAATCGACCAAATACTTTGGACCTGCCTATGGCGCCACGGCTTTTGGCGTCCATGGCATGATCCTGGAAGTAGATCCGGAAACGATGATGATCAAGATCCATAAGTATGTTACCGTGGAAGACTGCGGGACCATGCTAAATCCCATGGTGGTTGAGGGGCAAATTCACGGCGGTGTTTCCATGGGCATTGGTAATGCATATTATGAGAAACTTCATTTTGATGAAAACGCGCAGTTGTTGAACGCCAGCCTGGCGGATTACTTAATCCCTACTTCAGCTGAAATGCCGCATATTGAGGTTTATCATGAAAACACACCCGCTCCTAATAATAAATTAGGAACCAAGGGAGTAGGTGAGGCAGGCGCCATCCCGGTGCCGGCCGCTTTTGCACAGGCGCTGGAGAATGCCTTGCCGGAATATGATCTGGAAATAACTGAAACGCCGCTCAGCCCTAACCGTTTATTTGAGCTGCTTCACAAGCGGGAGGAATAAAGATGAAAGTTGAAGGAGAACACCTGTTTAACGGCACCCAGCAGCAAGTCTGGGACTTATTTCGAGATACCGCGGTGATGGCTGCCGCGCTCCCGGGAACAAAAAAAATGGAGCTAGTTGGAGAGAATACTTACGAAGCAGTCATGAATGTTCGGGTAGGACCGGTTGCTGGGGAATTTTCTGGCCAACTGGTGATTTCCAATGAGGAACACCCCAATAGCTATATCATGACCGTTGATGGTCGCGGAAAACCGGGTTTTCTGAAAGGTGTCGGGGATGTCATTCTTACAAATCAGGGAGCGAATCAAACTTTGATGGGTTATACCGGAGAAGTGCAAATTGGGGGCAAGCTGGCTGCTGTGGGACAGCGCATGATCGACACAGTTGCAAAAAGCATAATCAACCAGGCCTTTGAAACATTGGACGGAGTATTAGCAGAATGGGTTTCTGCCGCAGAAGAAGGCAGAGGCGCAACCTATGAGAAGGCATCTGAAAGTGATTATGCAGCTGCTGTTGCCAGGGATATGCTATCGGTACCCTGGGTGAAATGGGCGATTGGTGTGGGGATAGGATTGGTCATAGGCTTGGTTATCCTGTTTACACTGACATGAAGACCTGATGAAATCTAGCAACCCTTGATCAATATATCTGTTTTTCCAAGTCTGATATTGACAAATGGTTGGGTTTAGTTAGAATGAAGTATGCGATGAAAAACAAGAAAAGACAATCACAAATTATAAAATGCCCAGGAGCGATTTCGCTCTCCAAGGCATTTATCATTTTGTAAAAGGACCACATTGTGGTTCTTTTTTTTTGCAATAATTGGTTTGCTGTATAGAGAGTACCTAAGCATTACTAATTATCAATATCCGGGTTAATAATACTAGGTGGGAAATTATGGAAAAATACCTGGGAAAAGGAGGTGGTTGGATATCCTGTAACATTCTCGACAAGTATTTATCTTGATAGAAGGGTTAATCCATTATTCAAAGGAGAGAACAAATGGCAATTGCGGACCGAAAAATACCAGGTTATCTTCCTAATGAAGTTCCACCAATTGGGAAGATGATTGTTTTGGGCTTTCAGCATGTGCTGACGATGTTCCCGGCAACAGCTTTTTGTGCCTTATTAACCGGGTTCCATCTGTCAACCGTGCTGTTTGTGGCCGGCATGGCGACAATTGTGGCATTGATCCTATCAAAATGGCGGATCGGAAAATTCATCCCCCTCTTTTATGGATCAAGCTTCAGTTATCTGACCGCTTACCTGGCCATTACCAATGCCCAGTGGGGCGTTCCAGCAAGCGACGAATTGATCAGCCTGATGCAGGCCGGAATTCTCGTAACAGGTGTCATCAATATCATCATCGGCTTCATCATTAAAGCTGTTGGCAAAGGAGCCATTGATAAAGTCCTGCCCCCGGTTGTCACCGGCTCAGTAGCTTGTATCATCGGTTTTGGCCTTGGTTTTTCAGCCCTCGATATGGCGGCGGCCAATTGGCTGGTAGCGATAGTTACCCTAGTAGTCACCATTCTTATGTCCGTTTATCTGCGTGGAAAGGGATTTATTGGCATGATCCCCATTCTGATGGGTGCAATCGTAGGGTATCTCGTGTCCTGGCCACTAGGATTGCTCGATTTTTCTGGCGTAGCAGCTGCTAGCTGGTTTGTATTGCCCCATATCACCTTCCCGACTTTCACAGGCGCCATGGTTGTTACATCGATTTTCAGTATCAGCATCATGGCCATTGCCACCATACCGGAATCCACTGCCCACCTGTACCAGATCAGTCTTTATGTTGATCGGTATGCTGAAAAAATTGGCGAAGAACCCTATCATCTGGATGAGAATATCGGTTTTAACCTGATCCTGGATGGTATCGGAGACTTCATCAACGGTATGTTTGGTTCCACGGCTGGCACCAACTACGGCGAGAATAACTCGCTGATGGCAATCACCCTCAACTACTCTGGACCTGTTTTGATCATGGCCGGCGGCATTTCCATGCTGCTTGGTTTCATCGGTAAACTGGAACAGGTGGTCGCCTCAGTCCCCCTGGCAGTCACTGGCGGCCTGGCAATTTACTTGTTTGGCGTGATCGGCATGCAGGGTATTGCGCTCATGGTGGAGAATAACGTCAGCCTCTTCAACCCCCGCAACCTGGCTGTAGGCGCGGTGATTATGGTCATCGGAATCGGTGGCAACATCGGTTTTGCGGGTGGCTTCCTGCCCGTCCCGATCTTACAGGGCATTTTCCCCAGCGGGTTACCTGCAATTGCAACGGCTGCGGTACTTGGTATTCTGATCAATGCGGTTTTCTTGATCTTCCCACCTCCTGAAGCAGCGGAACTCTAAAAACACCTAAAAATTTGATAAATGGGCATCCCCTCCCAGGCGGATGCCCATTTCTTATTGACAAGGTACTAGCGAGAATAGGAAATTAGTAACCCCCCGTACCCCATAAGTGGGGTGTATAATCAAAATCTATCTTTTTGAACCCATTTTTTGGTTTAAAAAGCAGATATTCCCCGATAACCAAAAATCACCATGGATTAAAAAGGCTGTTATTTCTAGTTAATATTGTTGACCATAGCAGAACTGGCAGGAGGATACATTATGTTGGCTCGTCCCGGACTACCAGATTTTGAGTATATCAAAGCAGAGACTTTCCAGGATGTTTTTGAATGCATGAAAGAAAAAGGGGATGATCTTAAATTGCTTATGGGGGGCACGGATCTGTTCATCCAGATGCGTGATAGAGGAGAAGGTCCGGGTTTTTTACTGGATGTAAAAGGCCTACCCGGGATGCAGGAAATCTCGTTTGATAAGAAAAATGGATTGATGATCGGAGGTGCGGTCACACTGAATGCGCTTTCCAGTCACCCGAATTTGCTCAAACATTTTAATGTTTTGTGCCAGGCTGCTGACACAGTGGGGAATTATCAACTTCGAAACCTTGCTACCCTGGGTGGGAACATTTGTAACGCTTCTCCCAGCGCCGATATGTCACCGGCCGCCCTCGTTTATGAGGGGATTGTTGTCGTTGAGAGTCCCCGCGGCGAAAGGAAATTAAGCCTGGACCAGTTTTGGGTTGGGCCCGGGAAAACAGCCCTGGAAAAGGATGAGTTCCTGAAACGGATCCAGTTCCCCACCCCACCTGAAAAAGCTGTGGGCAACTACCTTAAACTTGGCCGATCCAAAATGGGAGATCTGGCAATTGTCGGTGTCGCTGTGGTGGCATATCCAGACCCAACAACCCCTGCCGGGATCCAGTTCAAAATTGGGATCAACTCCACAGCACCCACTGCTTATCGTATCCCCTCAGTGGAAGAATTTCTGGCTCAAAACCCGATTACAGACGAAACCCTTCATAAAGCCGCTGAAATGGCGATGGATATCTCCGCCCCCATTGAAGAACAGAGAGCAACAGCTATCTATCAGAAGAAAATGGTTCGCAACCTGGTTTTTAAGGGCTTAAAAGAAGTTTGGGAAATTTTGAAATAATACTGTTTATCAATCACCAGAGAAAAACTATGGCAAAACACACCATTACATTAATTATCAACGGACAAACCGAAGAACTTCTCGTTCCATCCAATATGACCCTGCTTCATGTATTAAGGGATCAACTAGGTCTAACTGGCACCAAAAACGGTTGTGAAGCCGGTGAATGCGGCGCCTGTACAATATTGGTGGATGGAGAACCTGTAAATTCCTGCCTGGCGCTGGCTGTGGAACTGGATGGCCGGGAAATCACCACTATCGAGGGTTTATCCAACAATGGAAAACTGACACCCTTGCAGCAGGCTTTTGCTGATTTGAATGCTGTGCAATGCGGCTACTGCACTCCGGGGATGTTGATGGCGGCCACTGCCCTGCTCAGGCGCAATCCGAAACCGACTCAAGAGGACATTCAAAAAGCTATGGTAGGTAACCTGTGCCGCTGCACAGGATACCAGCGCATTATTGATGCCATCATGGAAGCTTCTCGTCAGGGAGGTACCCAATGACGATCACTGAATCTGGTCTGATAGGAAAGAGCGTTATCCGCACTGATGCAATGGATAAAGTCACTGGATGTGCGGTATTTGTGGACGACATCCAATTTGGACCCAATTTGCTGCACAGCCGCCTGGTTCGCAGTCCTTATTCACATGCCCTGATCAAAAAGATCGACACCTCAAAAGCTGAAGCGCTGCCAGGTGTTAGAGCTGTGGTAACTGGAAAGGACTTAACAGCTCGCTTGGGTTTATATCTAATCGACAGGCCAATTTTCGCTTATGACAGGGTGCGTGTCTACGGGGAACCTGTTGCTGGCGTGGTAGCTACAAGTGAGGATATTGCAGTTGAAGCCGTAAAGTTGGTAGAGGTTGAGTATGAGGTGCTGCCGGCTATTTATGACCCGGTTGAGTCAGCCCAGCCAGAAGCGCCCCTGATCCATCCTGATCTCGGGAGCTATTCTGTAGCAAACTTCATTTTCCCTAAACCGGGAACTAATATTTCAGAACATTTTAAGATCCGTAAGGGTGATGCTGAAGCTGCATTTGCCGATTGCGCAGCAATAGCAGAAGGCCGATTCCGTCTTCCCCCGATAGAACATGTGCCGATAGAGACCCATACCTCAGTCGCATTAAGTGAAAAGACTGGACAGGTCACCCTCTGGGCCACTTCCCAATCTCCCTTTGCTATGCGAGATATGATCGCCCAGTGCTTGGGTATTTCCCATAGCAAACTGCGTGTGATCGCTCCTGTGGTTGGTGGAGGCTTTGGAGGCAAGGCTGGTGTCACCATGGAAGCCTGCGCTGTGGTTATGGCCCAGGCAGTGGAAGGTAGGCCAGTGAAATTGCGCCTGACTCGGGAAGAGGAATTTGTGGGCACTTCCACCCGCCAGTCGTTGATTTCAGACATTAAAGTCGGCTGCGACAAGGATGGTACCTTGCAAGCCATGGAGCTGACCTATTATTTTGGCGGCGGGGCTTATAACGACTACGGTGTGAATATCGCCCGGGCAGCGGGTTATTCCTGCACTGGTCCCTATGATGTGCCAAACGTCAAAGCTGATTCTCTGTGTGTCTATACCAACACTCCTGTTGGCAGCGCTATGAGAGGATTTGGCATGCCCGAGATCCACTGGGGATTGGAGCAGATCATGGATCGTCTCGCTGAAGAGGTGGGAATGGATCCGGTAGAATTCCGGCATATCAATTGTGTTCGAACTGATGACGAAATTGTTTCCGGGATGAAAATGACTCCGATTGATCTGGATGCTTGCATTGACAAAGTTACCAAAGCCATCCAATGGGATAAAAAAGAAGAACCAACCGCTCCCAATAAAAAACGAGGTAAAGGTATTGCTATCATGTGGAAAGCACCGGCCATGCCGCCAAATCCGGGCAGCGCTGCGGTGGTACGTTTTAATGAGGATGCCACTCTTCAAGTGGAGGTTGGTGGACAGGAGATCGGACAGGGAGCCTTTACTGTTGCGGCCCAGATTGCGGCTGATGTGCTTGGGGTTCCATATGAAAATGTAACTGTCTCAACCCCAATTGATACCAAGTACAGCCCTTATGAATGGCAGACAGTTGCTAGCCGTTTGACCTGGTCCATGGGTAATGCTGTCAAGGCCGCAGCCGAGGATGCCCGCTTCCAGATCCTGGAAACAGTAGCTGATGCCTGGGATGAGGATATCGAAGATCTCACCATTAAGGATGGCATTGTGATCTCATTTAAATCTGAACGTGAACAGCCCCTGGATAAAATGGTTGTTTATGGAATGCCCAATGATGACTTTGAAGGTTGGAAAGGCGGCCCGGTAGTTGGGCGGGGTCATTTCATGCCCACTTATGTCACGAACCTTGATCCTGAAACCGGACAGGGCACTAGAGCCGTTGTCCATTACACAGTCGGTGCCCAGGCGGTAGACCTTGAAGTTGATCTGGACACTGGCCAGCTGGAAGTGCTCAATATTGCCAGTGTTTATGATGTCGGCCGAGCTATTAACCCGGATCTGATCATGACACAGATCGAAGGCGGTGCTGTACATGGGATGAGCTCGGCTTATGAGGAGATGAAATTTAATGAGGATGGGGTGGTGATCAATCCCAGTTTTGTCGATTACAGGATCGCAACAATTGCCGATATCCCCCGCAAGATCCATGGGGATTATGTGGAAACACCGATCGATGATGGTCCCTGGGGCGCAAGAGGCGTAGGAGAACATGTGATGGTGCAAACTGCGCCAGCCATTGCTAATGCTTTATATGACGCAGTAGGAATCCGGTTTTCGGATCTGCCCCTTTCGGCGGATAAAATCTACATGGCTTTGGAAGAGAAAGGATCGACAAAGAAAGATTAAGATCGAATATATTCGGAAGGCAGGGCACGATGGGTGCAAAGGCTAAAAAACCAACAGGGAAAGATCTGATTTCGGAGCTAAAGGATATCCGCCAACAAGCTGCCAACGGGGGCGGGGAAAAACGGATCAAAGCCCAGCATGATAAGGGCAAAATGACCGCCCGCGAACGAGTCCTGGAATTGCTGGACGAAGGTTCTTTCCAGGAAGTTGATGCTTTGATGGCTCACCGCCATCAAGAGTTCGGGTTAGATGAAAAACGCTTTCTCGGAGACAGCGTAGTTGTGGGTTTTGGAAAGGTGGATGGCCGGATGGTGGCTGTCTTTTCCCAGGATTTCACAGTGATGGGAGGATCATTCTCTGAGGTCCAGGGGCAGAAAGTAGCCAAGATCCTGGACCTAGCCCTGGACGCTGGTGTTCCGGTTGTCGGTTTGATGGATTCTGTGGGAGCTCGCATTCAAGAGGGAGTTTTCAGCCTGGCAGCCTATTCAGAACTGTTCTGGCGTAATACTCAAGCCAGCGGTGTGATTCCCCAGATCAGTGTCATGCTGGGGCCTTGTGCCGGCGGATCGGTATATTCCCCCGGGTTGACAGATTTTGTGATCATGACCCGCGGAACCAGCCATATGTTCATTACCGGGCCCAAAGTGATCAAATCGGTCACCCACGAGGAAGTCGATTTTGAATCCCTGGGAGGAGCCGCTGTACACAGCGCAAAAAGCGGAGTAGCCCATTTCGCGGCTGATTCTGAAAAAGATGCTTTGAAACTAACCCGCCAGCTACTCAGTTATCTGCCCGGAAATAACGCTGAACCACCGCCTTATGTTCCACCCAAAGATGATCCCTACCGGCAGGACCAGGCATTAAATAGTTTGGTTCCAACGGATACAGACGAAGCCTACGATATGCGTCAGGTGATCGAGAGAGTTGTTGATAAGGGCAGCTTCTTCCCGGTGCATCTTGACTTTGCCCCCAACGCCCTAGTGGGTTTTGCCCGATTACACGGCCAGGCAGTAGGGGTGGTTGCCAATCAACCCAATGCCTTGGCAGGTGTTCTGGATATTGACTCGTCTGACAAGATCGCTCGGTTCATTCGTTTTTGCGATGCCTATAATTATCCCCTGGTCACTTTTGTGGATACACCCGGTTTTCTGCCGGGCGTTAACCAGGAACACGGTGGCATTATACGCCATGGTGCAAAGATCGTTTACGCCTATTCGGAAGCCACAGTGCCCAAGATCGCCGTAATCGTTCGCAAGGCCTATGGTGGTGCCTATATCGTATTGAGCAGTAAATACATTCGCACGGACCTGGTTTATGCCTGGCCCACTGCAGAGATCGCAGTGATGGGGGCAGACGGTGCGGTGGATGTGCTGTATGGCAAAGAGATTAAAGCTGCGGCGGATCCGAATCAGGCCAGGGAAGAATATGTAGCTGCCTATAAAGAGAAGTTCTCAAAGCCATACCCGGCGGCTGCCAGCGGTCATGTGGATGAGGTTTTGATCCCATCTGAAACCAGGCCGAAGCTGATTGCGGCTTTGGAATTGCTGAAAAACAAACAAGGCAGCACAAGGCCTAAAAAACACGGCAATATGCCGCTTTAGGGACCAGGAGAAATCTTTTGAGTGAACTTGGACAGGGATTATCACTGAGCGGGATTGGTATTTTAATCACATTTTCCGCATTGGGGATCCTGATCTTATTAATTCTGATCCTGAAAGCCCTTTTCCCGGTAAAAAGCGATGATCTTGTAGTTTCTCGTCAGGAAGAAACTCCACCAACCGGGACTGATCCGGACAGAGAAGAACTCAGGAAGAAGGCCGCAGCAGCTGGCGTGGCTGTTTTATTGAGTAAAAGATCATTCTCCAGGAAAGGCGGATTGGGAAGCGAACTGGAAAAACCTGTTGGTAAATGGTGGCAGCGAGGGCTGGACCAGATTCACGGCAAGGAGAGATTATGAGCGCTCAGAAAGTCTGGGTGACAGTAAACGGTGAAAGATTCCAGGTTGAAGTGGAGGATCTGAACCAGCGGCCGATAATCGCTTATGTGGAAGGCAGTCGGTTTGAGATCGATCTTGATCAGGGTGATCAAACCAATGATGCTGGTTTAGATATGCTCAAACCGGAAGGGGAATCACATTTAATTCCAGCTGGAACCGCATGTGACGTGACAGCGCCCATGCCGGGAGATATTGTGGGTATTCATGTCAAGCCCGGTCAGGTTGTAAAAACCGGCGATCCGCTTTGTGTCCTTGATGCCATGAAGATGAAAAATACAATCCATGCTCCCCAGGGGGGAACGATTGCTGAGGTATGTGTCGCTGAGGGACAATCGGTTGAATACGGCGTGATTTTATTCAAGTTTGGATAAATCCTATGACTACTGATATTTCAGCAATATTTGAAGCGCTAACTCTTTTTTCAATCAAGAATCTGATCATGATCCTGATTGGCGGGGTGTTGATCTACCTGGCAATCAAAAAGGAATATGAGCCGGTACTGCTGCTGCCAATCGGTTTTGGAGCTATCCTGGCTAACCTGCCGCTAACCGGGATCACCGATGCTGCTGATGGTGGATTTCTGGGAGTGCTTTACCAGGCAGGAATAAAAACTGAGTTGTTCCCGCTGTTAATTTTCATTGGGATCGGGGCCATGACAGATTTTGGGCCGCTGTTGGAGAATCCTAAAATGGCACTGCTGGGGGCAGCAGGACAAATTGGGATCTTTGGCACATTATTATTAGCGCTCAATCTCGGCTTTGACCTCAATGAGGCAGCCTCGATTGGTATTATTGGGGCCATTGATGGTCCGACAGCCATCTATGTATCCAGTAGGTTAGCTCCCCATTTGTTGGGAGCGATCGCTGTGACCGCTTACAGTTATATGTCGCTGGTGCCGATCATCCAACCCCCGGTGATGCGCTTGCTGACCACGGAAAACGAACGCAAGGTGAAAATGCCTTATACTGAAAAACCAGTCTCAAAAACAGTGAAGATCCTGTTCCCGATTTTGGTCACCATAATAATTTCTTTGCTTTCGCCCAAAGCTTCGCCATTGATTGCCACCCTGATGTTTGGCAACTTGATGCGAGAATCCGGCGTCGTAGATCGATTAAGTAAATCGGCTCAAAATGAAATTGCCAACGTCACCACCATTTTCCTAGGTTTGACCATAGGCAGTACCATGGGGGGAGAAAATTTTATTCAGAACGATACGCTATTGATCCTGGGAATGGGCTTGCTGGCATTCGTGCTCGATACTACGGGCGGTGTGCTGGTGGGCAAACTGATGTATATATTATCTGGAAAGAAATTCAACCCCTTGATTGGGGCCGCTGGTATCAGTGCCTTCCCGATGTCCGCCCGGATTGTGCAGAAAGTGGGTCAGGAATATGACCTTGATAATTTCCTACTTATGCATGCCATGGGCGCCAATACAGCTGGTCAGCTGGGCAGTGTGGTGGCCGGCGGTGTGGTGTTGATGTTGCTTTCGGGTTCTTTTTAAACCAATAAACAGGGATGGAGTCCTTCGGAAGGACTCTGTCCCTTAATAATCCAAAGGACTCAGTCCTTTAAATTAATTTATTTTGACGGAGGAACAACCTATGAAATTAATCGATCTGACTATACCCCTTGGTGTGGGAACGCCGCCCTGGCCGACCTATATTCCCCTGGAAGTGAAGTATTTTAAACGCCTGGCACCCAATGGCGCCAATGGCATGGTGGTGACCCATTCCAATCACGTGGGCACTCATCTGGATGGGGAGATCCATTTTTATACTCCCGGCAAGGATATTGCCGATCTGGATCTTGATTTCCTGGTTAACGATGGCGTGGTTGTCGATCTCAGTGACGCAGTTGGTGATTACCAGGTTTACACCAGCAAGATGGTGGAAGATCGGGTTGAAGTGAAAGAAGGCGATATTCTGATCATTCACACAGGTTATCATCACTTTGGGTGGGATCAGCCGACTGCAGATGAGATCCGCTATATGGTGAAACACCCTGGACCGGACCGCGAGTTTGCAGAATGGGCAAAAAAGAAAAAACTGCGTTGGCTGGGTGTGGATTGCGGCAGTGCAGATCATCCCATGAATACCATCATCCGGGACTGGATGCCGCGTCAAGCCCGTGAAGCGGAAGAGGTTTTTAAGGCGAAATATGGCAAAAGCCTGGCAGAATTCTATGATGACAGCAAGTACCAGCTGATGCATATAGATTTGTTCCCGCACGGCATTATTCATGCAGAATGCATTGGCGGAGATATCGACTTACTGCTAAATCAACGAGTCCAGATCGGCTTTTTCCCCTGGCGTTTTGTGGACGGGGAAGCCAGCATCGGTCGCTGTGTGGCCTTCGTGGAAGATGATCACTATGATGAGTTGATGAAGAAAAAAGAGGGAATGAAAAAAACCAAATTTGGGGATGGGATCAATCCTGATCACGTGGCTAGTTTGGATAAATTAAGTAAATAGAGTTGCGAGATATGTTTTGGATGAGGATGCGGTTTCTTCTTAGGAAACCGTATCCTTTGTTCTTAACACACTGATCATTCCCGCCAAGACTGTAATTCCTGAAGAACTGCCCCAGTGCAATAAATTCTTTATTTCATTCTGAGTGATATCAACCCTTGAGAAAAAACCATCCAACACCTTAAGCAGTCGTTCATCGGCTGCGCCTTCCATAGCGCAGGCCAGGAGTGAAGCGCTTATTTGAGTAGTTTTCAACCGAGTGTTTTCCAGAATGATTTGGTTTAGATAGTTGACTAAATTGGTGGGGTGACTTTCTGAGTCACTCTTCTGAATATCCGATCGGAGGGGTAATATTATATGCCCCCATCTATTCAGGGTGAGAAGAACCCCAAGTAGAAAATCATCTCCGAGAGGTGTTAAACCGGGACCCAACCCCAATAGCTTGGTGGATTCTTCCGCTATCTTCTCCGGGCTTCCCGTTACTAGGGCATTCCGGAGGTTCAGGATCCTCTCTCCGATCACCGGCATATCGGGGATTTGGCTAGGATTTTTGGACAACAAAGGCAGATAGGGACTTTCAGGAATTAACTTGTTGACGAGCGAAAGAATTGAATCCAAATGTCCGGGCTTGATCTTTATCTCGTTATCAACCGGGGAGGGATGCCAGATATTGCTGTCTTCAAGAGAGATAGTGATGTTCTCGTCTGGGAATTGCATTTCTCCTGAAGTGAATTGTGCAGAGCATCCTGGTTTGATTTTTTCCAGCCGGGTAGATCCTTCTTCCAAGTTCAGGGTTAATGGTCCCCGAAAATCTTCCAGTGATAAGTACAAAGTCAAGTCATTCTCAGGCTGAAGATATATTCCCCGGGAAGCGATCCCTGAGACCCGAGCGCCCCTAGAGCGCTCCAACACCTGTTGTGCAAAGAAGCCGATTTGACTGATATTAGTTTTCATAAGGAAATTCCTGAAATGTATTATAACCAGCAAGCCAGCCGGAGTGTCGGGATTAAGTTATAATACTAATTGACAGAAATCCAACAAATTTGCGGGATTTTTCTTTTTAAAAGAGAATATCCCGGTCTGGAATATGAACATGAGTATAAAAAAGAATGATCCCCTGCGGCTTGATGTCAGCTACCTTATCAAGGGTTCCCCTGGCACTCACAAAGAATTTGAGTTTAATTTTGCCCAGTTAACCCTGCCGGAAGATTTGCTGCTGGTG
>CAYORF010000028.1:0-27320 GCA_964406305.1 uncultured Anaerolineales bacterium | reverse complement strand
CATTCACGTGCGGTTTCGTTCGTTTAAATTTCTCTTTCGCCATAATTCCTCTCCTGACCTAAATAATAACTATCTTGTCTTGGCCAATTTTTATTAGGATTCTATTCTCCAACAACAATCTTTTTTGATAATTCATCAGATATTTTTGAATAATGGTCAAACTCCATCGTAAATGCGCCCCGACCTTTGGTTGCGGATCGCAGTTCTGTGGCATACCCAAACATTTCAGCCAACGGAACCATCGCGCGAATTCCCTGGGTACCTCCGGGATGGGCATCCATGCCCTGTACATCTCCCCGCCGAGAATTAACTTGACCAATTATATCACCCAGGTATTCTTCAGGAATGATTATTTCTACTTTCATGACCGGTTCCTGCAGAACCGGCTTTCCTTTCTGAACACCCTGTCGAAAAGCCATCGACCCAGCCATTTTGAATGCCAGATCGCTGGAATCCACGTCGTGGGATGAGCCGTCTACCAGAGTAACTTTTATATCAGTCACCGGGTAACCGGCAATAACACCTGATTCTGCGGCAGCCATAACGCCCTTCTTGACCGCCGGGATATATTCACGGGGAATTGTGCCGCCCCGGATCTCTTCTTCAAAAACGATTCCGCTGCCAGCTACACCAGGTTCTAAGTTCAAGACTACATGCCCGTACTGACCGTGGCCACCTGTCTGTTTAACATGCCGGTAATCTACTTTTTCAACCGGTCTAGTAATGGATTCTTTATAAGCAACCCGCGGACGACCGACCCTGGCCTGCACTTTGAATTCTCGCAGCATGCGGTCAACCAGCACCTCCAGGTGCAGTTCACCCATACCAGAGATCAGGGTTTGGCCGGTATCTCCATCCACTCGGACCTGGAATGTGGGATCTTCTTCAGATAATTTCTGTAATGCAGTGGCTAATCTATCCTGGTCTGCTGTAGTTTTTGGCTCAATGGCAACCATGATCACCGGGTCCGGGAAAGAAATATTTTCCAGGATGATCGGGGACCCGATCTCACACAATGTATCGCCAGTAAAGCTGTTCTTCAATCCTAGCACAGCGGCAATATCCCCTGCCCCGGCTTTGGTGATGTCTTCCCTGCGGTCGGCATACATACGGATCAAACGTCCGATCCGTTCACGTTTACCCTTGCTGGGATTAGATACCGTTGTGCCTTGTTCAATCACACCCGAATAGATCCTGATATAGGCCAGCCGGCCGACATAGGGATCGGTGACAATTTTAAATACAAGGCCGCTGAGCGGTTCTTCATCATCCGGTTTGCGGATGAGGAGTTCATCAGTTTTAGGATCGCTTCCTTCAACCGGCGGAATATCCAACGGTGATGGAAGGTAATCCAAAACAGCGTCCAATAGAGGCTGGACACCAGTACTGATCAGTGAACTGCCGCATAATACTGGCGTCAATTCGTTTGAGATCACAGCAGCGCGGAGAGCTGTTTTCAGCTCGTCTTCGCTGATCTCTTGTTCTTCTAGGAATTTATTAGTAAGACCTTCATCGGTTTCGGCAATCACCTCAACCATCTGAGTGCGGGCGATTTCCACCCGCTCTTTAAGGTCTTCCGGTACTTCAACTTCCAGAGGAGGGGTGCCATCATGATCTTCCCAGATATACGCTTTCCGGGTTATCAGGTCGACCACACCTTTGAATTGGTCTTCTTCGCCAATAGCAACTTGGATCGCAAATACGTTGGCTCCCAGGCGTTCATGGATCATTTCCACCGTGCGTTCATAGGATGCTCCAACGCGGTCCATTTTATTGACAAAACAGATGCGGGGAACTTTATATAGGTCCGCTTGTCTCCAAACGGTTTCACTCTGGGGTTCAACCCCCTGTACTGCGTCAAAAACGACAACCCCTCCGTCAAGTACTCGAAGGGATCGTTGAACTTCTGCTGTAAAGTCAATATGACCAGGGGTATCGATAACGTTAATCAAATGACGCTTCCAAACAGCAGATACAGCAGCAGAAACGATGGTGATACCTCGTTCTCGCTCCTGGTCCATCCAGTCGGTAACAGTTGTTCCATCATCGACAGAACCGATTTTATGCGTTTTCCCTGTATAAAAGAGAATTCGCTCGGTTGTGGTGGTCTTACCCGCATCGATGTGGGCAATGATACCAATATTTCGGAACTGCTCTAAAGCGTATTTTCTAGCCATACTTCCTTAATTCGATCTACTATACCTATACCCGGAAATGGGAGAATGCACGGTTGGCTTTTGCCATTCTGTGGGCTTCTTCCCTCTTACGGATCGCCAGGCCTTCATTATTTACTGAACTTAGCAGCTCTTCGGCCAGGCACTGATCAAATGGTTGTCCTTTTCGTGAACGAGCCGCTTCTAGAAGCCAGCGAGTAGCCAGTGTGAACTGGCGGTGAGTTGGCACTTCCATTGGGATCTGATATGTCGCACCGCCTATTCGGCGGGGGCGGACTTCCATCCGCGGCGATGCATTTTGCATAGCCTGTTCAAATAATTCAACCGGGTCTTTTCCGGTTTTCTCGGCCATGATGTCAAATGCGCCATATACTAAGTTAGTTGCTACGTTCTTTTTTCCTTTCTTCAGGACATGATTGATGAAGGTCTGTACTTTTACATTGTTGTAACGTACATCCGGTTCAATCTTTCTCCTGTCAGCTCTTCTCCGTCTCATCTGTTTTCTCCGTCAAGTTATAAAAGCTCTTAATAAGGACACAAAAGGCTTAGGGTGCTTTGGTTCCGTATTTGGAACGGCTCTGTTTCCGGTCGTCCACGCCAGTGGAGTCCAACACGCCACGCACAATGTGGTAGCGAACGCCAGGCAGATCTTTCACACGTCCACCGCGGATTAGAACAACAGAATGCTCCTGAAGACCATGGCCCTCACCGGGAATATAGGCAGTAACTTCGATACCATTGGTCAGCCGGACACGGGCAATTTTCCGAAGCGCCGAGTTCGGTTTTTTAGGTGTCATCGTCCTAACAATGGTGCATACCCCACGTTTCTGGGGAGCTCCCTTGTCCTGCCAAATTCTACGCTGTTTCATGGAGTTAAATGTATAACGCAGCGCAGGGGCTTTCATCTTGGATTTCTTCGGTGTGCGTCCTTTGCGGACTAATTGATTAATTGTTGGCACATTTCCTCCGTACCTAATCCTGATCACTTTTCAAATAGCAAGGCCATCGATTTTACTAGATGGCCTTGGATCGCTCAAAAACCCTTATTCAATCAATCGTTTTGGCCTCTTCTATATTGAGGCAACGACTTAGAATTTTAGCACGCCGTTAGTGAAGCGTCAAGCCAGTCTAGCTCTAATATCTTAGTGATTCCGAGAGAGGGAACCCGGTTTTAGCGGTTTCCCAATCCCAACAATCCTGTACTCATGCGCGGTATCTGCGACCTACTGTCTTCCTTACCAAAACTAATTATTTCACCTTCATCCGTGACTGCTTCAATAGACAGGCCTAGACTCTGCATTTCTTTCACCAGCACCCGGAAAGAAGCCGGTATGCCAATTTCCTCGATCGGTTCACCTTTCACGATCGCTTCGTAAGCCTGCACTCTGCCCACCACATCATCAGATTTCACAGTAAGCATTTCCTGTAGTGTGTGGGCGGCACCGTAAGCTTCCAGTGCCCATACTTCCATCTCACCAAATCTCTGGCCACCAAACTGAGCCTTACCACCCAGCGGCTGCTGGGAAACTAGACTGTAAGGGCCAGTGGATCGGGCGTGGACCTTATCCTCAACCAGGTGGTGAAGTTTAAGGATGTTCATCACACCAACAGTAACTGGGTTATGATAGGGATTTCCTGTTTTGCCATCATAGACTATTTGTTTACCGAATAACGGAAGAGGAACTCCCGTTTCCGTAACCAACTTATCAGCCATTTCACGCAGAGCTTCAGTATCCTTCTTCTCAAGTTTCTTGGTATTACTGCCAGAGACAGCGCTGATCCATAGTCTCAGGCAGGCATCCACTGTTCTTTCATCCTGAGCATCTCGTTCGTTGTTGGGGATCTCCTTATCTTCAAAGAACAGGATATCCTCTGGTTCATAGCCGTAATCCCTGAGCCATTCTCTCAGCACGGATCGGCGGGCATAGATCTCATCAGAAACAAGTTTATAAACGTCATATCCTCGTTCGCCGAGCCAATTTTCAAGGTAAAGCCGTCGAGCTTCATTATTATCCTGGATATCTTTGGAATCATAATCAAATCCATCCAGCCATTCCCAGGCTTTCTTTTCTGCGTCATTCCAGGCCTGATCCATCATCCAGGCCCGTGCTAGTTCAGCTTCGATTTCACTTTCGTGGGCACCATCGAACACCGGGGTAACTGCCACAAAACCAAGTTTTCTGGCAGCCCAACCCAGATGGGCTTCAAGCACCTGGCCAATATTCATACGCCCAGGCACGCCGGTGGGTGATAATAACATGTCGATCGGTGTCCCATCTTCCAGGTAAGGCATATCTTCCACGGGCACAACTGTGGACACAACACCTTTATTCCCATGGCGTCCGGCGATCTTATCGCCAGCAGTAATGCGGCGTTTTTGCGCCACAAATACCCGCACCATTTTCTCCACACCGGCAGATAGATCTGCATTTTCTTCCCGAGTGAAGATATTCACTTCAATAACCTTGCCGCGCTCACCATGGGGCATGCGCAGAGAGGTATCTTTAACGTCACGTGATTTTTCGCCAAAGATTGCCCGCAGCAAACGTTCCTCAGGGGAAAGTTCCTTTTCACCTTTGGGTGAGATCTTTCCAACCAGGATGTCGTTGGGGCCAACTTCAGCACCGATCCGGATAACGCCGGTTTCATCAAGGTCTTTGAGGGCCTCTTCTCCAACATTAGGGATATCGCGGGTGATCTCTTCCGGGCCAAGCCGGGTGTCGCGGGATTCAACCTCATGTTCCTCAATATGTATGGAGGTATAAACGTCATTCTGGGCTAAATGTTCGGAGATCACAACCGAGTCTTCAAAGTTGGCGCCTTCCCAAGACAGGAATGCCACTGTGACGTTCTGACCCAGGGCCAGGTTGCCGTGCACAGTTGAGGAAGAATCAGCGATCACATCACCTTTTTTCACCAGCTGGCTCTTTCTTACAATTGGCCGCTGGTCTATGCATGTGCTCTGATTGGAGCGTTCATATTTCCATAGTTTATACTCTTTGATCTCATTGCTTTTGGTGCGGATGATAATCTTATCACCCACCACAGAGGTTACTTCGCCGTCCTCTTCTGCCAGCAAGACCTGACCAGAGTCCATTGCCGCCGGTTTTTCCATACCGGTCGATACCCGGGGGATTTCGGGGTTCAACAGGGGAACACCCTGGGCCTGCATATTCGATCCCATCAAGGCGCGGTTCGCGTCATCATGAGAGAGGAAAGGAATTAATGCAGCGCTGATACCTACGATCTGGTTTGGCGCCACGTCAATATAATCTACATCAGTTGGTTTTACGAACAGGAAATCCGATGAGTGCCGAGCGGAAACCCGCTCCTTGACAAACTCAAAATGGTCGTTGATCTCAGCGTTAGATTGGGCGACCGTGAATCGGTCTTCCGCGTCCGCGGCCAGATATTCCACCTCTTCAGAGATATACGGCGTAACAAGGATATCTTTGATCTTGGCCTTTTTCATTGCCGCAACCTGTTTATCGGTAACTCGTTCTCCAGCCTGAGCAATTACCTTTCCGGTGCTGGGATTGGTGACATCTTCCCTGAGCTGAGCGTCCACGAGCTCCGGATCGCCAGAAGATACAACCTGACGAACCTTTCGATAAGGAGTCTCAATAAATCCATAATCATTCACCTGGGCATAAGATGCGAACCGACCGATCAAACCGATGTTGGGGCCTTCAGGGGTTTCGATGGGGCAGATGCGTCCATAATGCGACTGATGGACGTCTCGCACGTCAAAGCCAGCTCGCTGGCGGTGAAGACCACCGGGTCCAAGAGCTGATAAAGTTCGTTTATGCCGAAGTTCTGAAAGCGGGTTAGTCTGGTCCATGAACTGAGACAGCTGACTGGAGCCAAAGAACTCTCGCAAGGAAGCCACCACAGGGCGAATATTCACCAGTGTGACCGGGGACATCTTCTTTTTACCGCGGATGGACATACGTTCGCGAATGACACGTTCCATACGTCGGATGCCGACCCGTAGTTTATTCTGGATCAGCTCATCCACAGTCTTTATTCGACGGTTTCCCAGGTGATCGATATCATCGGGATCAACCATATTGTTATTAATTTCGATCATCCGGCGGATCAGGTAGTAAATATCCCATTTTGTAATGGTGAGGTGGGATACCGGCACCTTGCCTTCCAGATCGTATTTTTGATTGAGTTTATAGCGTCCAACTCGCTCCAAATTGTAGCGGCGATCGTTAAAGAGCTGATCTTGCAGGAACTCCCGGGCATTTTCAACAGTAGCCGGGTCTCCGGGACGCATGCGTTTGAAGAAGTCGATCAAGGCTATCTCAGCGATGGTCATGCCATCGGGAATTTCCCAATCAGGTTCCTGAGCGAAACAAGCCGGAATGAACATGCGGTCCGGATTGGTATCGATATCTTCAAATAGAGCGATCAGTTCTTCGTCTGTTCCCTCTTTGATGGGAGAATCTTTCAGACCATCGTCCACTGCCGCTAAAGCGCGCAAGAAGATGGTCACAGGAATGGTCCGCTGACGGTTGAAACGAATAGTCAGATATCCAGTCTTGCGGGTTTCAAATTCCATCCAGGCGCCCCGATCGGGGATCAATTTTGAAACAGCCAGGCGCCGGCCTGTAGCCCGGTCAACTTCGGCTTCAAAATACACACCCGGGGAGCGGATCAACTGAGAAACGACCACTCGTTCGGTACCATTAATAATGAATGTCCCTTTTTCGGTCATCTCTGGGAACTCACCCATAAAGATTTCCTGCTTGATGGGTTCCGGCACCTTGGCGCCAGCCAACAAGACAGAGACGTATAAAGCGGATCCGTAGGTCAGGTCTCGTTCTACACATTCCTGAACAGAATACTCCGGCTCTTCAAATCTGAAGTCCAGCCCCCACTGTTTTGCTTCGGGGGTATCACTTGGGAAATACAATTTCATCTTCCCGTTATAAGATTCAATTGGTGAAATCTCATGAAATAGATCTTTCACCCCATTATCCTTCAATCGTTTAAAGGAATCCAGTTGTACCTTAATCAGGGGTGGTAAAGGATAACGATAACTAATTCGAGCGTAACTTTTGGCTTTATCTACCTGAGCCATAGAATCTCCCTCTTCCTTTTTCTACTTGACCAAACTGCCCTGCAGCGGTTACTATACGCGTTAATATGCCCCGGTTTAGAACCAGGGCAAAGAAATATGTCGGTGGATATCAGTACTGATACATTTTTAAACAAAAAGTATCTTCCAAGTCGATTTTAACCCAGACACATTATTATATAAAAAATAGGCTCATCGGTCAAGGCATCCAGAGGGAATTTCAAGGACTGCCAAAACCAGGATCAAGATTATGAAAAATAACCATAAATCAGGTTTCATTGCCGTCATGGGGCGACCCAATGTTGGCAAATCCACATTGCTGAATCGTCTTTTACAGCAAACCATAGCAGCTGTTTCACCCAAACCCCAAACAACCCGCCTGCAGCAGTTAGGTATTTTAACACTACCAGAAGGACAGCTGATCTTCATTGATACACCCGGATTGCATTTTCCGAAACACAAATTAGGTGAATTCATGAATCAAGACGCCCTGCAGGCCTTAGAAGATGCCGATCTGGCACTACTGATCCTGGATGGAAGCGTACCTCCGAACGAAGAAGATCAAATCTTCGGGGAAGCATTACAGAAATTGGAAAAGAAGCCACCAGTCTTTCTGATTCTAAACAAAATCGACAAACTCGATCCTAAAGAACTCCAGGATCGTTCTGCCCAATACCAGGCTTTACTGCCCAACACAGCACTCATTCCAATTTCTGCAGCAACTGGCGACAATCTGGACCAATTGGAGAACAGGATCCTCGATATCCTTCCCGAAGGCCCCCTGCTCTTCCCGGAAGACCAAGTTACAGATCTTTACGAACGGGAAATCGCCGCTGATCTGATCAGGGCTGCCGCAATGCGTTTACTGGAAAAAGAGCTACCGCATGTTATTGCCGTCCGTATGGACGAATATAAAGAAAGAGATAATGGATCAGCTTATATTGAAGCGACGATCTTTGTTGAACGAGATTCCCAGAAAGGTATCCTGATCGGAGAAAAAGGGAATATGATCAAGAGGATTGGATCCGCTGCCCGGAAGGAAATTGTAGCAATGAGCGGCAGGAAGGTTTTCCTTAGCCTGCGGGTCAAAGTTAGGAAAAACTGGCGGAATGACCTCAATGCCCTGCGCTTGTTCGGGTTTAAGAAGAAAAAATAAAGCTCACATTAGTTATTCGTCAGAGAAAACTTCAAATAACGCTGAATACTCCACTTCATTACCAGCCTGATCTTGAGCGGTGATTTGCAGTTCATATTCTCCCGGGACCAATGACCAGGGAACGATATATGGAGCCACTTTCCGGGAGGAAAGCAAGTCTCCATTCAAATAGAATTCAACCTGATCGATCTCTGAATTATTTTCAAACTCCACTCCAAACAGAATCTCATCGCCCTGCTGGAAAAGAATCTGTCCACCAGCCAGGTCAGTTGTAAAAATCATCGACGGTGGAGTGTTATCTACTGAAACCACCAACGAAGCTTTTTCGATACCTTGTCTTTCCTGGATCAATACCAGCTGAAGAGCATAAATCCCGTCCTCCAGGTCTGTTGTATCCCAAGTTCCAAGGCGTGTAAAAAATGACGGTGTTGTAATTTCAGACTCGATTTGGATCCAGGATCCAGGATTCAAACCCATTCCATATTGCAATCTAGCAGTTACAAAATCATCCTCAGGGACCGATCCGATAATTCTGATCCTGCCTTTCACAAAAGAATAGTTTTCTGGAGTCGTGACCGATAATCCATCCTCCCTTTCGTCTGGGATCTCGAGGTCATACAGGGTTGGCACAGTTTCAATCCCTGTTTGATCAGCCCAAGATCTCGCTTCCGGAGGTACGCTCAAATAAATCCGTTCTTCAATTTGCCCGGATGGCGTGAATACTGATGCCAGTAATTCGGTTTCTCTGTTGATCTCAAAAGACTGGAATAAATTGTCAGCTCCTGCAGGTTCATTGCCCTGTATGAATACCTCCCGGACGATTCTGGGACAGTTTTCTGTAGGCAACAGCCCGGAGGGGTAGCAAACATCCAGGGTGATGATATTGGCCGGAAGCGGCCAATCCTCTGCCGGCAGGTCTCTCGAGATATATTGAGTGATCGCCCGCCATAGATTTCCGGCGATCTGCTGATAATCAGCTCCACCTCCTACTCCCTCGGGATTACCAACCCAAGAGGCAGTGACGATCTGGGGAGTATAGCCAATCACCCAGGAGGAGCTTCCATCGGCCACAGCTCCTACCTTCACGGCAGCGGGTCGGCCAATCTGAAATACATCCCTGAGAGAAGAGTCTGAGCGAACTTCTCCATCACTCAACATATCGTTAATAAGGAAAGCCAATTCTTCGCTGATGATCTTCTTTTCAATAAATATATTTTCGCTGGAGATGATTTCTCCGGACCGGGTTTCAATTCGTTGCACTGCTGAGGGCTGGATTTCTAATCTGGAATTTCCTGTTGATTTTCCACGCAGATATCCCTGGTTGCCAAAAACTCCATAACCCTGGGCGAGGTCAACCAAATCCAGGTAAGGATTATTGGGAAACACAGGGCAATCCAAACAAACATCTGCCCCCAGAGAATAACCAAATACTGTTAAAGTGCTTGGATAAATATTCTTCGCCTGAGCTGACCAAAATTGGATAGATGGGGATAAATAGTCATTCACCAGGGCTTTGCGCATGCTCACCGGTCCCTGGAAATTACAATCCAAACCACATCCGGGATGCAGCAGTTCAACCGAAAGTTCTTCACTGACAGGAATATCCCAAACAAGAGATGCTGGTTCATATCCTTGGGTAAATTGATTCAGATATAAAAAGGGTGTGATCAAGGTTCCAGGATTCCTGGGGTCAGACAGACCAGGTTTCTTCCCGGAGTCTGTAATCCCAGCCATCGCTCGAAGCTCACCGGTATTGGGATCGAGAAGAACCAGATCGATTTCCAGGGAATCCTGTTGTTCCAGTATCTTTCCCGTATAGCGCGGCATTAAACGAGCCGCTTCACAATCATCTCTGATTTGCTGCTCCTCACCATATACCCGCCCAACCATTATTTCTGATGTGCATTCCAGCATCTGCTGCAGATCCAGATCAATAGTTGAGAAGATCTGATATCCTCCCCTTAACAGGCGGTCTTGAGGGACAGATATACTGGCCTCATCAAGGATGTAATCTACATATTCAGGTTTTGGCTGGCTCTGCCCTTGATCAGGATCAGCATAAAACAGCTGCTTCTTCTTGGTTTGTTCCGTAAGTTGGGAGGTGATGAAATTTGCAGCCGCCATCTTTTCCAGGATATCCTCCTGGTTTTCCTTAGCTGCGGTTGGCGCATCAAATGGGTTCAAAGATGGAAATTTAGCAACTGCCGCCAACAGGGCAGATTCAGCCAGATCTAAACCTCTCAGATCTTTTCCAAAATAATACAACGAGGCCTGGGCTGCGCCATAAATCTCCCGACCGTAGTATGCACTGTTTAGATACCATTCCAGGACTTTTTGTCTTCCGTAATTGGCGATTACCTGATCAGAAAGTAAGTTGACCCGGATCTCATAATAGGGATGTCCAACCTCTTCCCACAGTAAAAAATCCTCAACCAGCGATTGAGTGATCGGATCAGGTTTATTATCCAGGATACTAGTGATAAAACCTTCGGGTTTCTCCAGGAAAGTAACATCCACCGCAGTCAATGTGGCCTGGATCAATTCCTCTGGCACATCACGGAAGAACAGCATATTCCCATCAGTGATATTCACATATCGACGATAGTCTACAGCCGGGTTTTCAAACCTCCACAATTCCTGTACCCCCCATTGATCCATTATCCTGGTTGGCATTAACAGGGATCCGTTCTGGGGGTTTAACAGCACCTCCATCTTCTGGGGTGTAGGCAGGCCTTCAGTAATTTCAGAATAACGGCTTACGGCATAAATAACTCCCCCAGCTATGCCTATGCTCAAAAATGCAGCTAATAATAAACCGATCGTTCCCAGGGGATTGGATCGGTTCTTTTTCCTTTGGTTCGTTCTGAACCGTATAATATGCGATTTTATATCCATAGGGGAAATAAATCCTATTGGATCACTTTGGAAATGTAGTTCATCAATTCCCGGGCTGATTCCAAGTTCTTTTCACTGGGGCCGCCCAACATGGTCGCCAGTTCCTTTACCCTTTCTTCCCCATTGATCTCCTGGACTCGGATCGACGTCCGCCCATCTGCCATACCTTTCAACACCTGGAAATGCTGCTGACCAAAACCGGCCAATTGCGGCAGGTGCGTAATACAAATGACTTGATGCTCAGGAGTGAGCCGATATAGCTTCTCACCCACTACTGCGCCAATTCTGCCACCGATCCCTTGATCGATCTCATCAAATACCAGGGTGGAAATGTGATCAGCCTTGGCAAGTACATTCTTTATCGCCAGCATCAATCGGGCGGTTTCCCCACCTGAGGCGGTTTTCGCCAACGCCTTTAAACCTTCACCCGGATTAGTCTCGATTAGGAACTCAACTCTCTCCAATCCGTCCGGATAGAATTCAAGTCTCTTTCCATCCTCAACTGGCACACCTGAATCGGACTCTGTCTCCACAAAGGAGACTTCGAAACGTGATCCCGACATTTTTAGATCATCCAGCTGTTTTTCCAATTCAGAAGCAAGTCGTTGAGCTCCAGCTTTTCGACCCTGGGTCAGCTTCTGACCCAATATACCCAATTCCAAAAGCTGACTGCCTTCAATTTCTTCCAATTCCCCGATCCGAGTGCTCCTGCCAGTAATTTCTTCCAATTGCTGACGGGCATCTTCCATGTAATTTAAGATATCAGGAATGGTTTCACCGTATTTTCTCTTCAACTCGTGAAGCAAAGCAAGGCGATCCTGGGTTTTTTCAAGCTCGTTGGCGTCAAATTCCAGCGTATCCAGGTAAGACCGCAGACCCTTTCCAAGCTCAAATAACCCATCACTGAGTTCAGCAGTCCGTTGATTTTGGTTTTCCATAGCTGGATCTGTCTTTGAGAGAACTTCCATCGAACTGACAATTTGGCCAACCAGATCCATCACTGTGGGTTGGTGAGAAGGTGCATCATCCAGGAGGATAAGAATATTCTGGCCTAGATCGGCAAGTTTTTCAGCATTAACCAACCTGTTGCGGAGTTCGATCAGCGGTTCTTCCTCTCCTTCCAGAGGGGCTGCCATACCAATCTCCTCTACCTGAAAAGACAGCAGCTCTTTTTTCTGATCTGCTTCCAAATCAGATTGCCGTAATCTTGCCAGGGTATTTTGGGTTTCTTTCAGCTGTCGATAGACTTTTTGGTATTCATTCAACTGCCCGGTTGTTCCCGAAAAACGGTCCAGCAATTCCAAATGCTGGTTAACTCGCATCAAGGATAGATGTTCAGATTGACCGTGAATATCCACCAAGTATTGACCCAGCTCAACTAATACTGCGGCATTAGTCCTGTGCCCATTCACTCTGGCGATATTTCTTTTATCCTTTCTCAGTTCCCGAGTCATGGTCAGAAATTCGGTTCCATCAAGTAATTCTTCCTGTTCAAGAAGCTTTATGACCGGATCCCTGACATTTTCTGGGATCTGGAAGACAGCCTCAACGCTGGCGAATTCACTGCCCTTTCGAAGCGTGGACATATCCACCCGCTGGCCAAGTAACATATCCAGAGCTCCCATGATAATGGATTTTCCAGCTCCAGTTTCTCCCGTTAAAATAACCAGACCCGGATCAAATTCCAGGTTGAGAGCATTTATGATCGCAAAGTTTTTAATTCGGAGTTCTACGAGCATATTAATTTCTTAATTGGTAATACACATAGCCAGTAAGGATCACTGAATAGGCCAGATACCATAGTATGGAATAGAGGCCCCCTCCAAAGATAGTCCCATAATATCGGAAATCCCTAATGAGCATGCCAAAAACAGGGATTAAACTACCTAATAATGCGGATCCGCTCATAACATATTTCAAAAGGGGCGATCGACGATTATTAATTGCTTTTTTAACTGCCCAGACAATCAGGTAACCAGCGCCAAAGGCGATCAATATCATAAGATAGATACCCAAATTGCCCGCGAATAAACTTCCCAGAAATGAAATAACTCCAGTTATAGCAACAGCAATAACCTGGTCAAACCATTTTGTGGTGACAAAGATTTTTTGCTGGGAACGAATACACTCATGGCAGCGGTATCCCGTAGGCGTATGCGTGGCACATTTAATACAAATAGGCCGGTTGCAACGGTTACATCGCAGCTGAGTTTCTACTTTCGGATGGAAAGTACAAGTAAGGGTGGTTTTCGTTTCAGACATTTTTTTTGATTGTTGGATTTTGGTCCATATATGGGATCAAGTTCCGGTAGAAATATCCCGGATCCTGAAAACGAATAAATGTGGCTGCATAATTACTGGCTTTGATCTCTATTCTGTCTTCGTTTACCAGGCTCACAGGAGGCTGGCCATCAATACTCATAACAGCCTGGTGGGACGTTTTGACAATGACAGCGATGCGGACATCTTCGGATAAAACCAGGGATTGTTCAATGGAAAGATGAGGTGCAACAGGAACAAGAATAACATTCCTTAATTCAGGAGAGAGAATCGGCCCTCCTGCAGCCATGGCATAAGCTGTTGAACCAGTAGCCGTGGAGGCGATCACTGCATCCGCAACGATCGTGCTCAAATGCCGTTTATTGATCTCAATGATCAGCTGAACCGGACGGATGGTCTCCCCTCTACTGATAACGGAATCGTTCAGTGCACTCCAGCTCCCAAGTTCTATTCCATCCCTGAAAAGTGTGGACTGCAGCATCATCCTCTTTTCCAATCGGAAATCACCTGCAAGAACACGATCCAATGCACCACCCCATTCATCTCGTTGGACCTCTGTTAAAAAGCCGAAACTACCCAGATTGATACCCAAGATCGGTGTACTTGATATCGCCGCAATATGACCTGCGCGGAGCATAGTACCATCTCCGCCCAAGGCAATTAGCAGTTCCTGGCTCCCTTTGGATATCTCTTCCCGAAGATTTGGCTCATCCATCTTTCCTAAGAGCACATTTAATCCCTTTTCTTCGAGGGAAGCGCCAATTTCTTCCGCAAGCAAATACGCTTCCTGGTTTAAAGGATGAACAGCTATGGCGATGTTGTCAAATTTCAGGGTCTTGTTTGGCATAATTAAGTATTGATTGGATCAAATCAAAGACTTGTCCAGTTTCGTCACCTGCCTACTCTTCATTTGGCTGGAATAAATTGTCAGCTAGGGAAGTCGATCCAGGCAATTTGATTTCACCAAAACTAGTTTCATATTTTGCCAGGTTATCACCAAGGGCTTTATAAATCAATTTTGCGCTTAATGGGGATAACAACACCCTGGATTTGAATCCGGGTGTTTTCATGCCTGGCAGCATCTGGGCAAAATCAAAAATAAACTCAGATGGTGAATGAGTGATCCGGGCCAGATTGGCATATACAGCTTCTAGATCTGGTGGGATTATGATCCCAGGGATCTTAACTTTAGAACTTTCATTTGTCATTACAGAAGCCTTTCATGAATATATCGATCTGACTAGAACGGGATATCATCTTCATCGACCTGCTCAGAAAATCCCCCACTGGCCGGGGCCTGGTTGGATTGGTCCTCAGATCGGGATGACAGGAAAACAACGTTCTGGCCTGTGATTTCGTAGCTCGCACCTGTGGTTCCATCATTGCGAGTAAATACTCTTGGGCCGCCAGTCTCAGGATCAACGTTTAACCGTCCTTCTACCAATACCTTGCTGCCTTTCTTTAGATACTGGTTAACTGTTTCGCCCCTCGCACCCCACACAGAAACTCTGAACCAGATCGTCTCTGTAATCTTCTGCCCATTCGAATCTGTATAGACACGGTTAGTTGCAACATTGATATTTGTTACTGCCTGGCCGCTGGGTAAAAAACGCATTTCTGGGTCTCGTCCTAAATTCCCGGCGATGGTAATTTTGTGATACACAATTCCTCCTCTTGAGCAGTTTTTTTCTGCTCTTCCTGGTTATCAGATAATTGCCTTCTTATTACCGAGTATTATACACTGTCTCACTTTCAGGGTCTGCCTTCATGATAAGCTGATAATTATCACAATCAGGAATAGATACTAATATTTTCCTGAGTTCTCTTGTTACGTTTTTTTATTCTTTTGGAAGTACTTCTCTGACAATAAAATCAGAAAAGCTGATCGTAACCGCCGTATCGCCTACTGAATGGGCAAATACTCCAAAAGAGCCTACCAACAGCTGCTGGTCTCTGACTGTAAATTGTTGAACACCATTGATAAAAACATGGATCTGGTCAGCCACAGCCAACACAGCTATCGTGGAAATGCTTGGTGCTCCAACCGGGACCGAAGCGCTTCTTGTCCAGGGATACAGGATCGTTCCTGTTTCTCCTGAAATACTGTCCAGTCGAATCTGGCCTTCACAGTTCAGTAAGAAACGATAATACTGATTTCTGCCTAAGACCCGGAACAAAAATCCATACTCGTCTTGGGGAGAGCACAAGATGGGACTTGCAGATATTTCAGCATAAAAATCCTGCAAATCCGGTTTTTCAAGGGTTCCTATAAAAAAGGATCCTGGTTCGTGGATAATGATGTTGATCTCACCATTGGAGATATTGATCTCTCCCCGATCTGATTGAGGAACCGTCCAACCCTCTCCTGATTCGAAATCATCTTTAAAAATGACCTCTCCCAACTCTGCCATGATCTCCGGCGTTGGAGTAATCTCAACAGTTGGTGAAATCTCTATCGTCGGGGTTGGAGGGAACCATTCGACCGTTGGAGAAGAAGTCGGAGTGATAGTCGGACTGACCGTTGGTACCGGTGTTGGAGTAACGACAGGCAAACAGGCTGAAAGAGGGAAAAGGAGGAAGAAAGTCCAGATTCTTTTCATAATTCGTTAGCGTTGGATCACCTGTGATCGTTCAGGACCAACAGATATTATCTTGACAGGTACGGACAGCAATTCTTCAATCCTGGAAACATAATTTCTGGCAGCTTCTGGCAAGTCTTCCCAGGTCCGGACTGAAGTTATTTCAACTTGCCAACCTGGCAGTTCTTCATATACAGCTTCTACTCCTTCCAGGTTAGAAGGTCCAAGCGGTAGGGTTGGCGTGGTCTTTTCAGAAATCCGATACCCGGTGCATATATTGATCGTTTCTAGTCCAGATAGAATATCCAATTTTGTTAATGCAAGATCGGAAATGCCGTTGATGCGTACTGCATAACGAAGGAGGACAATATCAAGCCATCCCACACGTCTTGGCCGGCCAGTAGTTGTCCCGAATTCGTCCCAATCATTCGCGCCTGTTCCTCGTAGACGAACAGCGAGATCTCCATCCAGTTCGGTTGGAAATGGTCCCTCCCCTACCCGGGTTTGAAAGGCCTTAACAACGCCAACGACCCGGTTCGCAGATCCAATTCCCAATCCCAGCCCGACCAACGCGCCGGGGGCAGTTGGTGTGGAACTTGTCACAAAAGGATAAGTACCGTGATCTAGATCCAATAGAGTACCCTGGGCGCCTTCTGCCAGGATGATACTTCCTGCTTTTAAAGCCTGATCAGCGAATTTGCCAACTTCAATAATATAGGGGCGCAGTTTTTCAGCATAACCCTGGTACTGTTTAGCAATAACCTCACTATCAAGAATATCAGCGCCAAATAACTTCTCAAGCTGATCGTTCACACTATCAATATGGCAGCGAATAGCCTCTTTAAATCCAGCTGAATCCAGCATGTCTTCCATTCTCAATCCTGAGCGAGTAACCTTGGAATTATAGGCAGGACCTATGCCTCGTTTGGTTGTCCCTATCAAACCCTCTCCACGAGCTGCTTCCCGGGCTCCATCCAGGGCAATGTGACCAGGGGTGATGATATGAGCCGCATGCGAGATCTTAATCCGATCGGGATTTACTTCTACACCTGCTTTACGGATCTGTTCCATTTCATTTAGAAGTGTGGCTGGATTTATTACCATACCGTTCCCAAGCAGACCGATCGAATGTGGATGGACTACACCTGAAGGCAGCAGATGGAGTTTAAATGTCTCATCCCCGACAGTTACAGTATGTCCGGCATTATCACCGCCATAGTATCGGGCCACAATATCTGCTTTAGCAGCCAGCAGATCCACTATCCTTCCCTTGCCTTCATCACCCCATTGGGCGCCAACAACAACAGTTAATGGCATCTTTCTCTCCTGAATTTAATGTGATTTCCTTCATGGTGAATTCAATATAAAATCCTGTATGTAAAATCATCCTGACATACTAGAATCATTCTAGCATACTAGTATAATTGTTATCCATCCTATAAGCAAAAAGATTTTGAATGAATTAGGAGTAGTTAATGCCTGATAAGAGGGTTCTAATTACGGGTGCATGCGGAGAGATCGGACAGGCACTGATTCAATCGCTCTCGGAAAAGGGAGATGTCGAGATCGTCTCTCTAGATTTAAAACCTCTACCAGAAAAACTATCGGGGATGTCACGGCACCTTCAGGCGGACCTTTTGGATAAAGAAGTGATCGCTTCCCTTGAGAAGGAAAATAGCTTCAGCCATATCTATCATCTAGCTGCTGTTCTTTCAACTACTGCGGAACTGGATCCCTTCCTGGCCCATAAGATAAATTCCTGTATCACTATTGACCTGCTTGAGATGGCCGCGAGGATATCCCAGGCAGGAAAGTATTCAGTAAAGTTCTTATTTCCTAGTTCCATAGCAGTTTATGGATTACCCGACCTGAAAACAAAACAATCTTCTCCCCCTATCAAAGAAAATCAATTTAATGAGCCCACTACGATGTACGGCTGTTCCAAGCTCTACTGCGAAAAAGTCGGTGTCTATTACAGCGAAAATTTCCATCAGCTGGACGATCATATCCCAACCCGGATAGATTTCCGGGCCATCCGATTCCCGGGCATAATCAGCGCTTTCACTATCCCTAACGGCGGAACAAGCGACTTTGGTCCAGAGATGATCCACGCGGCCGCACAAGGCCTTCCGTACGATTCGTTTGTTCGCTCTGATGTCACTATCCCATTCATGATAATGCCTGATGCAGTTCGTTCGCTGATCATGCTCGCTGATACTCCTGTGGAAAAACTCCAGCAGCGAATCTACAACATCACCAGCTTCAGCCTTTCTGCTGGTGATTTCAAGGATATGACCAGAAACGGTTTTCCTGATGCTGAGATCGACTTCAAACCTGATCCCAAGCGTCAGGCTATTGTTGATACCTGGCCAGAAGATATCGACGACAGCCCGGCCAGGGCTGATTGGGGCTGGAAACCAGTCTATGAAAGTAGAGAAGTCTGCCAGGATTACCTGCTGGAAAATATCTCACAACATTATTCCTGATCTCTAAACAACCACTCTTATTACATGGGGAACACCGGATTTAGAACCTTAATCCGGAATTTCAGGTTAATAATCTGTAGTATGATGTTAGGGAATTATCAAGCAGATTACCACATACTTATAGGTTGAAATATGGATCAAAATACATACACACACCCAGGGCCAATTGCACTATTTGGCTCTGGCGAGACTGCACCAGGCGGACAGAAGATCTTTGATTTTATGTTCCGTTTATCACCGAAATCACCCAAGGTGAGCATTATCGAAACACCGGCCGGTTTTGAGTTAAACGCCGAACAGGTTGCTGGCAATGTCCGTGATTTTATCCAGCATCGTCTCCAGAATTACAAACCCCGCATCCAATTGATCCCAGCCAGGAAAAAAGGTACCCAATTCAGCCCAGATGATCACGAAATTGCCCATCCGATCCTGAAATCCGATCTGATCTTCATGGGGCCGGGAAGTCCAAGTTATGTCGTTCGCCAGCTCGAGAATTCCCTCACCTGGGAATACATTCTAGCCCGACACCGGTTGGGCGCTGCCCTGGCTTTTTCAAGCGCAACAACCGTGGCGATCAGTTCAGCAGCCCTGCCGGTTTATGAGATCTATAAGGTCGGTGAGGACCCGCATTGGAAAGATGGGTTGGATTTCTTCGCCCATTATGGCTTACCTCTGGTTTTCATACCTCACTGGAATAATAAAGATGGTGGGGACGGCCTGGATACAAGCCGCTGTTATATGGGAGAATCCCGATTTCAGGAATTAAAGAATCAGCTTCCAAAAGACCAGGTTGTGATCGGAATAGATGAAAACACAGGATTGGTGATCGATTTTCAATCCGCCTGTTTCCATGTTGTCGGACAAAACAATGTAACTATTCTGCGAGAGGGTTCTGAGCAGGTCATTGAGGCAGGCAGCGGGATAGATCTGATGGAATTGGGAGACTTCAATCTTTGTGATCCTCTGGCTGGAATTTCCCAGACCAGCTGGGATCAGGCGCTTTCAAATCAGTCAGAACTGGATACAGGTACACGAATCCCCCCGCAGGTCATTGTCCTGGCAGAAAAAAGGGAAAAAGCCCGCCAGTCAAAAAACTGGGACACAGCTGACCAACTCAGGCAATCTGTAGAAGCTCTTGGATGGGTCATCCAGGATAATCCTGATGGATTTATATTAGAAAACAAAACAGATCAGTAAAATAACCTTACATAGTTATAGAACTATAGATATAGAAGGAGAACTCAGAAATGAAAACTAAACCTACGTTGGGGTTCATCGGGTTGGGATTAATGGGTAAACCAATGGCCAAAAACCTTCTTAAGGCAGGTTATCCATTGGTAGTTCACAACCGCAGCAGAGAAGCAGTCCAGGAACTAGTCGCCGAAGGTGCCCAGGAAGGATTCTCACCCAAAGATGTCGCCTCCCGGGTTGATATCATATTTACAAATTTGCCGGATTCCCCGGATGTTGAACTGGTTGCCCTGGGAGAGGAAGGCATCCTGGAAGGAGCTTCCGAAGGCCTGATCTACGTAGACCATTCCACTATCAAACCTTCCCTGTCCAGAAGAATCGCCGCTGAATTTGAATCCCGGGGAGCATTTGCTCTGGATGCTCCTGTCAGCGGAGGAGATATTGGCGCCCAAAAAGGGACCCTTGCAATCATGGTAGGTGGCCCTGAAGAAGCTTTGAATGAATTACTCCCCATATTCGAGGTTGTTGGTAAGAAAACCACTCATGTTGGCGATGCTGGTTCAGGCCAGATCGCAAAAGCTGCCAATCAGGTGATGGTGGCTGCCCAGATGGTTGCTATGGGAGAGCTTATGATCCTGGCAAAAAAATCAGGAGCTGATCCGGTCCGGGTAGTACAAGCGATCCAGGGCGGCGCGGCTCAGTGCTGGACGCTGGATGTCAAACCAGAACGGTTATTCGCCGGGAACCGCAAGCCAGGTTTTAAAGCCTACATGCAGGAAAAAGACCTCAAAATTGTGATGGATACCGCCCGGGAATACGGCGCTCCCCTCCCCGCGGCTGGTTTGCACACTCAGCTGTTTGGGGCTATGCTGCAGATGGGTATGAAAGATCTGGATAACTCAGCGGTGATCGGTGTGATTGAAGACCTTGCCCACACGACCCTTTTAGACTGATCCAATACATCAATTAAACAAATATGACCCGGCAGGAGGTTGAACCTTTTGCCGGGTTTCTATTTCAGCAGGTATAATTTCGCTTGAACGGATCAAAGGGTTGAATATGAAAAAAATCATTGATTACCTCAAGAATATCAAATTGGATAAGATGACCATCCGGGATTATTTATTGATCCTAACAGGATCGATCCTTCAAGCTGGTTCATTGAGGGTATTCTTAATTCCCGCCAAACTTGCCAGCGGTGGAGTTAGCGGTTTGTCACAAATCGTCAACAGTTTTACCGGCTGGCCAATTGGTGTGATGGTATTGATAGGTAATATTCCGCTCTTAATCCTGGGCTGGCGCTTCTTGGGTGGACCCCGGTTTGCAGCTAGAACTGCATTTGCGATCCTGAGTTTTTCAATCTTAGTAGATCTACCACTACCATTCCTCCCTCAAGAAGGCATTACTGGAGACCTCGTTCTTAACTCACTTTATGGCGGTGTCGTCAGTGGGGTCGGATTTGGACTGGTTTACAGAGGTAAAGGGACAAGTGGAGGATCGGATATCCTGGCACGGATCCTGAGCAGCTGGCGCGGAATCCCGGTCACCCAAAGCTACTTGATGACCGACGCCGTGATCATCTTCCTGGCTGGCATCTCTTTCAGTTGGGAAAACGCCCTCTATGCCCTGGTGATGTTATATGTTAGCGGCATCGCAGCAGAATCCATCAGCCAGGGTTCAAATATCCTCAGAACCGGACTGATCATCACAGGGCGGCCAGAACCGATCATTGAGGAGATTTTCAACCGCTTGCGGAGAGGTGTAACGATCATGAACGCCAGGGGGGGATATTCTGGTGAAGATAAGAGCATCCTATTATGCGTGGTCACCCGGGCGGAGATACCTCATCTAAAAGACCTGACCAAAGAAGTTGATCCAAAAGCATTTTTGATCATTGGGCAAGCTCACGAGGTACGTGGCGAGGGATTTTTACCTTTTGGAGATGATTAATATTCACCAACAAATCGTGCAACTTCTTCTTTGTAACCCCGTATATTGAAGTAAGGCAGGACGCAAGGAGAACTTGAGTGTGTAAGACCGAATCGCAATTAATTGCTGAGGCGAAAGCCGGCGACAAAGAAGCATTTTCAATGCTTGTGGAAAATTACCAGAGACCGGTTTTCAGTGTCTGTTATCGGATGCTGGGTACTCCCACAGCCGCTGAAGATGCTGCTCAGGAAGCCTTTATCAGGGCTTACCAAGCTTTGGATCGTTATGATCCGGAAAGGTCATTTGCTACCTGGATCCTCTCGATTGCATCAAATTACAGCATTGATCAATTGAGAAAGAAGAAAGTTACTATCTTATCCATGGACAGCGACAAACATGCCTGGTTAGCACCGCCCGATCCGGGTCCCAGTCCTGAAAAGGTAGCCCTGGACAAGGAAAAAAACGCCTTAGTTCAAGTCATACTGGCAGATTTGACTGAAACAGACCGAGCAGCGGTGATATTGCAATACTGGCATGATTATTCGTACGAGGAAATTGCTGAGACTTTAGACCTCAGCAGCAGTGCAGTAAAAAGCCGCTTGTTCAGAGCAAGAAAATTAATGGCTGAGAAATGGCAGGAAATGCAGTTGATCTCAGCACCGAACGTAAACTCAGCTGTAAAAAGGATTGCCCATGAAACATCAACAATATGAGAACTGGATACTGATGGATGAAGAGCTCGGCCAGGAACAGCAGCGAAATCTGCATGGTCATTTGAAGCAATGTTCTCAATGCCAGGCCCTTTACCAGGCAAGCCATCAGATCACTCACCTGCTCAAAACAGCGCCAGAACCAGCCCCTACAGTTGGGTTCAGCACTCGCTGGTTGGAGCAAATCGATAAAGTGGAAAAACGCAAGAATCGATTAATTCTGTTCATTGCACTTGGTGTGATTTCCCTGGCAACCTTGATCTTCTTATCTACAGTCGGTTTCGAACTGAGGTCCGTTGTGGGAAGTTTCCCCCAAATGCTATTTGAATTGGTCACCCTGATAACCAATTGGTTCGTCTTCATAAATCAGATCAGCAATATCATTACTCCCCTCTTCCGAGTGGGCGCAAAATTACTATCTCCCGTCTGGCTATATGTTTCAGTTTTCGGCCTAAGCGGGATCACTGCAGCCTGGACAATAGCTTTCTACCGTTCCAGAGAAATGCAGAAGGAGCTTGGATAATGAAAAAACTTACACGTATCTTAATTTTTGTACTGCTAATAAGCGCAATACTAATCCCTTCAACTGTTTCCGCTTCCGGATTCAGAGACGACAAAGTCATTTTTGGAGGTAACTTCACTTTGGATTCTGGCGAAACCCTTCATGGTGATCTGGTGGTTTTCGGAGGGAATGTCATCCTAGAAACCTCCTCAACTGTGAATGGAGACACGGTGGTCATGGGGGGAAATGCCACCTCAAATGGCACAATTAATGGCAATCTGGTTGCCCTGGGAGGAATCGTTGAACTCCAGGAAGAAGCCAGAGTGATCGGCGACCTAACAGTCCTGGGCAGCAGTTTTGAACAGGCATCAGGAGCTTATATCAGTGGGACCATCGTTACAGGAGAAAATATACCTTTTGATTTCAATTTACCCAGTGATATTGGCCTATTTAAAGGGAATTTCCCCGCCTTTCAATTTAGGGAACTTCCATTTGTATCCGCTTCATGGTTCTTCTTCCAGGTCTTGATCTGGACAGGATTGGCGGTATTGGTCGCGCTCTTCTTCCAAAAACAGGCTCCGGTAGTCAATCGGGCTGCTTTTGGACAACCGGTGATGTCAATCGTGGTTGGATTAGGAATAACCTTCATTGCCCCCCTGGTATTGATAGCGTTGATCCTGACTATCCTACTCAGTCCGGTCAGCTTGCTGGGTATCCTTGCCTTGTTAGCTGCCTGGGTAGTTGGGTTGGTATCTCTGAGCATAGAAATCGGAAAGAAATTAGCTGAGGCTCTGGATCAGAATTGGGCGACACCCATCCTGGCAGGAGTCGGGATGTTCATACTCTCACTCTTGTTTAATGGTTTCCAGCATATTGTGCCCTGTGTTGGTTTCTTACCTAAATTTATTCTGGGACTGTGGGTAACAGGCGCTGTTGTCCTGACTCGCTTTGGCACCAAAGAATATCCAGAGACTGGGGGAAAGGTTGTTCCGGCCGCTAATTATTCATCTGAAGAAATTCCCCAAGCATTCTTGGCAGATGTATCTGCCGAAGACCTGGACGATCAGGTTGAGGTAAATGCAACCAAGGCAGCTTTGGAGCTGGCTAAAAAAGAAGGCATTGACCTCACGTCAGTCAAAGGCACTGGCGCGGAAGGACGAATTACTCTCAATGATGTCCGCAAGGCTGTGAAGAAATAAACAAAATTCACGGATATCTATGAAAATGAAAAGCCCGGGTTCTCCCGGGCTTTTTTATACTTTCGGAATATTGAAATTTCAGGATTTTCTTCTTTTAATCACCCAGGCGGCGATCCCAAAGCTTATTGCACCTAGTCCAAAGATTATCTCCAGGGTCCGGAAAAGGTCGATAGAAGGTATCTTCTCTATCCTATGGATCTCATCATCCGAAAAATACACTGAAGGTGAAGGTTGAGGAACGGGTGTTCCTGGAATTTCAGGAGCAACTGTCTGGCTGGGTACTGCGAGCTCTTCAGCATCTTCATCCTCCTGCCATTCTTCTGCCTGGTTGGTAGTCACATCTGCATCTATAGTTTCTTCTTCAGTACTTTTACTTTCAGCTTCCTGGGCAGCACCTAACGCCTCTCCCTTCTCTACTGCTTCGTCTGCCACTTGTGGAGCGGGAGACTCTTCTTCCAGAGGTGCTCCGGCCTCAGTTTCAGCAACAGCCCGGTCTGACTCTATCACTCCCTCGGCTTCCATCAAGGCTGGTTCTTCAAGAGCATCTGTTGCTGAGTCAGAAATTGCTTCTAACATTACTTCTTTGGGTGCAGCGGGGACCATTGATCCGCTCACGAAGGCCCTTCCAAAATCTAATACCAGAACACCGATCAACATAAACGTCATCAGGGCTGAAGCTATTCGATATCTTCTAACTGGCCGTGGACGGGTCTTTAAACCTACCATTTCTGGGGTCAGAATAAAATTATGGGGAACTATCAATTTTGGTGTCTGCTGTAAGGTCAATTTAGTCCGATGAAGTTCTTCCAGGGCAAGTTGAAGAACAGGTTCTTTAGTTAACCTATCTTCAATCTTTTTAATTTCTCGCGGGTTCATTTCCCCATCCAGATAGGAGGATAATTGAACCCAATCCCTGTTAGATATCTTCATTTCCTTTAAACCTCACCTACATGACGAAATCCATGGGGTAAAAGTTCCTTAAAACCCTGTAGGCAATCTTTGAGATTATTCCGGGCTCGAGCCAGGCGGCTCTTGACCGTACCCAACGGACGATCTGTGATCTCTGCCGCAGAAGCATAATCCAGGCCTTGGATATCAACCAAAACCACGATTGTTCGGAACTCATATTCCAATCGATCTAAACAATATTGGATCGCTTCAGAAAGTTCCCTGCGCAGCAATGTATCTTCAGGTTTTTCGGATGGGTCTTCTAACCAGCTGGCGGAATCCATTTCATCCCCATCATCCCCTTCCGGATATAAGGGAACTACCGGCTTTCGCTTTCTCCGGCGGAATTCGTCATAACAGGCATTGCTGACAATTCGTAGCAGCCAGCTCTTAAACGATCCCCCCCGGTATGTATGCAGTTTTTTGTAGGCAGAGATAAAAGCTTCCTGGGTTGCATCCGCAGCGGCATCCGGTTCCCCGATGATCCGGTATGCCTGGTTGTAAACCAGGGATTGGAAAGATAATATGATTTGGTTAAAAGACTCCAAATCACCTGCCAAAGACTTTTTGATTTGATCCTGAAGATCCATCATTCAAACCAATCCAGTATTTAATGCGGTGCCAAGATTTTTGTAATAACTATAAATTACGGGAAAATACTTTCTTAAGACCGCAACTGCTGTAGTAATTTCTGATAGGCTTCTACGTTGGAAGGACCTAAGCTGATGATCTCTTCAATGACTTCAACCGCATCTTGCCTGCGACCGCTGTCCAGCAACAATTCGCCCAACTTATCCAACTCGCCAATTGCAAGATCCCGCTGTCCTAGGTGGGTGAAAAGATCAACCAGGCGTCTAATAATATAATCCTCGCTCGGAATCTCTTCTTTCAAAGCAGCCAAGTAACCATGAATTGTCTCTGAATCAGTTGAGATATCGTACTGCTCCACAAAGCGATCAATTTCCTTCTCAGCAGGGGGTTTTTGACCTAAACGATAATTCAAATCTACCAGAGAAATACTTGCTTTCTGGTTTTGAGGTGAAGACTCACAAATATCTAAGTAGGTATTAATTGCAGATTCCCAATCCAGGCGCTGAATATCAATATCAGCCAATCGGAGAAGCAGTTTGAGCTTTATTCCACCATCATCAGATGTCGTCTTTGCCAGGTCCAGGGCTTTTGAATAAGCAACTCGAGCACTGTCCAATTCTGCCAGGGGAAAGAAAACCTCAGCAAGGTTGATATATTCAGTAATAGCTTCTTCTTTTTTACCGTACTCTTCCAACAAGTCAATCTGACGTTGGCGGACTTCAATATTCATTGGCTGTAGATCAATGACTTTTTTCAACATCGCTAACGCGCGTTCAGTTTTCCCCTGGACAACATAGACATCTGCCACCGCAAGATATTTTGTTACAGCGCCGGAAATCTTGTCCTGTTCCATGAGCAGATCACCGATAGTGACATGAAGTGGAAGGAAAGTTGGCGCATTCTTGAGAGCAAAGAATGCTTTTTCCATAGCTGCGCCGTAAAAACCTTCTGCTGCGAGGTCCATGATATCCCTGTGAACACCCATAATTTGGCTTCTGCGATCATCCAGCAGCAAATCCATCTGGGGTAGCAATATACCGTCCTCCGATCTGCCTTTGTTTCGAAGGTCAGTTAAGACATCCCGCCAATCCGATCGAAGCAGCAATTCCTCGATATGTTTGCTCATTTCAATATAAGCTTCATCCCCTTCACGTTGTTCGAGATCATCCATCATCACTTCGTAGAGATGAATCAAATCTTCCACATCGTCTTTGTCAACCAGGGATGTATCAGCAATGCGCAGCGCTTCCAAGTATTCTTTGCTAGCTTCAACCCACTGCTCTGCGCTGCTGTACTGACTTGCCAACAGCAAACGAGAGGCTAGGGCAAAATTCTCATGAGGAACTGACTTGGTCAGGGATCGCGTGGCGCTCTCTACTCTGCCAAGCTTAGTATATAGAAAACCTAATAGGAAATATGCTGCCGGGTTTGTGTAGCCATCGTCAATTGCAGACTTAATATGATCAGCGGCTTCTTTTTCTTTTCCAGAAGAATAGTGTTCAATTGCCTGGGATACATGAAGTTTTAATAAACTGTCATCTGTCAGGTCCGAACCCCCATCCAGGTTCCAGCTTAATCCTTCATCCAGTTCAAC
>CAYORF010000027.1:0-29088 GCA_964406305.1 uncultured Anaerolineales bacterium | reverse complement strand
TAGAGGAATTCTCCTTTCTGATATTTTTTGCATTTCCCTGCTAATATCAAGACTCATATCTGATTCTTCTAAATCATTCTTCCGATGACAAGCCGACTCTTTGTTGCAGCCTACGCCCTAAGGTCCAACTTATTATTCCTGCAACTACCCCGCTGATCAGATGAATGCAGGTCATAATCCCCAGGATCCAAAACACCGCATTAGTTCTCAATCCCAAGAGCTGGCTGCCATTATTAATTACCTTCTCCCAAACCACAAAAACTGTCCGCCCGTATAAAATCGGATTAGTTACAAATGGCTGGGCCAAAACCCACAATACACTCAGGCTTCCAGCCAGGGTCAATGTTCCCAATCGCGGTTTTCCCGTCAATGATAAAATCACTTCAGCTATGACGGCCTCCCCGAGAATTCCAATCATTGGGCCGAGGACAACCCCGCCGAGCGAGAACAGTTTCAACAACATCGCGATCACACCGATAAATAAGGTTGAGCCCTTCTTGGGTACAAATATTCTACCGATCAAAGCGATCGATAAACCAATTACAGATAACAACACGCCGCTTAGAGGGATATTGAGGGTTTTAAATAATGTCCCCAGCGTTATTTCCGAGATACCCCACAGCGTTCCAAAAACAGCCAGGGTCACCAGGTTTTTTGTTGAGAATTTCATATTATTGCTCTCCCTGCCGTACTTCTTTATTGATATAACCCTGGAGGGTGATTCCACCATTTTTCATTAATAAAACACGTTGAGAATAATAATGAACAAGTTTATAGTCATGAGTAATGAGCAAGATCGTTGTGCCATTTTGTTGAAGCACCTTGATATAGTTCATGATTTTTTCCAAATGTCCCCAGTCCTGACCCAAAGTGGGTTCATCCAAAATTACTATTCTGGGTTGAATAGCAACGCTGGCTGCCAGCGCTGTTCTCAGCTGCTGCCCCAGGGATAAAACGGATGGATGTCGAGATTTAAACCTATCCAATCCCGCTTCTTCGAGAACTACGTCGTGTTGAAGTTTGTCAAACATGCCAAAATTACGGGCTGCAAAAGCCACTTCTTCATCAACGGAATCTGTAAATAGCTGTTCCTGGGGGTTTTGAAATAAGATTGCTAGATCAAGTCCAGATCTGGGCTTTTTTCCTCCCAGGTAACTCAGTTCTCCTGATCGTGGTTTAAGCAGACCGGCAACCACCATCGCCAGGGTAGATTTACCAACCCCATTTTCCCCTACCAGAGAAACAAATTCTCCCGGATACAGGGACAGATCGATGCTTTTGATCACTTCCCGGCCGTTATAACCGGCAGATACATTTTTCAACTGGAGCAGGGGCGGCTCATTCTGAGTCATCGCTCCATTTTTAGTGATCAATTTCTCCCAGGAAACCATTTTCTCTTCCACTGGACGACGCAATCCATAGGCTTTCCTGCAAACCGAGTCCTCAAGAACCTCAACCGCTGGTCCCTGATGAACAAATTGACCCTCATCCATCACATAGAATTTATCAACACCATATTGAACAGCGTGAAGCCTATGTTCAATCATTATTATCGTGATGCCTTTTTGTGTTTTTAACCTTGATAAAACTTCCATCAAACGGCTAAGGCTGGAAACATCCAGCGATGCTGTGGGTTCATCCAACACCAGCACCCGTGGTTCCATGGTCAATACAGCCGCAACTGCTACCAATTGTTTCTGTCCGCCTGAGAGCTTATCCGGACGATTTTTGCGAAGATTTTCTATGCCAACATCTCTTAGAACTCGAGAGACTCTGTCCTGAACTTCATTTTCAGATAATCCCAAATTTCGTGGGCCAAATGCTAGTTCCTCTTCTACGCTCAGGTGAAATAGCTGCGCCCCCGGGTTCTGGAAAACCATGCCCACTTGTTGTGAAATATCAGACAGGGCAGATAAGAGGTTATTTCTCCCGTTTACCCGAATTGATCCGCTTACATCTGCCTTGATAGAATGGGGAATTAGACCACTGATGGTTCTTGCCAGAGTGCTTTTTCCACTGCCGGACGGGCCCGTAATTAAAACCCAATCTCCCTCATTCACATTTAGCGTGAGGTCCTTTACCACTTGATTATGATCATAAGAAACCGACAGGTTCTTGATTCTGATCATCATTTGCCCAAACTGCTGCTAGTCTGATAAAACATGTCAATTTAAAAAAACCGCTTGTCAGAATATCTCTGGCAAGCGGAATTAAACACAATAAAGCGTCAGTGTCCTTTCCAATTCAATCCACTTACCAGTAGATATCGGGAGGTCAAGGAATTTCTTCACTCGCCCTTATCCTTCTAACAAAACTAAAGGATTTGGTCTTCCAACCATCACCTAAGCACTTCTAATAAGTCTTAGGTTGAAAAACTCGGATCCATATTTAGTATTTTCAATGAATAGTTTTCTTATTTCATATCCTTGATATCATACTACTTATCAAATTTTTCCTTAGTACCTTTTATAACCAAATTGTGCCTAAATTAATACTAGTTTTCAAATCAACCTCTAGTGTTTTTACCTCATGCTCGGGATGGTTGATTTCCAAACGGTAAGAACCGCTATTCGGTTTGAGATGGTCAGCTTTGAAATCTCCATACGGATCACTAATTTCCTTGCCAACTTCTTCTGACCCCTGGTAGAGGGTGACAGTCGCACCTGCCACACAATCTGCAACACCATCCGTTTTTTCAGCTAAGCTTCCACCAATAAAACACCGGGTGTACCGTTGCAGGTTTTTATAAAACACATGGGGACTTGATTTGTATTCCGGATGTAAAACCTCAAGGTTTTCATCCGCAACAATCTTTTCCATTTCATTTTCTTCTACGGATAAGAAACGTAATGCTCCCGTAGCACAAGCTTGTACACAGCGGGGAGCTTCCCAGCCATCATCCAATAAATGGGCGCAGAAGGTGCATTTTTGAGGAATTTGCTCCTCTTCATTCCACCAGATCGCACCATAAGGACATGAATCCACAATTGCTTTCTGTCCTTTGGCCTTTATTGGATCAATGATGACGATACCGTCATCGCGTCTGTAAACTGCGTCATTTTCTGCCGCGGCCATACAGTCTGCATTTTCACATTGCATGCAGGGAGTTGGCAAGTAAGCGACGCTGATCAAGGGAAACTGGCCGCGCTCCTTGCGCATGATATTCATCCAGCGATGCCCATGTCGCGGTTGCGATAACGAAGTTGGCAGCCATTCATTGTCGACAAATTCATCTTTGCATGCCAGGAAACAATTATTGCAGTCGATACACTTATCAACATCAACAATCATATAAGCTTTTTTCACCGTTCACCCTCCTCGCCGTTCCATTTTTCCACCTGCACAAGACAGGAATTAGAAGCAGTTGAATGAGATCGTTTGATAATCGAACGACTTGGTGTCAGCGTGTTAACACATCCACCTCTGTCCGGAGAATTTCCCGGCTCGCCGATAGGGTCATATACAGCACTCGCTTGATACGAATGTACTGTACCCGGCGGCACGCGTTCTGTAGTCTGAGCTGCACAGATAACAGCCCCGCGGTCATTATAGATTTTTACCAAATCATGCATTCCGATGCCCCTGTTTTTTGCATCCTGATTGTTGATACGCACAATCCAATAATAGTAATCATCAATCAACACACGGTGATCCTTGATGTCATTCACGAAACTGTCCTTCCCATCCCCCATAGTGTGAAAACTATGGCGGACATGGGGAGTGATCAAGTGAAGGGGATACTTACCATATAGCTCAGTAGTATGATGACCTTCCCACGATTTGATATATTGGCCCATAGGTGGTCGTTCAGGATCATCCGGATCAAAACGATTTAGGCTGGAGCTGACAAACTCAATCTTTCCTGATTGGGTTTGAAGGCCTTCTCCATATTCCCCTGCATAATCACCCGGGAGAGGAGACATATCCGGCACATCCTTCTTGCGCCCTTCTGCGAACCAGCGATAGGCTACTGGAGGTCGCTGATCCTCGGGAGGAGCAGGTACCACATAATAACCTTTCTTCATAAATTTCTTCCAGGAGATCGCTTTTGGCAAATCAGTGCCATCAAACATCCTTTTGCACCAGCCCAATTCATCGGTACCTTCTGCAAAGGGATTGGCGACACCCAGAAGTTGTGACAACTCAAGGAAAATTCGATAATCAGACTTCGATTCTCCCAACGGTTCAATACATTTATGCTGGATGGTTATGACCCGGTGATTCAGCTGACCGTAGGCATGGAAAAGGTATCCACTGGTATTAGCCCATTCGCCTATATCCCAACGTTCAAAATTCGTACAGGCGGGAAGAATTACGTCAGCAAACTTGGTTTCTCCCTCAAACCAGATAGCCTGGTTGACAACAAATTCCAACTTATCGCTGCGATAGGCCCGGGCATAACGATTGGATTCACTCATTGTGCCAAAATGCGAACCACCATATTTATAATACATGCGGATAGGTGAGTGGCCCGGAGCAGGATATTTGTATCCCATGAATTGGCCTTCAATGGTTTTGGAGTCTGTAGGATAACCTTCACATTCTCCATCCAGAATGGCTTCAGGGATTTTTAGTCTCGGTACACGTTGATAGGATGTGTTCATGGAGGGCAAATTAGGCATACGCTGGAACATATTAAGCCCAGCCGCAGTGCCGGCCAGATCGCCTGACATACCGCCTTCTGCATAACCAGGGAAGAAGAAACGGTGGTCAACCGGTGTGCCCCACTGCATATTCCCCATGTTTTGTCCCGGTTTTCCTAATCCTTGCATTGCGGCCAGATAGACCATAGCGCGGGCCCATTCGATGCCTGTGGCAGAACGGCAGGCACCACCAAAGTTGGCACCCAGACCTCCGCATCCAAGATAGGTTTTTTTCGATCCCCATTCCCGAGCCAAGGCGCGGATATCTTTAGCAGGAATTGTAGTCTCGGATTCCTGCCATTCAGGTGTTTTTGGAATCCCGTCTGTCTCACCTAAAACATAAGCTTTCCACTCATCAAAACCAGTGGTTCTGGTTGAGATATACTCCTTGTCGTAAAGGTCTTCTGTGATCCAGACATAAGCAATGGCATAAGCCATCGCATGACTGGTTGCCGGCCTGGGAGCAAACCATTTTCCTTCCAACATCCCGGCTGTGTGGTTATAGAACGGGTCAATATGAACCATCTTGACTCCCAATTCCTTTAACCATAAACGCCGGATTGAACCCTCCAAACCGCCGTAAACACCAGATGTAGCCTCCGGATCACTGGACCAAAAGATCATCATTTCACATTCTTTGAGGGCATCTTCAACCGTGCTGTAAGAATCACCGCCGCCGAGTCGTGAGCTGTGTCCCCAATGATGCATAGCGCCCCAATACCAGCCTTCCCAACTATCCGGGTTGTGATCTACCATCGTATAACCAATCGTGTTCATAAATCGGCGATGGGTGCTCAACCAGTAACCAATCCAACCCCATAAATGGTGGGAACCTGTGCCAGAAAGAATAGCTCCTTTTCCGTGATCTGTTCGAACACGCTTAATCTCACCGGCTACAATATCCAGGGCTTCTTCCCAGCTAATGCGTTCATAACCTGAGGTTCCCCTGTTCTGGGGATTGCGTTCTCCTTCAGGATCGAAATCGACCCGTTTCATGGGATACAGAAGACGGTCAGGCGAATAAACCATAGATTTAAAGGTCATGGTATACGAAGGAACTGTTGCTTTGCGTGGCGGGGTAAATTTCCTGCCGCGGGCTTCTATCGTCCAGGGCTCAGGATCATCATCGCCAAATTCGATTGGTGTAATGCGGATGATCTTATCATCCTTAACATAAACATAAACCGGCCCACCATTTGTGTTGTTTACATATCGTTTTACGCCATCATCCAGATCGGTTCCGTATTTCGTTCCTGCTGACAATAGATTGATCAAGGTGACAGGCAGCCAGGCAATCAATTCTTCTGGACCATCCAGTACAAATTGGAAATTCTTTGCAGCGTTTATCATTGCCAGGTTGTCCACGGGCGGGGTTATTAATTCCAGGGCTACAGCAGCGCTGGTGAAGATCATAGAAACATCAGCTTCGGGATGAATACCGCGTTTCGATTTAACCTTGCCATCCTGGAACACAAAGTATCGTCCTACAGAATCGTCAAGTAACTTAATTTGAGCGATACAGTTCTTTTCTTTCAGGCGTTCCTTGAACGTTGGATCCCGCATTGCCTGAATTCCAAATAACTTACTCAGTCCAAAAAGCATGGTTTCAAGTACTAATTTCTTTATGCTCATATTGATTTCCTTATGGTTTTATTTATCAATGACCATGCCGGTCGGGTCAATACCTCTTAAGATCCGTCTTTCTTCTTCGGTTGGTGTTTTTGTTACCGGTACTACTTCTGGAAACAGAATCTCGAAATCACTATTATCCTGAATCTCGTCCACGGTAACTCCAGGATGGATACTGATCAGTTTTAGTCGTTTTGTGGCTTCATCAAAACCATAAACTCCTAATTGTGTGATCACTCGATAGGGTCCGCAGCCTGCTGGCAGGCCTGCTTCTTCCCGCTTTCCCGGGCCATCCAGCCATCCGGGAGTGGTGATAAAATCTAGCTCTTTAACGAAAGTTCTTTTACTTTGATTTCGAAGGTTGTATATTGTCCTCCAGCAAAATGATCCAACATCATTTGCGCCACCAGATCCGGGCAGTCGAACTTTAGGAGTTTTCCAATCACCAATCACCGTGGTATTTAGATTGCCGTAGGCATCAATAGCAGCAGCGCCCAGAAAGCCATAATCGATATAACCGGCCTGGCCGGCTGACATGACATCATGCATCGAGCTGGCCGCAATAGCTTTGTAAAAAGTACGCGAGTCGCCCACAGATATGGGCAATTCTGGAACTTGGGGGCCCATCCCCCCGGCCTCAAAGATGATCAATATGTTTGGTGCATGGGTTCGCTGAGCTAACATAGTTGCCACCAATGGGCAGCCAGTTCCAACAAAGACGGATTGATTATCTTCCAAGATATGTGAAGCCACGCAGCTTTGTAATTCAGTTAAAGTGTATTCCGTTTGGATTAATGTATTCATTTTAATTATGATCCCGTATTATTCTTTATCCACCTGGTTTGGCTGAACATCACCCATAGGCATCCTAAGCTGCTCCACTTTTTTGAGTTGATTTAGCATTCTTAGACCACCAATTTTTTCCAGATATTCATCGAAGTCCTTCACGCCAAAAACATATTTATCTAAGTATTCTTGGGTTCCCTCTTTAGTTTTTGAAGAAGATAGCCAGGCGTGAATATGCTGTTCGTCGAAAAAGTATTGGTAAGGCATTTCAGTGGGGTGGGCTCCAAAAGGTACTTCACAAACCGCGTCCACAACATAAAAAGGAATGACGGTATTGCGGGGATTACGCCGAGTTTCTTCCTCGTCCACAATCTCTTCCGTCGTTATGATCACCCGTCGCGCCGCGCGAGCCAGTTCAAAATCTTCTACAATGATGCCATCAATGCGTGCGTTTCCGTATTTATCACAGCGCGGTACATGAAAGAGCGCTACATCGGGGTAAGCGGCTGGCAGCAAAGTTACAGTTTTCCCAGACCAGGGATCAGTTATTTGTTTTGCTGAACTCTTAGTAAAAGTATCAGTGCCCATCATATTCCGGACAGGGATAAAGGGTATTCCCATCATGCCTGCCAGAAAACGCCATTGGTAACCGGCGTTAGAAATTTCTGCCACAACCTCGACACTTCCACTTTCGACAGCACGACGTCCGGCGTTGGAAAGACCTCTTAATTCATGGCCAAAAGCATACGCACATTCAACTTTACTGACGCATCCCGCACCGATTAAGATATCAATATCATGGACAGCCGTTTTGCCTGCAATTTCTAGATTCCTCCGCCCTTGACGAATTATTTCATAAACAAGAGCCATGGGAACCCGGATATGACCAAAACCACCAAAAGCGAGATAATCTCCGTCTTTGACGAATTTATCAACAGCATCCTTGACAGACATTTGTTTGTCTATCAATCCGCGAGGTTTATTTTCTCGTACCCAGGACCGATTCTCGTCTGGGTCATGCCACCCTAAGAGTTCCCCCTCACCTTCTGCAACAATATCAATCTTCTTTGTCATACCCTGCTCCTTAATATACCAATCAATCTAGTTCCACTCGTTTTCAGACAGTCATTATCGATTAGAACCCCACAGCATCAAGTCCTTTCAATCCCAGCATTTCTCGGCCCTCTTGCGGAGTAGCGATTTCCCGCTCAAATTCATCAGCCAGCCGTTTTACTTTCTCCACTAGATCAACATTTTTGGCCAATACTTTCCTTTTAACAAAGAGATTATCCTCCAACCCGACTCGAACATGGCCTTCCATCATAATCGCCATGGCAGCCATATTGAACTCCATCGGATAGCCAACACCGATCACAGACCAGCGGAAATTATCTTTTCCAAAGAGGTTATTTGCAGTCTGCACCATCTGGATCAACGCATCAGGAGCAGCAGCCAATCCGCCCAACACACCAAGTACAAACTGGATCCAATACGGAGGTTTTACGATCCCGTTTTTCTCTAGGAATTTTAAGTTATAGAGATGACTGAGATCGTAGGCTTCAAATTCTGATTTTACATTATTCTTTTCCATCGTGTCTGCAAATATTTCCATATCGCCGAATGTGTTTCGGAAAATGAAATCTTTTGTCCCTTCAACATAATCCTGTTCCCAATCAAACTTCCAATCTTCTGGTTTATAACGTTTGGCAACTGGATGCATAGAAAAATTCATCGAGCCAAGATTGAATGAAGCCAGCTCGGGTTGGCAGGTTGCGGCACCTCTTAAGCGATCTTGAGGTGTCATTCCCATGCCGCCGCCCGTGGTGATGCAAACGATAGCATCACAATTAGCCTTTATCCGAGAAGCAATCTTCTTAACGATCTCAGGATCGGATGACGGGTGGCCATTCTCAGGGTTACGAGCATGAATATGGACTGAAGTTGAACCAGCTTTTGCACAAGCAATTGCGTCATCAGCAATACCTTCAACGGTATATTGTAAATGCGGGGTCTGCGAGGGCACTGTTATTGCGCCGGTAAGTGCTGTTGTAAGAATTAACTTTTCCATAAAATTCTCCTAATAATGTCGTGCTGGTTGATCATGATCGATATAGTGGTATTTCTCTGGTGTAAATTTGAAGGTTATTATTTGATAAAAATAGTTCCGAGATCTATACTATCCTCCTGGTCTATTTTCAATTCCATTTTTTCAAATCCTGAACAAGTGATCTCCAAACTTAGGGGGTCCCTTTTCTTTTCAATCTTATCCAATTTGAAATCACCATAATTATTGGTAATCGTTGAACCTAAAATGTCGCCCGAACTATTTCGCAAAGTGATTGTTACTCCTTCTGCACATTCATCAGTTTCCTTCACTACAATATTGCCAGCAACAAATGAATGTGTGAAACGATAAAGGTTTTTGTAATAAACCCTCGGTTTAAGGCCATACTCAGGATGCCAAATATTTAAATCCTCAGATTGAATGAGTTTATCTAACTCGGAATCCGTCACTGATAGAAATTGCATTGCGCCAGTTGGGCAAGCTTGTACACAGCGGGGAGTTTCCCAGCCATCATCTAATAAATGAGCGCAAAGGGTACATTTTTGAGGTATATCAAGCTCCTCGTTCCACCAGATCACTCCATACGGACAAGAATCGACAAGCCCTTTCTGCCCTTTCGCCTTAACGGGATCAATAATGACTAGGCCGTCCTCTCGTTTGTAGACCGCGTCATTTTTCGCTGCTTTAATACATGCCGCATCATCACAATGCATACAAGGGAGGGGTAGATATGCAACATCAACCCGTGGAAATTCCCCTCTTTCCTGGCGAAGGATGTCAATCCATCTATGCCCATGTCTGGGTTGTGGTGCAGAATAAGGAGAAAAATCGTTCTCGGAAAACTCGTCTTTACATGCCAGAAAACAGTTATTACAATCGTGGCATTTAGCGATATCAATGATCATTGCCCACTTCTTCATGCGAGCACCTCCATATCCTTTTCAATTTCAACCAGGCAGGAGTTTGATGCCATACCACAAGCATTCTTGGATATATACTTTCCAGGAGTAAGGATGTTAATACATCCACCACGATCAGCTGTCTCACCAGGCTTGCCAACAGAGTCATACTTGGCGCTTGATTCATAGGAATGAACCGTGCCGGGAGGAACTCGCCCTGTCACCACCGCCGCACAAATTACAACACCACGCTCGTTATATACCCGGACTAAATCATGATTATTGATGCCGCGCTGGTCAGCATCATCTTTATTTATCCTGATAATCCAATAGTAATAACCATCTTCCTTCAAAACCCGATGGTCTTTGATCTCGTTGATCCAGCTTTCCTTGGCATCACCCATGGTGTGAAAACTGAATCGCGGGTGAGGGGTAATTAACTGCAACGGGTACTTGCTATACAGATCAGTTGTGTGGTGACCTTCCCAGGAAGGTATATATTTAGGTAGAAGCGGACGATCCTCATCATTTGGATCAAACTTTTTGAGACTGGAAGATTCAAACTCTATCAAACCAGAAGTTGTCTGAAGCCCTTTCCCAAATTCATCCTGTGATTCTGGATGAGGTCCCCAATCAGGTGTATCCCGTTTTCTATCCTCGGCAAACCACCTCAAAGCAGGTGTTGATTTGTAATTCTCTGGCAGGGGGACGACAAAATAACCCTTTTTGAAGAAATCATCCCAGGAAATGTGTTTGGGAAGATCACTGCTCTCAAATACACGTTTGACCCAATCAAGATCAGTCAGGCCTCCTTCTGTGTACTCATTCTGAAAGCCCAGTTTCTTGGCTAATAACTCAAATATTTCATAATCGGATTTTGATTCTCCGAGCGGTTCTATACATTTTTTCTGCAAACTGATTATTTTATGATTGACCTGGCTTGTACTATCTGGAATATAGCCGTGGCAGCCGGCGAATTCGCTAATGTCCCAGCGTTCAAAGTTCGTACAGGCTGGAAGGATAATATCCGCAAACTTTGCCTCACCCTCAAACCAGATAGATTGATTGACTACAAAGGGCAGTCTATCGGTCCTGTACGCTTTAACATAACGGTTTGTTTCATTCATTGTGCCAATAAATGAACCACCATACCTGTAATACATTTGTATTTCCGGGTAGCCGTCCGCAGGATATTTATATTTATGGAATTGTGCCTCTATAGACTGTCCACAAAATCCTTTACCGCGCCATTCGTATTTTCCATCCAGAATACATTCTGGGATCTTTAACCGGGGGATATGTTGTCCCATCGGCGAATTGATATTGGATCGGGTAGGATTGCCCTGCATTTTATTTACCCAGCGGAAACCAGCAGCTGAATTATCCACGTCGCCAGATATTACTCCTTCGGTATAACCAGGAAAGAGGAAGTCCGTATTATGCGGCGCGCCTTGCGTTGTTCCCCAGATGTTTATGCCTGGTTTCCCTAAACCCTGCATGGATTGCAAGCTGATCATGAGTCGAGCCCATTGTGTTCCAGTTGCGGACCTACATGCGCCACCCCACCCCCCCAGACCACCTGCAGCCAACATGGTTTTCTTTGAACTCCACTCTCGTGCCAGTGCCCTTATCTCCCTGGCGGGGATGGTGCTTTCTCTCTCTGCCCACTCAGGAGTTTTGGGTATTCCGTCCTCATTACCCAGAATGTAGTCTTTCCATTTATCAAAACCTGTTGCCCGGTTCTTAATATATTCCTTGTCGTAACGATCCTCAGTTATCCAGACATAAGCTATCGCACAGGCCAGCGCATTATCTGTACCTGGCCTGGGCGCGAACCATTTATCTGAATACATACCCGCTGTGTGATTATAGAAGGGGTCAATAAAAACCATCTTAACCCCCAGCTCCTTCAGCCACTGACGTCGGCAAGTGCTTTCAAATGCCGCATAAATTCCACTGGTAGTCTCTGGATCACTGGACCAGAATATGATCATTTCTGTGTTCTTAAGTGCATCTTCAAGCAAATCATATTGTTCGGGAATGCCCAGTCGATGGCTGAAGCCCCATTGATGCATGCCTCCCCAGTGCCAGCCTTCCCAACTGTCAGGATTATGATCTGCATAAGTAAAACCCATCAGGTTCATAAACCTGAAATACGTACTGTGGCGGTAACCTACGTGACCCCATAAATGGTGGGATGATGCCGTAGATAGGATTGCCGCCGGACCATACTCTCGCTTGATACGCTGGATCTCGCTGGTGACAATATCCCCTGCTTCATCCCAGCTAATACGTTCATATTCCGATTCACCCCTGCGAGTACAATTGCGTTCTCCATTCGGATCGAAATCAATCCGTTTGAGAGGATATAACAACCTTGATGGAGAATAGATCATGGAGCGCCAGGCAAGCGAGTAGGGAGAAATTGTCGTCTTTCGTGGTGGAGAAAAGTTCTTGCCCCGGGCATTGATCACCCATGATGCGGCATCCGAATCATCCAAATCCATTGGTGTAATTCGAATGATTTTTCCGTCTTTTACATCAACAAAAACTGGTCCACCAGTTGTTCCGTTTGTATATCTCTCAATTTTTCCCATACTATTCTTCCTTGAAATCGCGATCAGGTCACCCTTGAGCAGGTAATTTTTTTCGAGTCCAAGATCCGGCCTTTATACGTAAATCGCGGAATAATCCTAGTAATCCTTGCGGAGCTACCAACATGATGATTACAAGTATGAAGCCTTGAATTAACAAGCTCATGCCCGCATATCTTGCCAGTTGGAAATGTAAAAAGACAACAATGATCGTACCTAGCAGAGGTCCCCATTCTATTCCGATACCCCCCATAACCGTGGCTAATAACACAATCATCAACCAATTAATATCAAAAGCACTATTTGGTTCAATATAACCCTGGTAGGTATAAAATACCGCACCAGCCAAGCCCATCCCAAAAGCGGCGATTATGAAAGAAAACAGTTTTAATTTAAATACGTTCACGCCTGAGCTGGCCGCGCTGACATCATTATCGCGAATTGCAGCCAAGCCCAATCCAAATTTCGACCGTAAAATGATATATACAAGAATTATTGATAAAAGACTGATTGCCAGCCCAATCCAGTAGCTAACCTGAGGGGAAATTGAGCTTACCCCTTTGATCATATAGCCCGCTCCGCCCCCTTGAAAATCTCCACCCACAGGGCGCCATCTTAGGAACAGTAACCGCAGTATAGCAGGCACAACCATCGTCCCGATTGCAAAATATATACCTTTCATCCTGAAAACAGAAATTGATATAATTCCTGCGAATATAGCCGCAGCCAAACCGCCGACAACTATTCCAAAATAATAGGGGATTTCCAACCAGGTTAATATTGTCATGATGTAACCGCCCAGCCCGATAAAGGCAGCTGGACAGAGAGCCAATAAACCGCTATAACCAGCGAGCAAGTTCCACATATTTGCAGCAGTCAGAAATACAAAAAAATAAAACATGTACAGCAACCAGGCCTGGGGAACATTGAACAAAGGGAGCACAACCAAACTCACCAGAACCACTGCGGGCAATATAAAAGGCATAAAACGATGGGTTTTTATTTCCATATATCCTCTATCGGCCAAACAAGCCTTGCGGTCTAATTGTTAGTACGACCAGGACCATCAAAAATGGAACAAGCAACTGCCCGGTCGGTCCAAAGAAATATCCACCCAGGGTTTGCGACAAACCAAAAATAATCCCACCAATAAATGTCCCTGCCATACTACCCAAACCCCCTAATATAACCACGCCAAAAGCAATGATTAGCAGAGCGTTTCCCGAAACTGGATTAAAAGGGAAAGTCAACCCGTAAAACACGCCTGCTATTGCGGCCATTGCCATGGCTATACCAAAAGCAATTTGATATACCTGTTTGGAATTGATACCCATCAGCTCCGCTGTACCTTTATTCTGGGACGCCGCAGTTATGGCCTGTCCCATATATGTCTTTTTCAGGAACTGGCGGACCACCAACATGACTATCAAAGCGGCGAAAAAGTTGAGAATGTATACTAACGGTATATAGATATCTCCGACCTGAAAGCTATTAAAGGAATAATCTGTTAATAATGATCTGGATTGGGGAGACCAGAAGATCTGGGCAGCGTTTTGAATGATGAGTGCAATCCCGAAAGCAATGATCAGGGCAGCATCAGCGGATTTACTCACGGCCCGCGCCAATAAATATTTCTCAATCAAAACACCCAGGAAGAAGAATAGGGGAATACCAATGAGCAACCACAGGATTGGATCTATGCCCCAGGCGGAAGCGACTGCATATGCCACGTAGCTGCCAAAAATGACCAGCGTTCCATGAGCCACATTGATTACCTTCAAAACCCCAAACACCAAAGATAACCCTAAGGCAACTACAACGTATAAACCGCCCAAGAGCGTCCCAAGAACTATGGGGGATATCAAATCATTTAATAATTCCATATTTATCTTCCCACCTCGTTTGGTTTATATTTATTCTCCAAAGTAAGCATTGATAACTTCCTCCTCATCCATAAGCTCATTTGCATTCCCACTCATGACAATGTGACCCGTTTCCAGAACATAAGCTCTATCGGCTTCATCGAGCGTTTGACAAACATTCTGTTCAACAAGGAGAATAGTGATACCTTGGGTTTTAATCTCGTGCAATACATGAAAAAGCTCACTCACAATCAGCGGACTGAGGCCAAGCGACATTTCATCAATGATCATTAATTTTGGATTTGCCATCAATCCCCTGCCAACCGCCACCATTTGCTGCTGTCCACCGCTCAGTGTCTTGGCAAGTTGTTTTTTCCTTTCCTCCAAAATTGGGAAAAGTTTGTAAACCTTGGCGAGGTTTTCTTCTGCGTGCAGCCTGGCGTTTTTATTGTAAGAACCAATGTGAAGATTTTCGTAGACAGTCATATCAGGGAATAACTGCCTTCCTTCCGGGACCTGTGAAATGCCCAATCCAACAATTTTATAGGGATCCATATTAGTGATGTCCTGATCGCCAAATAAAATGCTGCCTTCCTTGGGATGGAGCACGCCGGATATGCTCTTCAGTAACGTGGATTTGCCAGCTCCGTTCGAACCGACAATAGCTACGATTTCACCCTTATTAACATCTAATGAGATATCCCATAAAACCCCCAATTTGTCATAATAAACATTGATGTTCTTGACCTGTAGCATTACCTCTGGCGTCATTTCCATAATAACCCTTTCGTATTCTAATTAGCAGAGATCAAATTACTATTCAGCACAACCCAGATAACACTCAATAACTTTTTGATTTTTCATAACCTCTTCAGGAGTACCCTCTGCAATAGCTGATCCCTCATCAATCACAAGAATCGTATCTACAGCTTCCCTCATTACTTTCATTACATGCTCGATCAGTATTAGAGATACTCCAGATTGGCGAATATTTTCTAGGATCTCAAGCATCCGGGGAAGCTCGGATTCGTTTAGCCCCGCAGCAGCCTCGTCTACCAGGAGTACTTTTGGATCAACGGCAAGCGCTCGAGCCACTTCCAGGCGCTTAAGCGCGATGGTCGGCATCTCTTTTGCGATGATGTCCCTCTTATCAACTAAATCTGTCCGTTCCAGGATTTCGGGAGCCATTTGTTCAGCAGCTGACATATTCATCCCCTTACCATACATGGCTGCAACAATAATATTTTGTAGCACAGTTAGCTCTCCAAAAGGTTGGGGAATCTGGTAAGTCCTTGCCAAGCCAGAGTGAGAGACTTTATGAGCCGGGAGAGTTGTAATGTCTCTTCCATTGAATTTAATCATTCCGGAATCCGGTTTGTAGAAACCGCAGATAAGATTAACTAGAGTTGTCTTGCCAGCCCCATTGGGGCCCATTAACCCCAGGATTTGCCCAGGGGCCAATGAAAAACTTACATCATCGACAGCCACCAGTCCACCAAATTTCTTCGTAACATTATCAATTCTTAGTATTGGTTCATTCACCAGGACACCTGCTCTTTTCTAACTCAAAGAAGTGTTGATAAGCAGGGCTGGTTTTGATACCAGCCCTGCTCATATTTCTATTCTTCCTGGATCACTACGGAACTGGGAAGATGTAATCAGTCGTAGACGGTAGGAAGTCATGTTCAGAGTGAGTAATTCCTAACTCCCAGACATAGGCTGCATCAGTCTTCTGCCATTGACCAACAAAAAGTGGCATCCAGGCAAAGTGCGTCTCAGGATCAAACACAACTTCATAGTTGATTGTATTCATATCAGTCTCAGCCATTGCTGCATTAATGGCATCCGCATCAAGGGAACCGGCGCGTTCAATCGCATCAAACAGGACCTGCATTGGTGCATAGCCGTGTCCAATACCGCGATTTACAGGTTCGCCAGTTGCGTCCATCCATCTCTGAGCAAGAGATTGTGCTGTAGTATCTCCAATGCCAGGACCCGCATATTCCGAATCCCACCAAATTTCGGTACCTACACCTTGTGGCAAATCTCCACCCCAGCTCTCAACATCAATATTGAAGAGGGGGGCTCTACCGACAATCACAATCTTGGGATTGAAGCCCAACTGTTTACATTGTCTCCAAAGATTAGCAAACGCAGGACCAGGAACATTTCCCCACAAGATTTCTACATCATTTTTCTTCCATTCATTGCACATGGTTGTGAAATCAGTAGTGTCAACAGGGTAGAAACCCAGTTTGTCTTCTACGCCAATCACGGTTAATCCATATTCTTCCAATAGACCTGGGAATAAGCCGTACCACCCAATGCCGTCTGGTTCATCCGTTGCGAATACACCAGCGATCATGTTGGTCTGATCGGCGAAGTCATCCAATACTGCAAACCAGGAATCTTTGATCGTATATCCAGGCAATCCAAATTTAGGATGTCCCTCGGGAGGAGGAGTTGCAATTCCAAAACCATTGAACCAGGTATATGACCACCCAGTTTCTGTTGCGCCTCGCGCACCCAGCCAGGGTTCCAACGGACCGCCACCAACAATATGGGGCACGCCATGCTTCTCAGCTACCTCGGCGATTGGGATATGGATGGATGGGGAAACATCGACAGAGAAGAGCAGGTCAACACCATCGTTCAGGATCAGGCTTTCGGCAAGACCTCCGGACTTTCCAGGATCACTCTCATTGTCAACGACGATATATTCCACAGGAATTTTCCTGTCGTATTCCGCCACATAAACGCCGCCATCCGCATTGATATCATCGACAGCAGCTTGCGCACCAAAAGTGCCGCCCTGTCCAAAACCTGCAAACATGCCGGTCATGGGAGCGCTGGTGCCTATTTTGATTGTATCTGGACCCATCTGGGCTGCTTCTTCTTCAGAGGCCTCTTCTTCTACAACAGCCACTTCTTCCATAGCAGCATCTTCGGGAGCTGCCGGTTCTTCTGGTGCCGCTCCGCCACAAGCAGATAGTAAAATCACTAAAAGCAACAATATGGGGATTAATAGTTTATATTTCATAACTTCTTAGTCCTTTCTCTTTTATGAGATACCTTTTTGTCTCTTTTCGGTGGTCGTTTTGATTAAATAGGTCTTTTCTCCTCCTTTCCTCTAGTCTTGCTGCTTGGCAAAAACTGCTATGAGGTAGTTTGTTAAACGCTGACGGGATTGAGCAACTGCCTCTTCAGACCATTCCTGAAATCCTTTTCCACTCTTAAATCCCAATTCCCCTGCTTCAACTTTCTTTATTAATGTTGTTGAAGGTGTTGGATCAGCGTTAATATGTGGCAAGATGTAATTATGGATCGCCATTGTCAGATCCAGGCCAACCATATCGGCAGTTTCAACAGGGCCAAGAATTGGCAAGCGCAAACCAAAACCATTCCGGATGACTTCATCAACAGTGGCAGGATCACAAATTCCTTCATCGATGATCGCAAAAGCTTCCCGCCATAATGCATGTTGAAGCCGATTACCAACAAAACCGGGTACATCTTTATGAACATGTACTGGATGTTTGCCTACCCGGGTCAGGAGGTCATAGGTTGCCTCTGTGCACCAGCCGGCTGTCTCTTCAGTTCTAACAACTTCCACTAACGGAATCAAATAAGGAGGATTCCAGAAGTGAGTGCCTACAATCCGCTCCCGGCCTTCCGATTTGCTCGCGATCTCAGTAATGCTCATCACAGATGTATTGCTGCAAAGTATTGCCTTAGGTGAGCATAAGCGATCCAGATCAGCAAAAATCTGTTGTTTTAATTCCAGGTTTTCATAAACCGCTTCAATCACAAAATCACAATCCTCGCATGCCGGAGCTAGATCAGCAGAGATTTTGATACGGTCCAGGATTGTGTCGGGGTCTTCCTTAAAAACGACCCCCTGGTTGGCCATATTTGTAAGATTCTCCCGCACGCGATCTTTTGCGATCCCGCGGATTTCCTCGTTACTTTCGACCAACCAGACCGGGTGTCCGTGCACAGCAAATATCTGAGCAATGCCATGCCCCATTAACCCTGCACCAACTACAGTAATTTTTTCAGGAGTAGACATAAGTATTTCTATCCTGCGGTGTATCCACCATCAACATACATGATGGAGCCAGTCATGAAATCAGAGGCTTTTGAAGATAAGAAGAGTACCGAGCCAATGAAATCTTCGGCTTCACCAAGTCGTCCGATCGGGATACGTTTTAAGAACACTTTATAGAATTCTTTGTCATCAAACATCCATTGGGTTAGCGCTGTGCGGAAAACGGTGGGGGCAATAGCATTCACATTAATGTTATATTTTCCCCATTCGCAGCCCAGCGATTTGGTCAAAATGTGGACCGCACCTTTGGAGGTAGCGTAACCGGTATAGTTGGCCATGCCCAGCAAACCTCTGGTGGAGGATATCAGGATAACTTTTCCGCCCCTACCCTGTTCAATCATCACTTTGCCAACTTCGCGTGCTACCAGCCAGGTGCCAGTGACATTGGCATTCATAACAGTCATGAAATCATCCAGGGGATATTCCACAATAGGTTTTACGATACTGACTCCCGCTGCCGTGACCAGGATATCAATCCCCTCAAACTTATCGACCGTTCCATCAACAATTCGTTTTACATCAGCTTCTACTGCTGGATCTCCAGCCACATAAGCCGCTGCATAACCACCCTCATTGATCTCATCAGTAATCGAAGCGAGTTTCTTTTCATTCCGGCCCGTCAGCATCACTTTGGCTCCAGCCTTTGCGAGGCCTTTGGCGGCCGCGCTACCAAAACCGCCACTTGCTCCTGTGATCAAAGCGACCTTTCCGGTCACGTCAAATAATGATTGGGTATCTGGAATATTTTCCATTGGTTTTTCCTTTATGCCGGAGGATAAGGCATGACAACAAGCATGGTTGCTATGCGATTGGTTTCGTTACGAACTTCACGTTTCTCATCAGGACCAATAAACACTGAGTCCATCGGACCTAAGACAACTTTTTCTTCTTCTGTCTCAACAGTCATTTCACCATCGAGCACAATATAGATTTTATCGAGGGGAGATGCGGCCCATTCAGCCTTGCCACCCGGTAAAAAATATGAACAGCCGACCCAGTAAGGGGCTTCGGAGCCCATACTTTTATGCTGGAGCCACATGGCATGGCAGTCATCATGTTTTGGCGGACTGTATTTTACAGCTTCTTCAATTTTTGTTACCTTCATCGAAATACCTCCTATTATTAGAGACGAAAATCACCTGTGGGGTCAACAATGGCCACCATGCGGACAATACATCCATCACCTTTCACCCAACGCCACGGGAAAGCAGCAATCGTCACGCGTTTGCCAGTAACCTTATCAATATCACCACCAACATTCTCGAAACCGATAATTCCATTTCCAAGCAGGGCGCGGTGAGCGGGTTCCCAGTATGGGAAATCTTCCAATACATCATGGCCAGTTTCTTCTTTGTATTCAGCACTGATAGCAGGGATCAATGGACCAGGTCCATGGGCGGCAATGGCTGTTCCAAGGGGATGGTCCAGAGCTTGTTGATCAACTCCTACGGCTTTGACACCTTTCTCTGCCAACCACTCACCTGCTTCCTTATATAAGCCAGGGGAGTAGCAGAAATATTTCCGGCTGTCTCCGTAATATTTGTGCCAGCCAGAGTTGATGATCACAATATCGCCCTTCTGGATCTTCGGTGTTGCTTTCTCCAGGTCATCTGGAGTGATTACTTCCCATCTTTCTTTTGGAATAGACACGACAACTGCAGTTCCAAAAAAGCGATCCAGCGGTACTTCATCCATAAAGGGAGCGCCCTCAATCACATGCGCAGGCGCATCGGTATGAGTGGTGCAGTGCATAAAAGTAGTAATTTGCTGGGAAAGGACTCCGGATTTGGCATGGTAATGAAAACGCTCAATCTTGACATCCGGGAAGTAGGGCCAGAGAGGAACTTTATCCCCCCAGGGATGGCTCAAGTCATAAAATTCGAGTTTATCTGTTGAAGAGGTCATAATTTTCCATCCTTTTTCTAATCTTCGCTTTCTTTTTCTTGATCCTGAAGATACTTGACGATTGCGGCACCTACCTTTGCGACGTGTTTGTACATCAATGAAGCTGCCTGTTCTGCGTCACCCTTTTTACAGGCAGCAAGGATTTCTTTGTGTTCAATTTGGGCTTGCGGCATACCGCCTAACTCCTGAATGAAGGCCCTGAGATAATGTTGGGCTTTGAAGCGGAGCAAATGGTTCAGCTCGCATAAATGTTTTCGCCCCGATGCTTCATAAAGCGATAAATGGAATTCGTGATTTAATGCCACTTCCTTACTCACATCATCCAAATTCTCATCCATCTCATCTATCAATGAAGCCATTTTTTTCAGGGTTTCTTCCGTCAAATTTGGAACAGCAGCAAGAGTCGCTTTTTCTTCCAATAATGCTCGAATATCATAAATATCCTCCAATTCATCCGGGCTTAATTCGGTAACTACCGCTCCCCGATGCGGGAAGAGCTCCACAAGCCCTTCGGTTTCGAGATCCCGAAGAGCTTCTCGAACCGGCATAGTGCTGACTTCATATTTTTTTGCGATATCATCCAGGAGCAGCCGTTCAGCAGGTTTGTAATCACCGCGAACGATCTCTTCTCTTATTAGTTCAACCAATCCGCTTTTTACAGTTCTTGTAAGTCCATCCATGGGGTTCACCTATTCAAAATTATTTCTTCTCTTTACTATTGCGAAATATTCCTCAAGATTTACATACATACATTCATCGATTGGGAAGATTTTTGGACCTAAAGGAGATGCTCCTCTATTGTATTTTTCTGCGCTGAATGTTATTATAACCTAGATTTGATATCTGATCAGATATCAAATCTAGATAACAAAAACAGGTACAACTTAGAGTTCCCAAAAAAGAATTAGTTGTGCAATACTTGACCCTTCTAACCCGCAAAGAAATATAAATAAAGGAGTACAACAATGTCAAAGAACCGGACGCCAGTCATCGTCGGTGCCGCAAGGACAGCCATTGGCGGTTTTGGTGGTACTTTATCCAATATCTCTGCCCCAGAACTGGGTGCTATAGCAATTCGGGCTGCCATAGAAAGAGCAGGGATAGACCCAGCCAGCGTTGATGAGGTACTGATGGGTTGTGTAATTCCGGCAGGTATGGGACAAGCACCAGCTCGCCAGGCAGCTATCAAAGCAGGCATACCAGACAGCATTGGAGCAGTGACCGTCAATAAAGTCTGCGGATCTGGACTCAAGACCGTAATGCTGGCAGCCGGCATGATTAAGGCCGGAGATGGCGATATCTACGTTGCGGGCGGTATGGAAAACATGAATAAAGCCCCCTATTTGCTGCAGCAGGGTCGAACGGGTTACCGGCTGGGACATGGTGAGATATTGGACGCAACGGTTCACGATGGTTTATGGTGCCCGTTTGAAGATAAACATATGGGTCAATCAGCGGAATGGATAGCTGCTGAGTATAAAGTAAGCCGCGAGGAGCAGGACGAGTTCGCCCTCAAAAGCCACCAGAAAGCAGTGGCTTCGATCAAGGCTGGAAATTTCACAGAAGAAATAACACCAGTAGAGGTACCACAGCGAAAAGGCGACCCTCTTATCTTTGATACAGACGAGATACCTCGCGAAGACACCTCATTAGAACGGCTGGGCCGTTTACGGCCGGTTTTTCAAAAAGACGGATCTGTGACGGCAGGCAATGCTTCTGCAATTTCTGACGGCGCAGCTGCGGTTGTCATAATGAGCGAAGCCAAAGCTGAGGAATTGGGCATTAAACCCTTAGCCCGCATTACAGGATATGCAAACACCGCGGTTGCCCCACTGGAAATCTTTACTGCTCCCGCCTATACCATGCGGGCTTTATTTAAAAAAACAAATACCACTCTTATGGATTATGATCTTATTGAGTTGAATGAAGCGTTTGCTGCCCAGTGCCTGGGAGATGAAAAGATCATGGTTGAGGAAGGTTGGGATTGGGAGAAGGTAAACGTGAATGGCGGCGCCATCGCCCTCGGACACCCGATCGGCTGCTCCGGCGCACGGGTATTGGTCACCCTGATTTACGCTCTCAAAAAGCGCGGCCTCAAGACCGGCATCGCTTCCCTGTGCCTGGGAGGAGGAGAAGCCGTGGCGTTAAGTATTGAGATGTTGGTTTAGGAAAAATAGGATTTTGTGCCCAATATTTACTATGAGAAGCGGTTTCCCCGAAAGGAAACCGCTTCTTTTTCTTGATACATTTAGTATCCCTTACTCAAAACTGCTATCTATCTTGTGAATCTGATTTTACTCTCCCCCCATCACAACCCAGACTTCTTCAGCACTGAGCCGGTAAACAACCGACCATTGGGTTAAAGGCTGGGCGACATCTTCTAACAGATCCACGGCCTGGTCTGGGCTTATCTTTCCCCCGAGGTCGGTTAACTTCTCCTCAATTGCTCTATAACGACCGCAGTTAATATCCTGCGACCTGCTAGTTTGTGACATTAAGAAATTCGTCGCCATCTGCCAGGAATATTCGTTGGGCAGCACAACAATTTCGCCTTTCGAGAACTCGATCAGGGCAGATCGTCCGCTTTTTTCCGAGATCAGATAATGAATAGGGGTACTCCCCATATCGATATTGTAGGATCGGATAATATCAACCGCTTCTTCGATCGTTGCCGCTTGATCAAGGATCTTGCGGATCACCATCAATGAATCAATCGTTTCCTTGGCGGGATCTTCCTCCATTCCACCAGGAGGAACGGCGGCCATGCCTACCACCAGTCCGGCTTCGTTCATACCGTCAAACGGAATATATAGGGCGTCCAGCAATCCAACTTGCTCTTCTAATGGTAGATCCTCTATACCAAAAGCCCGGTCTTCACCGAATCCAAGACAGTATATATCCCCATGGAGACTGAAGCATATCCTCCTGGCGGATCCATGAATAACAGCAGGGCCGGACTGAAATCCCAGTCGAAGTTGCGGCCGTATAACATTTCATCCGGATCCCCATAAGCAGCAAAAAGAGAACAGGCCCAGGCCGGTTCTTCTCCATACCTTTGCAGGGCAGCATTCTCACCCTCCAATGCCAGATCTCCTTCGTAGGCCATCGTATACAGGGGGAACTCATCGATTTGTTTCAAGCTGGCAAGGGTACTGACTTGGTCCGCTGTCATCCCCTCTGGAATCCGCTCATCCTCAACCAGCGGTTGGTTATCCAATACTTGTGGTTTTACCTGGCAGGAGCCCAGTAAAATAACCAGTGCCAGAACCAACCAAACCGGAACTCTTTTTTGATCTGTCGGGGAGAATCTTGAGAGACCTGAATAATTAGACATATGGTTTTTACCCTTACTCATACAAGAAAGGATAATGGAATCGGTATAAAATTGTAAATGGCTCCCTAGAATGATTAAGCACCATAACAAAGGCGTATCAAAGTGCAGGAAGATGTCAAATATTTATAAGCCCTGGCTGGATTTAACATATTCGAAGTCTGGTTCAGTATTATCAGGTTTCCCGTCTGCTTTTTGCTAAAACAAAACCCAATATCCCTCCCAATACCACCAAAAGCACACCACCTAAAACCCATCCGCCCAGGTTATTTTCCCGGGGTTGGTTTTTTTCATCTATCACTGGGGGTATATCCTGATCAGTATCCTCTGTTATTTGATCTGGTTCGGCTTCATCAACTTGCTGCTCTTCTTGATCATCTAGCGTCTCAACAACTCCCTCAAGTGGGGGCTTTCCATCAGGACTTAATCTAAACACACCGCCCCCTTCCGTAGCTACATATAAATAACTTCCATCAATAGATAGGGACAAACTCAATGCAGCGCGATTAGATAGCCCATCATTAATGGCTTGCCAGGTTGTCCCATCATCAACAGAACGGTACACTCCGCTTAGGCGAGATGCCGCATAGATCACACCGGGGTGAGCTCTATCAGCGACCAGGTCGAATATAGCTGCTTCTGGAACCATCCCAACAGAAGAGTGTGTCCACGTTGCCCCACCGTCTTCACTTACATTCACGCCTCCGATTGTATATCCTGCATATAGTCTGGATGGATCTTCTGGATCCACCTCCAACGCAATCAGCACTGGGGGATAAGAATCAGGGTCCCGATTAAGAACACTGATTGAATTATTCTCAGATACCAAGGTCCAGGTCTCACCACCATCTATACTCCGGTAAAGATCATTGAGAAAGAGAACCACGTATGCGCTTCCGTCCTGAGCAAAGACTAGCTCTGTAGCCAGCCTATCCCGCAAATTTGAAATACTCCAGTTCTCACCACCATCTTTAGAATAAACCACACCCATGCCCTCATTTTCAAAGCAGGTTTTTGTACCATGTTGATCGCACTTTTTCTCCCCCTCAATTCCGATCACGCGTCCAGGTTCCGTTGGTGAAAAGGCCACTTTTTTTATGGTTTCCCAGCGAAATCCTTCCATATTATTCACTTGGGGATTCGCATTCTGCCAGGTATTCCCACTGTCGTAGGAAATTTTTGGCATTGCACCGGCATCCACAACTTCAGCAATTAGGTGTGCGTGGTCCCACGGATTAACAGCTATCGCGTAAGCCTCCATTGATCGAGCAGCACCACGCGACATACCCTCCCAATTTTCTCCACCATCAGTACTTTTAAATATTCCACTGCGGGCGCTGCTGAATACCAGGGCCGGGGCGCCTGGTGCAGAAACTACTGTGTCCATCAGAGCGCCTGTGTAACCATCGCTGGCATCAAACCAGGTAGTTCCCCCATCTGTAGTGACCACATTTCCCCCGCCATAATTATTTACAAAAACTCTCATCGGATCATCTGGATCACATTGCATATCAATCGGAAAACCAGAAACAATCTCCTCGGGTCCCCAATATTTGGATAAATCTCCCTCAGTCCCGCTTTTGATTTGCCAGCTAGTTCCGCCATCATCTGATCGGTAAAAAAAGCTCGATGCGCCGGCATAAACAACATTGGGGTCACCCTCACATATTTCAACTGCGCTGGCGTTTGGCAGATCCAACACGCGCTCCCAAGAATCACCGCCATCACTGGTTCGATAGATAGCTCCTATCATCCAATCCAAAGCAGTCAGGTGGGCATCACTACCCGCGGCCGCAAATAATATTTCTGGCTTGGTGGGATGCATTGCCAGACTGCCTATATATAATTCGTCGTATCGAAAACCACGGCTTACACCAAGGGCCTCCCAAGTTTTACCGCCATCCGAGCTTCGTACCACTCCCACACCGCCGGGTTCTAGTGTTTCAGGATTGCTGTTGGCAGCTTCCCGGTCAAAAATACCGGTTGATACATATAATTTTTCGTGGTTGTCAGGATGGATCAATACATATCGAGCTAGATGATCACCATACCAGATACGGTTCCAATTTTCTCCTCTATCTGTGGATTTATAAACCGCACCCCGAGTAAGATCAAAACCCAATCCGTTTAGTGGAGACCCATTCCACTCCCAGCTCCCGATCTCGCCTGCTAGGTAAACTACATCTGAATTTCCCGGCTCTACAGAAAAACCCCGGATAACCAAACTCTGCTCAAGAATACCATTGGTCATTTGGCGCCAGGATTCTCCACCATCATCACTTCGGAAAACACCGCCACCAACATTTGTTCCAACCCAAAGCGTATCAGGATTATTAGGGTCTACCGTCAAACTAAATACCGGCACACCATCTGCCGAAGGGCCGACCCTAGAGGTAATCCCATCGTTGATAGGAAACCAGTTCTTTCCTCCATCAATACTCTTAAATGCTCCCGCATATGCATCCGTCACATACATCACATTTGTATCTCTCGGATCCATCCGAATGTCATATCCTAATCCTCCGCTGGGGCCTCCTGTGCGAACCCAGGGTTCTACTGGCAGATCGCCAACAGTGGAGCCTTCAGTATTTGTTTGGGACGATTCTTTATTAGTCTCTTCTTGCTCAACTTCGTCACCAGGAATTATTAAGCTGATCTCGTCCACTTGAATTTCTGATCCGGGGAAAGTTTGGATGGATAGACCTCCCGAATTGGAGGGGCCGACGTTAGACACAACCAAAAGTGGTTCTCCCTGATTTATACTCACTGTAATGTTTTCATCAAGAGCAACAAGCGTCAACTCAAACCACTCTCCAACCCCGATTTCGGGAAATTCCGAGCTCTCAAGATGCTGCACTTCTCCATTACTTTCTTGCTGCAAGGTGATTGATCCCATCCCCAATAACAAGTGATAGCCTTCGCTGCCAGCAGTCCGGAAACTGACCACAAAGTCTGCTGGTGTCATATGTCTTGCACGGATGGATAATTCTAGTTCGCTCCACTCCCCGGGTCGATGAACAAAACTTTCAGCCCCAATGGTAAGCACACCGTCAACGATCTCTGCTCCAGGGTTTCTATCCCACCCGGGCATTTCGGGATCGTCAAAGGGTTCAAAAAAACCTCCCTGTTGGGCCTGGGCTGGATTTGTTTGGATACCAAGGAACAGTACCAAAAGAACCAAAATCAATAACAATCCAAGAGATAAGATGCGTTTCATTATCATGCTCCTTTATTACGGCTTCATTCCAGGACGATTACTTCTTCAGCCATTATGATGTCGGGCGCATCCCAGCTTTTTTGGTCCATTAATTCAATGAACGCCCGTCGATAAACCAACTTAACGTTAATTGTCAATTTTCCCTCAATCGGATCAACAAATTGGAAGTTTGTTTTGTCTGTTTCAAAAGCAGCGATCCGGTTGTCGCTGACAATCCGAGTAGGATTCCAGTAATTTCCAGATGGTGACACCTCTGTCCAATATTCTTCCAGTACTTTTGCGTAAATTTTTCCGGGCTGACCTCCATAACATCCATCGTCCGGGTCCCCGATCCCTGCCCACTCCGGAATTACCGGCCCCTCAATCATTTCCAGTAACTCCCCATCTTCCATTCGGGCTTCAATCACCAAGATTAGGTGGCGGAGGGGGCTATCGGTTGGTACATGGTGTCCGGTTTGATCATTAGTTATATTTACTTGAAGATTTGCTTTTCCGTCATCTTTCCAAGCCGCAATTGACATCGAGATAGCATTCTTTAATAACTCTTCGTCAGCTGCACCGGGCATGAGGTGGCTGAATATCGTTTCCGGATCTCGAACCAAGCCCCCTTCGTCGATCAACGCAAAATGATCAATCAACCCTGTAGGCATATGGCAGTCTTGGCAAGTTTGTCCCGAGATCGGATCACTATAGGGGCTATCGAGCCATTCCCCAAATGAATTATAAATAAGAGTATCCCAAAATACTGCTGTGTGGCAAGGAGCACAAAACTCGCTTTGGTTTTGGAGAGGAGAATAGGTGTCCTCGCCAGGTGCCACATCTTCAAGAGGTCCCAAAAAAAGCTGGTGTCCTTCACCCGGCCTCCTGAATTCATATGAAAGCACTCCCGGCATATTCGGATATGGAAGTCCCTCTTCGTCTAAGTTTACCGCCCAGATCTTATGACAAAAATCACAGGAAATCCCTTCAGCTCCTTCTACTACCATTGTGGGATCGGTTCCATAAGGAGCAGAAATGGCCTGCATTGGTACGTGGCAGGCACTGCAGTTGCCCGCGGTTTCAGGAAAATCAATTTTATAACCCGGGCCAAAGTAGGGCAGGGAAGGGTCTGGGGGAAGGGGGAATGAACCATAATCCCTGTTATATCCCTTTCTCGTAAGGGGACTCTGATTTCCGTAAACATCCGTACCTGCATACATAGTCAGAAATCTTTCATTTCCAGTAGATTGGGAATGGGCGTCCAAGATCCACTCGTCAAAAGGGAGTGCTGAGGCAGGGTCATCTGGTTGTGCATGGCAATTTTTACAATTTCCGGGGTCTCCGCTGGATGAAAAAGCACTGAGCCACTCGTATCCCGGGTGGTCGGAATCAGTATGCCTGATCAACATTAACTCAATCTCTGTTTCACCAGGCTTGTAGGTCTTTTCTCCTCCACCAATATAATAGCCTGACTTCCAGGCAGTTACCTTCACCGGAGTTTCTGGCTGCAGGTCATTAAAAACAAAACTTCCATCCTCATTTGTTCTCGTAAAGACGTCTGTTGCCTGGATTCGTACAACCACGCCCCCAAGTGGACCATATTCATCAGACACAACTCCAGACAACACTCTGGGTTGTGTCGAACAGGCAGATAGAATTATCAATAATAAGGGGAAAGCTTTCCAAAAACCTTTACGCAATTGCATTCTCCATGAATATGATCGGTAAAGAATATATTAGGAGTCTGTATGGCGACCACTCTGCCATGTGCTTCTGAATACCGGAATGATGGCTCTTGTGCTCATCCGCGGACAAAATAGGCATGCTTCTGGGGCCTCAATGATGGTCAGAAGACATTTCATCATCAAATCCTTGCACTTCTAACCCAGATCCAATCCATTCAGATGCTCTTCTTTTGGCATTGCCTAGATCCTCCCAAATCGCTTCAGTGCCAGCAGGATCACTGTAGAGAAATACGGCTGCCAGTACAGGAGGCTGTGTTCATCAGCCCAGCCGCCGTCTTCCCTCTGAGAACTTTCTAGATGGTCCAACAGGCGGTCGACCAAACCC
>CAYORF010000026.1:0-29961 GCA_964406305.1 uncultured Anaerolineales bacterium | reverse complement strand
AGAAACACTTGAGATCCCGATGCTCCTTCCCTCCATACCAGATATAAATTTCCCGCATCATCTACCTTTATGACAGGGTCTTTGGATAGAGTTTCAGTTTTTGTGGCTACCGTATAACCTTGGTATTCTCCATCGTTAAATACACCCAGGACAATTTGAATGTTATTATTCAAACGAAGAGTCTGATTGGCAGAAACTGAAACGATCAATTCAGAGTTTTGATTATCAGATGTAACGGGCGATAGGATATAGTTTGTACTAAGGAAATCAGCTTGAGGGGGTGGCATTAATTGGGACAATGCAAATGAACCCCGGTAAGGGTTGAAAGGGTTATCATCATCCATAATGTTCAGTGATTGAATCTGACCCTCATCGGGTTTCCCGACCGGGAAAACGACATATTCAGTTTTTGCAGTGCCAGCTTCCAATCCAGCTTGTTTCAGAACTGACCAGAAAGCGGATATCCAACCATCAGACAAACCCAGAGAAAGCCCCTTTAAAGTATTTCCAGAACCTATCTGCAGGCGGGCTATGCTCTCGCCAAAGAAAGGTGTAATATCTCCTGGTTGGAAGGCATGGTACATCAGGACCGTATCCTCCATCCAGATCAGATGGATCCTAACCTGATTATCCACTCTCACCGAAGGCCATTCCCCATCCTGAACAACTAAATGCGGTGTGGCGATGGTCTCTCCAGTGGAAGAGATATGTGCCATAAAAATACCATTGGTTTGGGTATCTTGCCAGACCACTATTACCCCTCCATCTCCATCCGAAACGACGTCGTATTTGCCTACTCCAGATTCATCAGATGTTATCTGATAAACTTGCCCATTTTGTTCGCCTTGATTGTGGAAAAGACCATACCATAAATGCCACCCCTCAGATGAATCTTCGCGAGTTAACCAAAAAAGGTGAAAGCCCCTGTCCTCCGATAATTCCAACCTGGGAGAACGTGCAAAGCCCCTCAATTCTATCTCGAGATCCTTTTCCAGGATGATCTCCGCTGACGAGTTTAATTGAAGATATCGAAATTCATTTTCCTGAGATTGGTTTTGATGAGGAATCACCACGTAAATTCTCTCTCCATTTTTATCCACCTCAAAACCAATCGTGCTGCTGGCGTCTGAAGCCAAGGGAAGACCTCTGCTCCAGTCTTCGGAAGGTTTACGAGTTTTTTCTTGTGAAACTTGACAGCTTTCCGTCAATAACGCTATCATCAGTAATACCAAGGTGGCAATAATGATTTTTGCGTTAAAAGGTCTTCTCTTCACTTCCAGCTCCCGTTCTAATAAAATACTGCGGATGCCTGGGCATCCGCAGTTAATAATTATATTTAATGCAAATTATCTAGTAATGTTTAGACATCTTTTTGACGCGGATCAAAAGCATCGCGGAGCCCATCTCCCAGGAAATTAAATGCCAGGGTAGTCAAAGATAAGGCAATGGCAGGAATCAAAACCTGGTTTGGATAGGATCTTAAACCATTTATACCTTCAGAAATCATAATACCCCAACTGGGCGTGGGGGGATTTACACCTAAACCAATAAAACTCAAGAATGCTTCTAAGAAAATATACCCTGGAATTGCCATCGTTTCGGCAACAATTAGTGGTCCCAGAATATTGGGAAATAAGTGTTTTACCAGAATCCTTGTATCATTGGCTCCCAGAGCCCGGGCGGCTTCAACATATTCCTTCTTCTTGGTTGCCAATACCTGCCCTCGAGCCAGGCGGGCCATTTGCAGCCAGTTAAGCAAACCAATCGCGATGAAAAGAAACAGCAATCCCCCCATCTCGTTGTTCAAATTGACTATCAAATTTCCTAGACCCCCTTCGCCGGCCCGGCGGCCAATCGCTTTAAAATAAGTCTGCAGTAAAATCACGGCGATGAGGAAAGGGAAGGCATATAAAAAGTCCACCACACGCATGATTATACTGTCCGTTCGACCCCCAGCGTATCCGGAAATCATCCCGATCAGGATCCCGACCACCAGATCCACAGATGCCGCGGAAAAAGCAATTATCAAGGATATGCGAGCGCCAAATATGGTTCTGGTCCAGATATCCCTACCCAGGCTGTCCGCTGCCAAAGGATAGGCATTGCTTATTCTGGCATAGTTTTCCCCCCCCTCGGGAAGCAGGAACATCATCCACTCAGGCACAGCGTTATTGTTTAACAGATCTTGTTCGGCAAAAGTATACGGGGTTAAAAAGTCCGCAAATATTGCTACCAACACCAGAACAATAATAAAGATACCGCTGATAACGGCTATCTTATTCCTAAGAAGCCGGGAAAACGACTTCGCCCAGAGACTGCGCTCTTTTCCCGAAAATTGCGTTAATTCAGCAGCATCCATACATTCCTCCAAAAAACCTAATAATTTCAGTCAAACCGAATCCGTGGATCCAGCAAGGCGTAGCTGATATCCACCAGAAGATTCGCAATCACCAGAACCACCGCATAAATTAGCGTCACCCCCATGATGATCTGATAATCCCGGTTTCCAATACTATTTACAAAATGTTTTCCCATACCATTGATACCAAAGATAGTCTCAACGACAAATGTACCGGTCATGAGGGCTGCAAAGAGAGGACCAATAATGGTGACAACCGGGATCAAACTATTTTTCAGGGCATGGACCACAATCACAACTCGTTCGCGCAGGCCTTTTGCCCGGGCAGTCCGAATGTAGTCTTCGCTGATCACCTGGAGTAAACTAGCCCGTGTTAGGCGAGCAATGGCTGCCGCAGATCCTGTGCCCAAGGCAAAAACAGGCATTGCTGCATGTTTAAAATATTCCAGATTGAGCTCATTTAATTGGGGTAAAAATCCCAGCAAATAGGGGGGTTTCGAAGCCCATCCTACCACCGGGAACCAACCCAATTTTAGGGCAAAAATCCAGATAAGCAGGGGGGCTAAAACCAGGTTTGGCACTGATAAAAAGAACACAGCTCCAAAGGTACTCAAATAATCCGCCCAACTGTTTTGGTTTAACGCCGCGATGGTACCAACAGGGATGCCAATCATGATCGCTAAGATTGTTGACATAAAACCGAGTTGAGCTGAAGCAGGCAATGTTGCTGCAATAATTTCGTTAACACTTTGTCCACGGTAGCGCAAGGAAGGACCTAAATCTCCCCGCAAAACCCCTAACGAGGTACCTTCTTCACCCAAGAAGTCATCACCGATTACATAGGAAACAAATTGCTTCCAAAGGGGCCAGTCGAGATGATATTTAGCTTCCAGGTTAGCCACTACTTGAGGAGGTAAACTCTTGTCACCCACAAAATCGAAGGGACCCCCAGGTATTGCCCGCATCAGAACAAAGGTGAAGAGAGTGATGGCAAATAAAACAGGGATGAATTGGAGAATTCGACGGATGACATATCTAAACATAAATCACAATCCTTTCTGAAAATATGGAGACTGGAGGAATTCTCCAGTCTCCATAGATTTTCTACTCTAAAACGGATTATTTACCCTGGGCCGCAAGTTTCGCGTCCATGTCAAGAGTCCAGTTGAAGAAGTCTACCCCACCCATAAGCGGGAAGTTCCTGGTCAACCATGGTTTGGTGACATTTACGATAGTGTAGTGATAGATCGGGGCGTAAGCAACCTCGTTTAATGCCAACTCTTCTTCTGCCTGGAGGTAGAGTTCTTCTCTCTCCGCAGGATCAGCTGCTTTGGCAGCAGCCATAGTCAGTTCATCAAACAAACCTGAATCACGGCGAAGTCGGTTTGCACCCATTGCATTGTTAAAGACTTCGTGAACCCAGTTGTTCTCATCAGGATAGTCCGCGCACCAACCCAATCGCCAAATATGGGGCATATCCTCAAGCGGGGTATCGTTCTGGATTGTAACCAGATAAACTGCCCATTCCTGGTTTTCAACCTGAACTTCCACACCGAGGGTGTCAGTCCACATCTGCTGGATTGCAGCTGCGATACTGGCGTGACCTTCACTGGTGTTGTGCATCAAGGTAACACCCAGGGCATTAAAATCTTCCACAGTCATACCTTTATCATCCAGGTAGTCCTGGAGGGCAGCCTTGGCCGCGACGGGGTCAGAGGGAAGACCAACGGTGCCAGGTGCTGGGGCGCCGAAGATTCCAGGAGGAGCAAAGGAGGTCGCGGGGATTTGTCCACCTTTGGTAACGTTGTCAATCAAGGACTGGCGGTCAATTGCCTGTGTGAAAGCCGTGCGGACACGGATGTCATCAAAGGGGGGTTTGTTGTTGGTGAAGCCGTAGTAGTAGGTGCAGGCCTCGGGAGCATTGAAAAATTCCTCGCTCAGAACGGGATCAGCTTTGACGCGATCAATCTCAGGCAGAGGAACACCTTGAGTGTCCAATTCATTATTTTCGTACAGTGCAAAAGCGGTGGAATCTTCGGTGATCATGTAGCCTTGCACGCGCTCAATCTGGACATCATCTGCGTTGATCCAGAGCGGATTCTTGACTAAAGTCATCTCACCACCATGGAACCAGGTATCCAATACGTAGGGACCATTGGTGACGATATTTCCAGCTTCTGTCCATTTTTCACCAAATTCCTCAATGGCCCAAGCAGGCTGTGGTTCCATCACCCAAAGACCGGAAATGGCGGGGAAGTATCCTGCCGGATCTTCCAGGGTGAACATTACGGTCCATTCATCAACAGCCACTACACCCAAATCATCCAGGGAAAATCCTTCTTCACCAGCGTTTAAGGGGGCAGCGTTCTTGACAATGTAGGTTACGTAACCGTAGTCCGAAGCAGTTTCGACATTAACGGTTCTCTTGACGCCGTAAACCACATCATAGGCGTTTACAAAACGGTCGTTGCCGTCGGCGTCCTTTACTTGCGTGGTCTCGCCGGTGAGGGGATCATAATGCACCCAGGCGATATCTTTGCGCAGTTTAAAGGTGTAGGTCTGGGCGCCGTCAGCGTCCACACCCAATTCCCATTCGGTTGCCAGATAGGGTTCAACTGCACCGGTATCAGGATCGAATTGAGTCAGACCAACAAACAGGTTCCTGATCACATCAACCGAGGTGGTGTCGCTCGCCAATGCAGGATCCACGGTGGGGGGCTCGGTACTAAAGTTCCAGGTCAGGGTTACCGGGGCTTTTACATCTGCTCCAGCTCCAGATCCGCAAGCGGAAAGTAGCATCGCGCCGACGATCAATACGGAAAAAAGTACAAATAGTTTTTTCCTCATAGCTAATCTTCTCCTTCTAATTTTTATTTCTTAACACTTAAACAACATGAAAACGTACTTTTCTACCAAATATGAGATTACACCACCTCCTTTTCTTTTTAATTACTACTGTAGACACCATAAGACTGTATTTTGTGTGATAAAAAAAGCTGTTTAGAGCATCAATCGTTGAGCTTTTTCCACTAAATGACAAGCAACCCAATGATCTGTTTCTTTTTCTGTCCATGGGGGATCTTCCCGTTTGCAGATTTCCTCCGCAATAGGACAGCGCGTGTGGAACCGGCAACCTGATGGAACATTAGCTGGGCTCGGGACATCTCCCTTTAGAATAATCCGTTTTCTCTGGCGTTCTTTGGGTGGATCTGGAATAGGAACGGCAGATAATAAAGAAATCGAATAGGGATGCATTTTATTATTAAAGAGCGCATCCCGGTCTGCTAATTCAACCAGTTTTCCCAGGTACATGACAGCGATGCGATCCGAAATATGCCGCACCATAGATAAATCGTGAGCGATAAACAAATAGGTCAAATTAAATTTTTCCTGGAGCTCTTCCAGCAGGTTAACAACCTGAGCCTGAACTGAAACGTCCAACGCCGAAATGGGTTCATCACAAACAATAAATTCCGGGTTCAGAGCCAATGCCCGAGCGACACCAATTCTCTGTCTTTGACCTCCAGAAAACTCATGAGGATAACGCTTAATGAAGAAAGGATTTAAACCTACCAGGTTGAGTAATTCTTGGACACGCTCCCGACTAGTTTTGGCATTACCAATATTATGTATTTCAAGAGGTTCAGCGATAATATCGCCAATTGTCATGCGAGGATTTAGGGAAGCGTAAGGATCCTGGAATATAATTTGTATATTGCGGCGTAACTTTCGAAGTTTGTTGGCCGGAATTTTAGAAAGATCTTCCCCTCGATAATAAACATGTCCTGAGGTTGGTTCATGGAGCTGGAGAATTGTTCTCCCTGTGGTTGATTTTCCGCAGCCGCTTTCCCCAACCAAACCCAGAGTTTCCCCTTCACGGATCTCAAAACTAATATTATCAACAGCTTTTACTGCCCCGACTTCTTTCTGGAAAACAATCCCCCGTGTAATCGGAAAGTATTTGACTAGTTTATCAACCTTGACTAAAATATTCTTTTCCTTATTCATCGAAGTTCACCTGTATTCATATCAACCCAACAAGCTACTCTATGTCCAGGTTTAAGCTCTTCTAAGGGAGGATTTTCATTCCGACAGATATCTTTCGCAAACGAGCAGCGAGGTTCAAAAGGACAACATTCCGGCCGCTCGAGTAATCCAGGAGGCATTCCTTCGATTGTGGCCAATTTTTCTTCTTGGTCATCATCCACTCTTGGCAATGACTTAAGCAAAGCTGAAGTATAAGGATGAAGAGGATTTCCATAGAGGTCATCCACCTTGGCATCCTCAACCACAAATCCGGCATACATAACAACTACCCTCTCTGCTATACCTGCCACAACTCCTAGGTCGTGGGTGATCCATATCAATGCCATACCCAATTCTTTCTGAATACCTTTTATCAACTCAACCAATTGAGCTTGAATAGTCACATCCAAAGCTGTGGTTGGTTCATCAGCAATTAATAAGGTCGGATTGCATGCTAAGGCCATAGCAATCATGGCTCGCTGACGCATACCACCTGAAAATTGATGCGGGTAATCTGACAATCGATTTTCCGCTTCAGGAATTCCAACCAGGGCCAATAATTCCGCTGACCGCTTGGCTGCTTGTTCATCGTTCATCCCTAAATGGAGTTTTAAAGGTTCTTTGATCTGAAATCCGATAGTCAAAACAGGATTGAGTGAAGTCATCGGGTCCTGGAAGATCATGGTAATACTACTTCCCCGGATTCGGCGCATATCCGATTTAGAGATCTCCCTCAGATTCTTATCCTTAAAATAGATTGCCTCCGCATCAATTTTTGCAGGTGGAGATTCTAATAGATCAATGACGGAAAGCATTGAAACACTTTTGCCACATCCACTTTCACCAACGATCCCTAATGTTTCACCCGCATGCAATTGATAAGAAATTCCATTAACTGCGTGGACAATTCCCTCCCGGGTGTGGAATGTCGTATATAAATCCCTAATATCAAGGATTACTTCTCTATTGTCCAAATTGCATTCCTCCTACCACAATATTGACTTTGTTGACAATTTCTAGGTGTGATATCTAGACCTGACGTTTATTTATTATAATGGCTTATTCATGAAATTATCAATGGGTTTCCAAGGTTTTTTTCTGCATTTATTGTATTATCCTTTAAGGAATAAACAACCGTAATAGATAATATAACATTTTATCGAAATAACTGTAACATACTAACATAATTCGTGTATACAAACAATATCTATTGTACTATTTCAATATTCCAAAACAATGGAAAAACATCACTTTCTAAGCCTACCAAGTCGGGACTAGCAATAATGATATCCTGTCTGAAAAAGAGAGGCAACACGGGCAGCTCTGTTCTGAAAATTTCCATTATCTTTCCCCGAGCTTCAAGGAACACGTTACTATCCGGCAGTCCGGATAGTAAGATTCTGCAGGTCGAATCAAAAATTTCATCGCTGTATCCGGACGCATTGACTCCCCCCCACCCTTTTGGATATTTAGGATACAAACCCGGGATTTCATCGGATAAGAATAGACGACATGGTTGATAATTTCCAGCCGCCCAAGCGAAGTATGCCAAATCAAAATGCCTACCGAAGATAGGTCCATCCGGACCAGGCGCGAATAATTCTGCAGGGGGCAGTAATTCAACTTCAACTCCAATGCCGCAGGATCCAAGCCCATCCTGGATCACTGTCACTGCAGTGGGCAGCGGATCAACTTCAGCAGCCAGGATTGTGAATTCCAAAATAGTGCCGTCAACTACACCTGCAACCCCATTCGCTATACGAGGAGTTTCCGGATCCCCATCTCCATCTATCCACCCCAGTTCCTTTAATAACAATCCGGATTCCACCGGTTGATATGTATAGGTTATTTCCAAGTCGTCCATACCGAATTGGCCGGGAGAGAAAAAGTCATCCACTATCCCACCAGCGTCCAATCGTAAGGATGAGATCTTTTCTCTGTCGATACAGCCCGCCAGAGCCTGGCGTAATTCAGGAACCGCCAAAAGAATCCGGTTGGCGTCCCTCGAATTGACTCCAAAGCTGAGCTGCTCCCAGGCTTTATTCTCGCTTTGATAGATCCGCAGGTCGCCATCCGCTGCACCCTGCATAAGTTCAGTCTTATATTCAGAAAGTCCTGGTTGATTAACTACCAGCTGGCATTCTCCAGACTGGAAAGCTGCCAAAGCTTCTTCCGCACTACCAACGAAGCGGAATACAAGAGCATCGAATCCTGGCAATCCATCAGGAACCAGGTAATTTTGTTCATTGGACACCAATGAGATATGATCTCCGTGCACCCAATCAGCAACCTGATACGAACCCCAGGCCAGTGGGCGTTCAACACTCTGAGATGAGGTAAGCAGTTCATCGCGGGTTAGATTCTTCCAGAGATGTTCAGGTAAAGGATCGAAAAATAGATCCGGATATGAATAGACACCTAGATAACCTGGCAGGCCTGTCCAACGTATCTCTTCATCCTCTCCAACTTGATAGGAGGAGGAGTAGCGCAGTTTCTTCGGGCCACCTGAGCCATAAATAAGTGCTGCAACCTGATAAGAATACACAGAATCAGAAGCGCTTATCGGTGAACCGTCTGACCAAGTAATGCCACTTTGTATTTTAAATTCAACCATGGTCTGATCCATAGTAATTGAATTCTGGTCCTCAAAGGTTTCCAAACATGAAGGGTCATAACAACCGGAAGGTCGGTATTGTGTGCCGTTTGCCAGGATTGTTAGATTACCAATGTGATTTACAATACGTTCCCCCGGAAAGACATCTACTTGAGAAACCGTGACCAGACCATTTTCCAAAGAAGGGACAACTTCAATGAGAGCAGAAATCGCGCCAAGAGATGGGTCAGAAACAGTCCAATCATAAATAGCCTGACGGATTATCCTGGCCGAAGCAGATTGATCTCCATACAAAAAAAGCGAAGTGGGTTCTTCTCCCAGACAGACAGAAAGTACCTTTTTAGGTACCGGGTTTGGCAGTGGCGTGACTTGAGTTCCCTGGTTCTTTTCCGGGATGTTAATAATTTGGGAACTCTCTGCCAGACAAGCAGACATCGACAGGACCGAAATCAACAGGATAGAGAGAATTATTTTTCGTTCTAGAACCATGGTATCTTATCTTCTTCCACTTCTCTCATGCGCAGATATGATCGGTAGCGCTCCGGATGGATTTCCTTATTCTTAATAGCTTCGATAACAGCACAACCTGGTTCATGGGTATGGGTGCAATCACTGAATCGACAGTGTGACAACGCTTTATGAATTTCTGGAAAATAGCCGTCCACTTCTTCCGGAGTGATATCCCAAAGATCAAGCGCTTTTAATCCTGGGGTGTCCGCGATATAGCCACCACCACTTAAAGGAACAAGCTTTCTGGACACCGTAGTATGTTTCCCTTTTTTGGTCGCTTCACTTACTTCCTTTACTACCAAACCCAATCCAGGTTGAATGGCATTCAAGATGCTGGACTTTCCCGCACCAGACGGACCCGCAAAAACGCTGGTCTTTCCGATCAACTCTTTCTTCAGTTGATTAATACCCCGGTTCTTCACCGCCGATGTATAAAAAACCTTGTAGCCAATCTTCTGATAACGCTGGAAGTATTCTTTGGCTTTTTTCATTCCGACCAGATCGACCTTATTTGCCACGATTAAAATATCTATTGACTCTCTTTCTGCAATGACTAAAAAACGGTCCAACATGGGCAAACGGGGTTCAGGTTGGGCTACAGAAAAAATAAAGACAGCCTGATCGGGGTTGGCAATGATGATCTGCTTGAATTCCCCTCGAGCTGTTGGCGCCATGCGGTAGAGCATTGACTGGCGGGGTTCAACCTCTTCGATCATGCCAGTGTCATCTTCCTGCTCTGTGATGATTACCCAATCGCCAATAGCAATAATATCGGCCAGCTTGCGGCCTTTCTTTAATCGGCCTCTAAGTTTACAAACAACCACCTTCTCCCCGGTTTCAACGCTGAAAAAACCAGATTGAGCCTGGATCACACGCCCACGAAACTCTTCAGTCACTCAACACCTTCTCCTGATTATTATTCTGCATCATCCTCGGGGACATACCAAACACCAATTTCTGATTCCCAGGGGTAATAACGAAGCACCTGATTAAAATAGAGCTCTACAACTCGTCTGAAGATCGGGGCTGCCACATCAGATCCTTCCCCGGCGTTTTCCGCGATCACCGCAATGGCAATATCAGGTTTGTTCTCATTTTGGTTATATGTAAATCCGCTAAACCAGGCATGAGATTCTCCAGAGCCCGATTCCGCTGAGCCAGTTTTCCCAGCCACATTAATCTGCAGTCCTCTGATCCGATAATTGGCAGTACCGCGGGGATTATCAACAACTTGCACCATGGCATTGGTGATTATATTGCGAGTTGTGCTGCTGATTGGAAGTTCACCTACTACCTCGGGTTCAAAAGTGAAAATCTCCTCGCCGCCTGCACTGCGGATGCTTTCCACAAATTGAGGCCTGTACATAGTTCCACCATTGCCAAGAGCCGCCATAAATCGGGCAACCTGAAGCGGAGTGACCAGAGTGTCTCCCTGCCCGATTGCCTGATTGGTGGCATCCAGTTCAGAACCTGGAGCCGGGATATTTCCGGCCTCTTCTTCCAAGGTTTCTATACCGGTCAACGATCCCAATCCAAATCCTTTAGCCATATCTGAAACTGCTTCCGGATATCCATTTTGATACAAATGAAGTCCGATGTGCCAGAAATAAGGATTACAGGACCTCATCAAACCCTCAGTTAAGGTGAGCACGCCGCTGGGGGGTGTTTTATCATCTTCCAGGAAGTGATCGTATGTCCAGTCGTTGAGGGTAACCCCGGAAAGCTCTTCAAAGAAATATCCGCAGTCATATACATCACTTTCTGTGAACTCTCCGGTCTCCAGAGCGGCTGCCATAGTGATCACTTTGAATACGGATCCCAGCGGATATAAACCTTGAGTAGCGCGGTTCAGGAATGGGGATTTTTGATCCGCTTTATAATATTCCTGCAGTAAAAACGAGGAATTATAATAATCGGAATTAAAAGCATTCGGGTCAAAATAAGGGGTCGATGCCATGGCGAGAACACGGCCGGTATCCATTTCCATCACCACTACCGCTCCGTTATAACCATAGAGGGCTTTTTGGACTTCCAGCTGGAAGTCTTTTTCAAACGTTGTGTAGATCTCTGCAGGTGGGGCCGCCTCTTCTCTTGCCAATTGGGAAATAGTTTCGCCTGCTTCATTAACAACATAGAGGATGCCTCCCCTATCGCCAGCAATGTAATCCTCTCCCCAATATTCCAGACCTTGCCCACCGACCTTCTCACCTTGAGAGTATCCCTGAACGCGATAGGCATCCAGTTCAGCTTCCTGTATCCAGCGCACATACCCAACTGCCTGGGGTGCTGCACCACCATTAAAATAATACCTACCATCAAAGTTCCGCAGAAGAACTCCTGATGTTGTATACGATTGGAGAATACCCAGCCGGGGTTCAATGGAATCCATCGAGATTGCTCCCAGGGGAAGATACCAATCCACTCCAGGAGGATAGTCCTCGTACATGGCATAGATCACTTCTGGTGGCAAATCGAGATCGCGCCCTAATTCTTCCAGGACTTTATCTTCCTTTTTAGGGTTGATCTGTGAGGGCGTAAGACCAACCGAAATTGCATCGGAGTAAGCTACGATCACGCTGCCATTCCGGTCATAGATATTTCCCCTAGAAGGAACCAAGCGGGTCAGCTTGAGCATATTATCCCCTTCCAACTCAGGGAAGATCAAACCCCTTGACCAATTAACCTTCCAGGTCCCTTCGTTAAGGCTGAGAAGGAGGATAATATCCCGTTTTAAATCATCGATCAATAAGCTATTGTAATTAATTGAGACAGCAACCTGGGCCTGGCTGGGATCAACGAAGGATGACAGGATCGCATATTCTAGTGATTCCATGGCAAGTTCGACAGTCACGTCATGGTAAATCTGGGAAAATTCCTCCTCAGTGATCACTTCCTGGCTCGAGGGATTTAACATCGAATACATTGCCTGGTAATCATTTGTTTTCCAGGATTCCAGAAATTCGATTGCAGCTTCCTCTACATCTGGAGCTTGTGTTGTCTGAACCTCCGGTGGCGCTAAACCAGGTGTAGGAGTTCCTCCAGATTGCAGTGTGCTTTCCGGAGTTGATTTACTGCAACCAGCTATCAAGGCAAATAGGATTATTATTAATATGAATTTTTTCATAGTCAATTACTCTCTGTACTATGCCCTTTCGTTCCCGCCAACACATCGGCATATATCGGACACTGATAATCAATTGAATCCTGACAGCGATCCGCTACTCTGTGGTCAGTTTCAATACCCATCTCTTTCATTAATACTGCCAAATGGCAGAGAGGTAAACCCATAACATTAGCAAAACACCCAAAAAAATCCGGGGCTGGATTAAAATCACTGTTCTGAATACCGTAAGCTCCCGCTTTATCCATGGGATCACCACTGGCTATATAATCCTGGATCTCATCATCAGTATACTCTCTCATTACCACTTCAGTGCAAACCAATCGGGTTTGAATTTCCCCGGTAGAGAGATTATAAAGAGCAATTCCTGATAACACCTTGTGGGTTTTACCTCGCAATTGCTTCAGGATCCTGGCAGCATCCATCTGATCTTGCGGTTTTCCTAAAATCTCTGTCCCATCAACAACAATGGTATCCGCCCCTAACACAAAGGCGTTTTCGAGGGAATTGGCCAATACACCTGCCCCTCCCTTAAGTGCTTTTTCCTTAGCGAGACGAATCACAAACTGACCTGGGTTTTCGCCAGGGATTTCCCGCTCATCTACGTCTGAATTAACGACGATAAACGGGTCAATTAAGTTCCGGAGAAGGGTCTTCCTCCTTGGAGATTTTGATGCCAGGATAAATTCTGTCATAGATTTGTAGGTTTTTCTAGATATTTTTAGTGATTTTCAATACTCCAAATTCTATCACAACCATTACTTTTTATAGTTCCCCCGGTGTTTGATCTTCAGCCAATGTTAATAAAACAGATAGCGGATGCTTGGCCCCTTTTTGGTACAATGGCAGACAATGGTCACAAAAGGGATTAACCCCAGAAAGAGCTTACACAGCCTGATCCTACTTTGCCTGATCTTGATGATCTCTGCCTCCCAGGTAAGAGCCCAAGCAGCCAGAGAGATTTCCCTCTCCACACCTGATCTGGCAAATTATCCTGACATTACCCTCTATATAGATGTAAACAATAGAGAAGGCAGAGGCATTACTAATCTAACTGCTGATCAAATCACACTCCATGAAAACGGAATAAATCAAGAACTACTGGACTTCCAGGCCCTCAGTCCCGGGATCCAACTTGTAGCTGCTTTCAATCTGTCCAATCCATTTGCCATCCAGGATATCAATGGCAATTCCCGCTTTGACTATATTAAGCAGTCACTGTTGAACTGGGCAGCCCAGCCGCAGAACTCAGCGCCTGATAATATAAGCATTGTCTCCAATGATGGTTTGGAGCACTCCCACCTCATAGAAAAATCTGATGTGATATCGATCCTGGAAGGATATGATCCAGAACTTCGGGAGACCGAATCCAATTTCAACGTTCTCGCCAAGGCGATCAGTATCGCTTCCGACCCGGTCGATCAACCAGGCATGAAACGTATTGTGCTGCTTTATACCAGCCAGCCAACTACAGAAGGGTTTGCTGCTATTGACAACCTAATCTCCCAGGCTGCGGATAACCAGGTCAAGGTCTATACCATCTTGATATCATCACCAGCATTCTTCTCAACAGCGGGGGCTGCTAAACTTCAGAATTTATCTACGGATACCGGTGGGTTATTCTTAACGTTTTCTGGAGATGAACCCCTGACAGACCTTGAACAAATACTTGAGCCGCTGCGAAGCACTTACTTACTCAATTATCGCTCCCAGATCGTGACACCAGGCACTCAAACCCTGGAAGTAACTGTGGATTCTACGCTTTCTCCAATTGTTGGTGTGCGTGAATTCTTCCTTGATATTCAACCTCCCAATCCGATTTTCATCTCTCCCCCCAGGGTAATAACCCGGGAGATATTGGAAGAAAATTCTGTTGAAAACACTAATCACACCTTCCAACCAGAAGCTGTTCCGCTAAATATCTTATTGGAATTTCCTGACAATCATCCCAGGGATCTTGAGGAGCTAATATTCCGGGTGGATGGAGAGATCGTCGATAGAAAAACATCTCCCCCTTATGAACAATTCATCTGGGACATCAGTTCATATAAGACTAGCGCCATACATCACCTATCCCTTGAAGCTGTTGATATACTTGGTTTAGCAAGGTTGAGTGTAGAGACTCCGGTTGAGATCAAGGTTATCGTCCCCCCTCCAGATCTCACCAGCATCATCCAGGCGAATGCCCCTGCCCTAGCTGGGTTGGCGGTGATCCTGCTGGCCGGGTTGGCGCTTTTCATCTTCATCTCCCAGGGAAGGATCCAGCCAGGTGTGACAAATAGTTTCCAGCTATTTTTCTCAAAATGGGTGCAATTCACAAAATCCAAGACCCTGGTCAGAAAAATCCTTCCAAGTAATAATACCGACCTTCAGGATAGCGCTAACCAGATAATAAAACCTTACCGACTGATCGCAATCAATGATGTGTCGCAGCAATTATTCCCCGAACCAATCCGGGTTGATGCAAATGAGATAAAAATCGGTAGTTCAATACCTGGTAGTGGCATCCAGATCAAACATCCTTCCGTAATCAAAGAACACGCTATGATCAACTTTTTGGATAATGAAAAATACCAGATCACTGATCTTGGGTCCACCGCTGGTACCTGGATAAACTATCAGCAAATCAAAAGCAGGGAACACCAAATCCTAAAAGATGGTGATATCATACACATTGGAGAAGCAATTTTCCGATTTCAAGTCATGCCAAGAATAGAAACACCTCTTGTGACGGAGGAGAAAAGAACGTGATCCCTAGTAAACACCCTCACCTAAACTCAGCATCGATCACAGACCCAGGAAGTAAAGGGCGATTAAATGAGGATTCATTTGAAGTAACCGCTTTTACGCTTAACGAGGATGACGATACACCTGTTCTGCTGGGAATAATTGCCGATGGGATAGGCGGCCATAAGGCAGGGGAAATCGCATCAAAAATAGCTGTTGCCACGATCATTTCCTCAGTAGCTGAAAGCGACGGTACTGATCCTTTATGGATCTTAAAAAGCGCTCTATTGGAAGCCAATCACAGCATCACGAGTGAAGCAGCTAACGATGATTCCAGGAAAGGGATGGGGTCCACCGTGGCTTGTGCTCTAGTGATCGACTCCGCCCTGTACATCGCTACTCTTGGTGATTCAAGATTATATTTAGTACGGGATAATGTAATCCAGCAATTGAATATCGATCATACCTGGGTCCAGGAAGCGCTGGAGGTTGGAGTGATAAACACCGAGGAAGCCCGCAATCACCCCCGCAGGCATCTGATCCGAAGTTATCTCGGATCATCTGACCCAATCCATCCAGACCTGCGTTTATATATGGACTTAGAAGAAAACCAGGAACAAGCTAAAGCTAACCAGGGATTACCCCTCGTTCCCGGGGACCAGATTCTAATTTGCACGGATGGACTCACAGATCTGGTTGCAGATGAGGAAATTCTTGAGATCCTGGTGGGTGAGGAAAGCAAAGACGAACAGCTTCAAAATCTGGTTGACCTTGCTAACTTACGGGGGGGACATGACAATATCACAGCAGTCGTGCTTCAGGCCCCAGGAGTTGAATTATTCGAAGAAGATGATCTTGAGGAAGAAGAAGTAGAAGAATAATATCGCCAGACATTGAAATTAAAAATAGATCCGTAATCCAAGACAGGTTACGGATCTATATGTTTAACGATCTTGTTCTCAGGGAAGAAGTTGAGCGGTATAGATCTGATTATCTACCGCCAAAAATACCCGGTCACTCATTGTGACAGTGAACGCTGTTGCCGGTTGATCAATGATGCCTTCCAGCGGTCGGAACTGTTCCTGGAACTCCAACTGAGTGCTAAAGCGGTATAAGGCCTGCTCCTTAGAATCCAACATATATACAGCCATTCCTGGTGATCCTTTGATCGTAAAGGAATCAAAATTGGCCCCTGCAAAGAAAGGTCCAGACTCGCTGCCTGGTCGGGTGTCAGAATAATCAAAAGGAGTTGTGCAGAGAGGGTCAGCGTCTGCTCTCTCGGTCACACATTTGGTCACATAACCATCACCGTGCAGAATAAATAACTCACTTCCATTCGTCACCAATTCAATGGCATCTGCCATCTCCGGAGAATCGATAGCGCCAAAATATTCGGAACCTTCATGATAGTTCTGGCTCTGGTATTCAATCCAAATTGCTCGCTTTTCCGGATCCAGAATATATAAATTGTAAGGTGTGCTGCTGGACATAGTGATCGCTTCAGCAGGCCCCCGGCCAAGTGTATAGGAAGTATCCTCAAAGATCACTGGCGTTTCCGTCAAATCCGCGTAACAGAAGATCATCGTGTGATTCTTATCAATCCCCATTATGGTCGCCTGATCTTCCTGTGAAGTCGGCAAAGCAACAATATCCACCAGCGGGCCAACAGTAATATGCCCGTCAATAGGACCGCAGCTGAATTCGTCAATGATCTTGTATCCATCCGGATTTGATTGAGCCCAGATCACAGTTCCGTAATCTTCGTTCAGCATATATAGATCATTCCAAGCAGTCACAACAATCTTGGATATGGTCACATCCGCACCCAACCCACGACTGAAGAGGGGTTCGTAATTTAACCGGGTGACCCGGTCCAAAGTATCCAATTCAAGGCGCAGCGTAGAAAACAACTCTTCCACTTCATCTGTTTGCTGATAACTTCTAGCGAACGAGATCTGATCCAGTGCCTCAGAAATAGTTTGATAATATTCCGGCGAATCAATTTGAGTCTGGGCCAGGCTCAACAAAGTTTTAGCCTGGGAAAAATGATCGTCATAAAGTTGGTTTCTGCCCCGTTTGATATAGAACCCACTACCAAACACCACCATTACAACCGGGACCAAGATCGCAATCATGCTTAGACTCCAAGAAGGAAGGTCCAAGATCTGGTCATCCGGAAGCATCTTGCTTATCAAACCCAGGATTGAATGCCAGCCTTTTCGAACCGTATCTCCTACGGATCCACCTGCATTGCTTAGAACAGACCAGGCTTTTGATCCTTGAATATCATCAATAGCTGGCCCGATCTTCGCTGCTACTTGGGAAGCCAATCCTGGTTTTTTATCAACCTTGCGACGCGGGCTGACAAATTCCTCTTTTTTAGGAGGTTTTTCTTTGATATCGGGTTTAAGTACTGGTACATCTGTATCATCTGGAATCTGGATCGGAGATTCAACCCATACCGGTTCATCTTCAATCACTTCTTCTACTGCTCCACCATGATCCAATTCCGTTATCTCCAGAGCTCCGACACCCAACCCCCAATTGGGTTCAATGACATTTACTTCACCTTCGCCATCTACCGGGAAAAACAAGACCGCTTCCAAGTCCTCATCCAATTTATGCAATAACCTTTGGACTAAGGCACTGTGTTTCATCCTGGTCAAATTCTTGAAGAGGTTGTCTGTCCAGGTTTTGGGTGTCTTCGGGGTCAGGATAAGAAGCTGATTGGGTTGAAGATTAAGCTGGTGATATCGCACCTTATAAGACTTACCCAAACCCAAACCTGAACCAGATAATTCTGGATCATGCAAATCTTCAACAACGTCTCCAGTGATTTGGTAGATATAAGATGGGCCGCATTGGGCATATAGAACCCTGTCTTCACGGAGAACGATCTGGGTCAGATATCCAGTAGCTTTCAATCCTTTTGTAGCTGCCCGGTAATTTCGATCCAGGAGGTATTTATTCAGCACATCGGTGACATTGCGCAAGGCAGAAGTGGTTGATCCATCAGTTTGGTAATAAACCTCGGCCAATTTAGTAAGAAGCTGCTCCATCGCAGTATCAGAGAGCGGCGCATTGCCATCTAAATGCAAATGCAGCACTAACCTTTCCTGGCCCCGCCTTCTGGGGGAGCGCCTGGGAGGCTTAGTGATGAATAATCCCGGTAGCACAGAGACCGTTTTATCCATTTGCCGCAAAATGGGCAGTATGTTGAGGTTAAATCTGGTAGTCATATTCATCTTCCGATTTAGTCGTTTTGCTGCCTTTATTATACTGGTAAAATGGAGTTCGAAGCCACCCACCATCCCAGAGGACTGCATGACCATCGAACGAATCCATTCCACCCCAGAATTTCTCCAACTCAAAGAGGATTGGAATGCACTCTTATCTCAAAGTGCAAGTCATGTGCCGTTCCTGCGGCATGAATTCCAATCCCAGTGGTGGTTCAACCTGGGTGGTGGAGAATGGGATAGTGGAGATCTTGCTATTCTTCTTCGACGGGATTCGGACCAAAAACTAACCGGCATTGCCCCATTTTTTATTTCAAATCAGAAGGTGCATTTTATCGGAAGTTATGAAATCTCAGATTATCTGGATCTGATCGTCTCGCCAGAAGACCTATCTGGGTTCATTACAGATATATTCGATTACTTATCTTCAGATCTTGCCCCTACTTGGAAAACTGTGGATCTGTATAACCTTCCAGAGAACTCCCCTACTGTCTCGTTGATGGAAGAGGCAGCCACGGCTGCAGGCTTCCAAACAAAAGTAGAAATCATACAGCCTGCGCCAGCTGTTCAATTGCCATCAAACTGGCAGGCCTATCTGGATTCACTTGAGGATCGTTACCAACAAGAAATTTCTCGGAAAAACAGAAACGCCAATTCCTATTTCTTGCCAGTGGACTGGTATATTGTCAATAAGGAACATGATCTAGACCAGGAACTTGATGATTTCTTAGACCTGATGGCAAATAATCTAGAAAAAGAGAAGTTCCTGACTGATCAAATGAAAAAACAAATCAAAGATAGCGCCCGGGCAGCCTTTGACGAAGGCTGGCTGCAGCTGGCATTCCTCACTGTAGGTAATATTAAAGCTGCCGGATATTTGAACTTTGATTTTAACGAGAAGATCTGGATCTATAATTCCGGGATCAATTCTGTATTCGAGAACCTATCGCCGGGATGGGTACTGTTGAGTAAGATCATTAACTGGTCAATTGAACAAGGTAAAACCGAATTAGATTTCATGCGGGGAGATGAAATCTACAAATACCAATTTGGGGGAATCGATCAGAATGTCCTTCACCTGCAGATAAGCAAATAAAACGTAATAATATCTAAAAAGGGAAGAGCCTTTTCTTGGGCGGAGTAGTAGACCAAATCCCTGGTATCGTCGTGCCACATTCCGGGCACAAACCTTCCGGGGTGATGTAATATTCCTGTATGGAAAAACCACGCCTCTTGATCAACACCGCCTGGCAGTGGTGGCAATAAGTATGTTCGAATTTTCCTAAACTGCCGGGCATATTCCCCCCATATACGTATTGAAGCCCTTCCTTATAACCTATTTCAACCGCGTTTATGATCTGCTGGTGAGCGGTCCTCGGTTTATCCAGCATTTTATACTCGGGACGGAATGCCGTTACATGCCAGGGAATTTCGGGTGATACGGAATGGATGAATGCGGCCATTTCTTGCAATTCAGATTCGGAATCGTTAAATCCGGGAACCAATAAAGTTACAATTTCCACCCACAACCCCAATTGATGGGCATAAAGGATGCTGTCCAATACTGGCTGTAAACCGCCGCCCAATTCCCGGTAGTGGTCTGGCTGCATTGTTTTTAAGTCAACTTTGAAACCTTGCAGGTTCGGACCCAGGAAATCCAATACTTCCTTTGTGGCAAATCCATTAGAGATATAAACTTGCCGTAAACCCGATCTCCCCGCCAGCTCGAAGATATCCCTGGCCCATTCGGATGTGATCAAGGGTTCGTTATACGAGGATGCGACAACCTCGGCTCCATATTGAACCCCGTATTCAACGAGGGCTTCTGGAGTGATCTTACGGAGATACTCTTCCACATGCCCTGTACCTTCTTCCCGTAAGGCCTGAGATGTTAACCAATTCTGGCAATAGCCACACCTCAAATTACATCCCAACATCCCAAAGGTCAACGCATTTGCGCCAGCCAGAAAATGATAAAAGGGTTTCTTTTCGATTGGATCAACCTGGAGAGAGGATACATATCCCCAGGGGACCATTAAGCGGCCATCTTGATTAAAGCGGATCTTGCAAATACCCCTCTGGCCAGGTTTGATCTTGCATTGATGGGCACAGGCCAGGCATCGAAGTGACTGGTCATCGAGAGTTTCTGCCAGCTCACTTGCGGTCACCATGCGATCGAGAATATCTTCCAGACTCATGTTTAATATCTCCTGGTCAATCGAAATTCAATTCCAAAACCTTACCAATCTCATTATAATCTGATTATGATCACTATTGTTCTTCAGGCTGGTGGTGAATCCTCCCGGATGGGCAAGGACAAAGCTTTCCTCCCCTTTTTAGGTATTCCTTTAATTAAGCGGTTGATGGATCGTTTCCAGGAGCTAAACGCTGAAATACTGATTATTTCGAATAACGCCCCACCCTATCTGGAATTTGGATTGCCGGTATTCGGGGATATACGCCCCGGGCGGGGCGCTTTGGGCGGTTTGTTGACAGCACTGTCTGTGGCCAACACTCCCTTAGTAGGATTGGTCGCAGTGGATATGCCCTTTGCCAGCCCAAAATTGATCAGGTTTATGGCTGACAATATCCAAGGATCGAATTTGGATGGGATTATCCCCAGCACACCTAATGGACTAGAACCGCTGCACGCGGTTTATCGGAGAGAGAGCTGCTTGGCCTTAGTGGAACATGCCATAGACCAGGACCTGTGGCGGATGAAAGCCTGGCACAAAAAAGCCAATCTAAAATTCCTGGATCCTAAAGAGACCCTAAATGTCACCGGCTCCGAGCACACTTTCCTGAATCTGAATACGCCTGAAGAATTCAGCTCAGCTGAAGCAGTTGCTCGCGATTTTGGTTTGGATTAGTACATAGAACAGGATACGAAGACCTATTAACTTAAAGATCATGCATCCTTAATAAGGAAATTCATTTCCAGGGTTGTGAAATCAGAGATTGGCCAAGCCAGACCGCGGATAAGCCTAATACAAGGTGCAAACCAATATTGATGTAGGAAAGCAAATTTTCCCCGTCTCGAAAAAGGCTGACAGTATCGTTACCAAAAGTGGAAAAAGTTGTAAACGCTCCCAGCAATCCGATAAAAATAAAATATCTAGCTTCCGGAGAAATTACTCCTCGGACTTCTGCAACCTGAGATAACATGCCGATGAGAAGACAGCCCAGTAAATTTACGGCCAGGGTTCCATAAGGGAAATTGATGCTCTTAGACCAGCTCTGAATAAATTCGCTGACACCATACCGCAATAAAGCCCCCATAAATCCACCTAACCCAATTAATAACAGGTTTTGCATAATTCCGAATCTCCTAGTGAGATAATCTAGGAGTCATCAGCATTATTGCGGTTATCGGTGGACTCCATCACCATAAATCAGCCCACATTTTATCATAGCTCTTCTATTGGTCGATCCCTGATTTGAGAATTAGAGAAAACAACCATTAAGTACCTTGCTAAATACTTATTGATGTATTAGAGTAAACAAAAACATTTACCGGTAGGTGACACTATGGCTTATCTTGATATCAGTATCGAATACGGCGATCAGACCCTTTCCAAATTCATCCCAGAAAACCGAGGAACAGTCCGGGTGATCGATTCGCCAGATGTTCAATCTGAGATTTCTGATCTCAAAACAGATTTCATCCATGCTCTCGAAAATCCGATTAATGCTTCCCCATTAAAGGAACTGGTGGCTGACCACTATCCTGGCTGTGGAAAAAAGGTGTTATTGATCGCAGATGATAATACTAGACCCAACCGTCATACCAGGATTCTCTATCCTTTGCTCCTTCCATATCTGATTGATATCTGTGGAGTACAAAAAGAAGATTTAGGTATCTTGATCGCCAGTGGAACCCATCGTCCACCAAGTGATACAGAGATCAGGGATAGAATCCTAGGTGAGGATATCTTCCAAGAATATAAAGATCAGATCTTAATCCACAACGACCAGAATAATCTTACTGATCTGGGAGTTTCCAGCAGCAATACACCAATCACCATTAATCAAGATGCACTAAATGCATGTATATTAATTCCTGTCACCGACTCCGAATATCACTATTTTGCCGGAGTGGCAGGTACGGTTAAACAGCTGTTCCCTGGTGTGGCTGGCAGGGTGACGATCAATACAAACCACACTCAGATGTTTGATAAAGAGACTGGATTCAAAGCGGCCTGCCGATTGGGTAATACCGAAGGTAACCCTGTTATCTCTGATATGAAAGAAATGACAACAATCGTCCAGGATCACACACCAATATTCTGCATTGATGCCATCATGGATCACGGGCAAATCACCCAATTGAACGCAGGCAATATCATCGCCCTCCATGATCTGGCAAATGAGCTCTTATATCATCGGCGAGTGATCCATGTTGAAAAAGCTGCTGACCTGGTGATAGTCTCTGTAGGAGGAGTTGGATTAAATCTCTACCAGGCCAGTAAAGGCACACACGCAGCCTGGAACGCCGCTAAAAAACCGGGCGGGGCTGTGCTGCTGCTCGCTCCCTGCCAGGATGGAGTTGGCTCCGTCGGATATCAGGAAGCTATGGAAGCCGTTCAGGATATGGAGTTGGATAAAGCCCTCGACTGGGTGATCGCCAATACATGCAGCAAGGAAACATTCCGCATCGGTAATCAAAAACCAGTTGATGTCTTACGGATATTAAAGAGCCTAGGGGAAAATCAGATCAAAATCCTCAGTGAGATGGACCCGGATGATTTATTACGGACCTTCAGGATTGTTGCCATCCCTGACGAAGGAACTCCAGAGGAAAGTTTAAGGGGATATGTTTCTCAGTTTCTCGATGAAAAACCCGATGCTTTGATCTATGTATTGAAGGATGCCGGGTTATATGTTATCCCTGATATTGAAGCGGGGTAAAGTGCCAAGATGAGCTTAATCAATCGATAAAAACCGCAGTGAATACTGCGGTTTTTTCTTTGATACTTGCATTATTACAACAAGCACTACAGCAGCCAGCAATAAAGTCATGTATAGTACCTGGATTATGTATCTCGGCCCCAGATCTTCTACGGATCTTCCAATCAGCCAGGGCACGAAGATGGAACCCATACTCCCGCTGATGAAAAATATACTGGTCACTCTACCAGTCATAGGCATTAAACTCTCTGCAAAGGTAAGCATTGTAGCGAACAAGGGAGCTACAGAAAAACCCAGAATTATAGTTCCGAGCAAAAGGATCTTAGATTGATGGGGAATTAGGAAAACCAACCCAAGTCCTAAAACAGCTCCAACTATATTCGCCAGGAGGATCTTTTTTTGTTTGATTCTCGTTGCCAAAGGTATACTGATCAATCGGCTGAAAGTGAATGCGCCCCAATATGTGGATGTTAACAGGATGGCTGCTTGTTCAGTCGCCAATCCAGATTTAATGGAATATACTGACAACCAATCTCCATATCCGACCTCCACACCAACAAAAGCAAAGAAAAATATGGCGATTACCCAGATGATCTGTGTTCGGTTTACTAACGTTGCTTTTTTTGTTTGTTGACCTTTGGGTTGTGAGAATTTTTTTAATGCAGGTCCTTGAAGGTTTATGAATTGGATCAGGATTAAAATGGAAACCAAACCCAAACCCCAAAACCCCCATTGAATGCCCTCGGTTATTTTGAGGGATCCGGCCAGTGTCAACGGGGCAATAAATGCTCCCAACCCGAAGAAAAAATGTAATCCGCTCATCGCAGGAGCTATTTTGATATCCGGCACCCGGAACAGCAGGCTATTGCAGCCCACATCCACCATACCAGTGGCCAGAGCCATAATCATGGATACTAAAATCAACCCCAAAGGAGTCTTCATGAAGGGGACCAAAACCAGGGTGATCGCGATGAAGGGGAGAATCCTGACTAATAATTTATGTCCCTTGAACTTATCAAATAACAACCCTGCAATCCAGGATCCTGCCAGGTAAGAGATTGCCCGAGTCGGGAAAATGAGGCTGATATTCCCAATGGTGGAATTGGTTTGTTCAACCAACTTCAACAGCGCTGGACCAAATACAGCACCTGACATGCCCACGTATATGGAAAAGGAGTAGTACAGGATGATCCAGCGTTTTTTGGTGATATCGTTCATGATGATCTTATCGTGATTTGTCTAGTATTTCTATCAACCTGTTTATTTTATCGTATATGAACAAAAAGGGACAAAGTCCTTATAAGGACTTTATCCCAATGGTTAAAAAATGCCCTAACTACTCAAAGATCACTTCAGGATAACCCAACTCCCTAAACAATCCTCCCAGGTAGCTTTCTGCATTTTGGTCAGCGAGTTCCAATATGCCATCTTTCAAAGCGCTTTCTTCGATCTCGATCTCAGCTGCTCGCCTGGCTTCTGATTCCAGATTCACCTCTCCGTGAGTGAATAACCCGGTATCACGGTCATATATATAAGATTGTTCATTATCAATCGCTACCACAAAGATCTCAGGATCAGGAAGCTGGACATATAAGACTCCTCCCCTCACCTCAAGAGCTTCTGGATCAAGTTTTTTCAAATCAATACCAGCAATAACCTCACCATGAGCAACAAGGATCAATTGATCACCAATCAACCACTTAAATATTCCCTGGCGGGTTTCCGCTGTGATAATCTTTTCCAAGCTGAATTTGATGGTTTCCAGGCGGGCCAGGCTGCGCACTTCATGTACGATGGTAACCGGATCAGGAAGAATAGTCGGTGTGGGATGGAGAACCACAGATATCTGTGTCGAAAGACTATCTGTCATTTCTCTGACTGGCAGCAGTTGGCTCGAGATCGAATTTTGAACCGAATTAACCAGATAGACCCCAGCTCCGACCAATATCAGCAGGAAAATGATCTGGATGATCCAACCCCATTTTTTCATATTTACTCCTCAACTCAGAAAATAAGATTCCATATCAGGGTAAACCCTTTAGGGATATCTTCGTTACCAGTTTATTCAATATCTTCCTGAGACATTTTATCCTGCCAAAGCAATAAAGTATCCAATGCTGCCTGGGCCTGGTCAGATTGTATATAAAGATGATCGTGATAATAAGCGGATACCACGTTCACTGAAAATCCCTGGGCGGCCAACACCTCTATTATCCGGGCCAAAAAACCTACTGCGGTCAGGCTGGAATGAACATTCAGGGTGATTCTCTTAAATAGGAGGTCATAAGCCAGGTCATTCAGATCAGCGAGGTGTTTCCCGATGATCACTGTTATGCCTTCCCTTTCAACATAATAGCCCTGGCATAAAACAAAATACTCTTCCGCCAGAGCTGGTGAAAGACTGCAAAATACCAGATCCTCGTCTTCCAATATTGGCTGCATATTCTTGATCAGGTGATCCAGATCAGTTTCGCCAGAATGGTCATTCATAGATACCTCGATTATTCAATCATGATAGGTATGCCTTCAAAATGAATTTATGCAAGGCCTCGGTTATATCAACTAATTTATCACAATTAACAATAGCTGGATGATCCTTGGGAGTGTGGGTTATCTCCTGGCTGTCGATGTTCTCCAGGAACCACTTGGAAGATACTGCAATTGCAGGCACCCCTTGCTGGAGGAAAATGCTGTGATCTCCCTGGTACCACGGGCCTCCTTCGTCAATATCTTCCATAGAAGTCAGGACCTCATCAAGACTCTGTTGAGTTCTTTCCCCTAAATTGAATGGTGAAAATGAAGATGGCCCTTCATGGAATCCAGCCCCATCAATATTGATATTAATCAGGATCTCCTCAAATCGCCCTTGGTTTTGTTCCAGGTAGATCATCTGTCCAGATGCTGCGTAATAATCTTCCCCGTTAAACGGCAGCAATTCGATCATCATATCACCCTGATAGCCCTTAAATTTTTCCGCCAGCAATAAGAGGACGATCACTCCGGTAGCATTGTCAATGGCTCCTGGTGTATTAATTTTGGCATCGATATGGGCTGATATTGCTATTCGCCTATTATGATCCTGCCCTTTTCTGGCGACCAGGTTATATCCTTCAGTCTGAATTCGTCTGGCATCTGATTTTAGAGTTCCAACCTGTCCAACCTTTTGGAGCAACTTTTTTCCTTCTTCTTCTGTCAGATAGACTGACGGGATTTGAAAATCCCCATCCTCAATCAGTGGAAATGGGTATACTCCTCCGGCCAGAGCAGCATTTCGGCTTGTAGCTGCCAAAATCGCTCCTGGCTCTTTCTTTTCCAGAAGAGCAATGACCTGTTGGTGTTCTTCCGGGTTATAAAAGACAAAGTTTTTGGGCATCAGCTGTTCCTGGGTCAACTCACCATGGAGCAGCAGTAATTTTCCAGCGGCATCAATCTTTTCCAGTTCCTCTACTGACCCAGCCTTAATTAGATTGGTTTCCAACGAACAACCTTTTGAATACGGGCTGGAGAATATCTGAAAATTTTTCCCGCCAATCCAAAGTTCTGCCCCCTCATCCTGCCAATCCATCGCCTGGAAAGGAGTAGATTCAACATCCCAGTCAAAATCCTCCACAACTTCCTGAAAAAACGCGGTCGCCTGGCGATTACCCTCGCTGCCTACAGGCCGCTGTTGGATATCCTGACATAATTTTTCCAAATATACATCACAGTTACGGGTCATTATTTCCTCTTTTAATTTCCTTTGAACATGAACCAATTATAGCCAAGAATAACGATCATCAGCAAAGTAATAAAAACATCCAGGCAGCCAGGCTGCGAATCCTGATGATGCTTTATGTAGTTGAAAGTTTGGACTATGTCTTTTTGAAGAATCAGACCGGTCTTTCCTGGGGAAATCTGGCCACTCACCTTGGAAAATTAGAAGATGCTGGATATCTCGCTGTAATTAAGGGATACCAGGGAAAGAAACCACAAAGCCAGATCCAACTAACAGCCAGCGGCCGGAAGGCTTTTCGAAACTACAAGAACACTCTGCAGCAAATACTGGACGATCTGCCTGAATAGGATCAGAAAAAGAAATACTGCAGCAAGATCACGATCAAGATCGAACCTGCCATCACTAAGGTGATATGCAAGTTTAGGAGAGACAGGAGAAAAGCCATCAATCCCCCGGCCAATCCCAGCACAGGCTTATCTTTCTCTACCAGCAGCACACCCGGGAAGATCAATGCCCCCAGGGCTGCGTAAGGAATACTCTGGAGCCATTTCCTGAACCAATCAGGAAACTGGAAACGGTCCAGGAACAGGGCAGGCAACAGACGTGGAATATACGTAACAAGAGCCATACCAACAATCACAAGCAGGACTTTCATGCATCCTCCTTGATCAGGATTATGCCCAAACCAGCTGCGAAGATCGTCGCCAGGACAATAGCCCATCCGGTATCCACAAACAACCCCAAGGCCCAGTTAAGGATCATACTGCTAACAGCGATAACGGCATAACTAAGCGATTTCCTGGCTGGCGGAACCAACAACCCGATAAACAACCCATACAGCCCTACTGTCATCGCAGTAGTGATCTCCGGTGGAATAAAACCAGCTCCCAATCCACCCACAGCTGTTCCGGATACCCAACCTAGATATGCTGTGACCATCAATCCAGCCATATAGGCTGGTGTTCTCTTTTCTGACTTATAATCTCCCCCACCCAATGTGAGCAAGGCAAAGGTTTCATCAGTGATAAAAAACGACAAAAATCCTTTCCAACCCTCACTGAAATGCCGCATTTGGTCGTTCACAGCCAGGCTCATGATCAAGTGGCGCATATTCAAAAAGAAAGTTGCGGCGATAATTTGTGCCGCCCCAGCACCTGCCAGAAACATGCTCACACTCACAAATTGACTGGCCCCAGCAAACACGATCAGAGACATCAAGACCGCTTCCCTCCAGTTTAATTGTGCCTGGACAGCCAGAGCGCCAAATGCGATCGCTATCGGAAAATATCCCAGGAAGATCGGCAGGCCTGCCTGGATTCCCTGGGCAAGCTGTGAATTTGATTTGATCACTAGTTTCGGAGGCTTAGAGTCCATAGACTATCAATCGATAAAATACCGTTCAATGGTTTTGTCTTTCAAGTCAATAACGGGTATGACCATTTTTCCATCACTTTTCCGTTCTACTGTTTGTCCAGATGCATAGATCATATCGATCCCGAACAGATCTTCTTTATCATCCTCGGGATCATTAAATCTTTTCTCTAAGTGTTTATGGCCAAATAACAACACATTGACCCGGGGTGGGGCATCTCGTCTCCGGGCGATAACGCCTTTCAGATCAGCATCATCCCGAAGCCCATGATAAAAGAGATAATCAAAAGGATGATGGTGCATGGTCAGGACAATATTTTCAACCTCAGGATTTTCTGCTAACTCATCTAGAATTCGATCCAATTTTTGAAGTTGTGCCTGTCCCAGGAAACCCTGGGCACCCCAGATATCAATGTTCTGCATTTCCTCCGCCATCGAATCCAGAAGGATTATCGCCTGTCCCTCAATCATGAAAACGGCCGGGTATTCTTTTATACCAGAGATCAACTCACAAAAATCTTGTTGGCTGGTTGAACTCTCACGGTACCCATCCGGGCCGTAGTCGTGATTCCCGGGCGCAACCAAAACAGTGAATCCATTTTCACGTAACCTAGCAATAAATCCCCGGGCTTGTTCAAACTGCCAGGATTGACCATCATCAACCAGATCTCCGCTGATGATCACCAGCTCAGATTGATGGGTTTCCCGATTATCCAAGATCCAATCCGCGATCCGGTCGCATTTATCAATATTGTCGGATTGTCCTATATGTAAATCCGATAGATGAATGATCTTCAAACTTTCCTCCCCAATCAATTCTTTTTAATCATGATCCAAACGATTTTTCTATTCCAATTTTCAAGCATACCACAAGAAAAATAGATCAACGGCTTATTTCCCAAACATGGATAACAGAGCGGTATTCATCTGCCATTCGCTCGACCAGGTAGAGAAAACCGTTCTCCCTGTCAAACGCTACTGCACCAACCAGATCCCTTTTATAATCCCCATGATTTAAGGCAGGATCCAGTAAATATTCATCCAGAACCAGGGTATCGTAGATCTGCGGTTCCCAACTGTCCAGCTCTCCCCGGGTAACTGCTACAAGTTCAGTGGGATCATAAAATATCAGTTGGGCCTGGTAGGAATCTGCCCAGAAACCCCGGTTATCATAGGGCCAATCCGGGACATCCGGACAGGTAGGCGGTGTGTGTTCTGCACAATCATGCTCCCAGACCACACCGTTAGCAAATCCATACCATTCATTCCCAAGCGCCTTTGTACCAGCAAAGATCACTGCTGCTCCATCACCATCCGTTAGCCAAGCTCCCCCCCACCAGTGGTCCGCTTCCCGATAATCGGTCACTGCCTGAT